>DATBKS010000246.1:0-66870 GCA_036555755.1 Thermoleophilaceae bacterium
ACGAGCAGCCCGAACACGTTCGAGCTGAAGCGCCGCTCGAACAGGAAGCGGAAGCGCGGCTTGGAGAAGCGCTCGAGGCGGCGAATCAGGCGCATCAGCCCGGCTAGGAACTTCTGCTGCTTGGGCCCGGCGAGCTCGATCTTCTTCCAGCGCTCGGGCAGCCAGATCTCCGTTCGCCCGACGATCAGCTGGAGCGCGAGCAGCACGGAGATGATCTCGAACACATGCGTCGCGCCGCCGGTAGGCAGCGGCAGCGCCGGCACGCCGAGCAGCACGACGAAGAGGATCGCGAAGCTCTTCTCCTCGAACAGCTCGATCAGGCTGCCGAGCGTCTTGTCGCTGTCGCCCTCCAGCCACGCCTCGAGCTCGTCGCTGACCTTGGGCGGATCGAGTCGCGTGTCCGAGGACGGGGGCTGCGGCATCGCCCGGCCGACGATAGCTGCGTCAGAGGAACTGGCGCCCGCCGTCGACGATCAGCGTCTGGCCCGTGATGATCCCGCTCGCGGCAGAGGCGAGGAACAAGGCGGTACCGACGATGTCGTCCGGCTGGATGCTGCGCTTGATCGCCCCGCGCGCGACGCCGTAAGTCTCGGCGTCCTCGATCACCGCGCGGCTGGCCTCCGTGAGGACGAAGCCGGGCGCGATCGCGTTCACGCGGATGCCGAGGTCGCCAAGCTCGCGCGCCATCACGCGGGTCAGCGCGATCATGCCGCCCTTCGACGTCACGTAGTGCGCCCAGTCGGGCGAGCCGCTGAACACCGTGGCGGACGCGACGTTGACGATCGAGCCCCCCTCGCGGCCGCGCATCGCCGGCAGGCAGAGCTTCGACACGAGCCACGGGCCCTTGAGGTTCACGCTCATCGTGCGATCCCACTCGTCCTCCTCGATCTCGTGGAACGGCGCGCGGCGCAGCCCGGCGTAGAGCGCCGCGTTGTTCACGAGCACGTCCACACCGCCGAAGCGCTCCACCACCTCGTCGACCATCGCGGACACCGAAGCGCCGTCGCTCACGTCCACCCGCACCGCGAGCCCGTCCACAAGCGATGCCGTCTCCCCCGCCGCCGCCTCGTCGATGTCCGCGGCCACGACGTTCGACCCGGCCTCCGCGAAGGCGAGGCCGAACGCGCGGCCCAAGCCGCCACCGGCGCCCGTGATCAGCACCACCCGCCCGCGCAGGTCGTCCATTACACGCGCGCGGGGTCCGCGGGCAGCAGGTCGATCATGAGCGCCTGACGCGACAGCGCCAGGTCCTCGCGCGCTCGCTCCTCCGCCTCGGCGGTGAAGAAGCGCTCAAGCTGCGCCTCGAGGCTGGGCCAGTAATCGGCGGGGCTCTTCCCGGTCCACTCGCAGCTCAGCGCGATCCCGGGGATCGTGAAGCGCCACAGCCGGTCGCAGTCCTTCATCAGCTCGTCGTTGCGCGACAGCGCCTCCGCGCGCGTGTCATGCCCGTCGATGATCGAGGCGATCTCGTCGATCAGCGCGGCGTCGTAGTCGAGCCCGCCGAGGATCTCGCGCGCCAGGCGCGCCCCCTCGCGCTCGTGGGCGTAGCGGATCTCGCTCGTCATCCCCGCGGGACCCAGTCCCTCGCTGATGATCTTGTCCTGGTCGAGCACGGCCCAGCCGATGTCGTGGAGGAGCACGCTCAGCAGCACGACGTCGGCGTCGGCCTCGGGGTGGTAGGAGAGCAGCCAGCGCGCATCCGCGTACGACAGCGGGATGTGCACGTCGTTCCCGCGCGAGCGCATGTACGGACGCGCGGCCTCCCAGACCGCGGCATGGGGATCGTTCGCCATCAGTCGAGCAGCGTGACAGTTCCGGCCGACCCGTCCACGCGCACGCGCTGGCCGGTCTGGATCGTCGACGTGGCGAGACCGGTGCCGGTGACCGCCGGCAGCCCGTACTCGCGGCAGACGATCGCCGCGTGGCTCATCATCCCGCCGATGTCGGTGACCACCGCGGCCACGCGCGCGAACACGGGGCCCCAGCTCGGCGCGGTGACGGGCGCGATCAGGATCTCGCCCTCCTCCACGTCGCGGAGCTCGGCGGCGTCGAACACCACGCGTGCCACGCCCTCGGCCTCGCCCGGCGCAGCCGCCTTGCCCGACAGGTCGCTGCCGCCGCCACCGCCGAGCCACTTGTTCACGCTCTCCGACGTGATCCCGTAGAGCATGATCGTGAACGGCTCGGTGACCACCTCTGGCGGCTCGTTCATCGCCGGCAGCGCGGGCCGCGAGGAGAGCGCCTCGACGATGCGCTTCCGGCGCTCGATCTCGGCCGGCCAGTGGTACTGCCCGGCGGTCTCGGTGCCCACCGCCCAGCCGTTGCCGTAGTCGAAGATCGCCTGCGGCACCTCGTCGCGGCGGAGGTAGAAGATGTCGTCCGCCTCGTTCCAGAAGCCGGCGTCCGCCAGCACCTGGCCGAGCTCCCTGATCCGGCGCCAGAAGAGCGACATGGACCAGTGCTCGATGTAGAAGTTGTGGTTCTCGACGTAGGGGAACACGAGCCGTGAGAGCCCGAGCTTCTCGTCGAAGGCGGCACGCGCGGCATCGCCCTGGATCAGCTCGCGGTACTCGGCGGTCACGCGGTCGCGCTCCTCCTGGATCGCCGCCGTCGGCCGCTCGATGTCCTCGCCGGCCTTCACGCGCTCGGCGTAATCGCGCACGAAGCCGAGCGGGATGTCGAGGTGGTCGAGCCACACGCGGTCGCTCGAGTACATGCCGCTGCCTGAGGAGAAGTTGAACCACGGGTCCTGCGCGGCCTGCCAGGCGGCGAGCCACTCGGCACCGCGCTCCTGCTCGCCCACCGCGGCCAGCGCCTCGTCCACGCTGCCCCTCGCCAGCGCGTCGTCCACACCCAGCTCCACGGCGAGCCGCGCGAGCTTCTTCAGCTCGTCGTCGGGGCGGAACAGGTCCACCTCCACGCCCTGCACCATCTTCGCGATGCCGAGCTCCGACACCCCAGGCAGCTGCTCCTGGCAGAAGGTGAAGAAGTCGAGGTAGGCGACGTACCCGAGGTTGAGGAACTCGAAGTGGTACTGGAAGGCCTGATAGGCCAGCTCGATCGCGCGGTTGTAGTTGGCGCTGAACTCGAAGTGCGGGTCGAGCCCCTTGCCGCCGGTGATCCAGTCGATCGGAACGCGGTCGGGCAGCGGCTCGAACTTGATCGCCTCGAGCCCGGCGATCAGCTCGCGGATCTTCTCGTGCCAGTTCTCGAGCAGTTCGGGCCAGTTCTGGAAGTAGTGCCCCGCGCGTTCTAGGAACTCCGGCACGCGCCCAGGGATCTCCGCCTCGGGCACCGGCACCGGGCTCATGTAGAGGTAGCCGTTGTGGACGCGGTAGTCGATCCCGTTGGCCGGCGGGATGATGTAGTGGCGGGTGTTGTACTGGCCGAGGCAGCGGCAGGCGAACTCGACGGTGATCGCGTCGAACGGCTTGAAGACCACGGGCCAGTGCTGTGTGTCGGCGAACCAGAAGCGCGCCTCCTCCATCTCGCGGCGGTCCTCGCGGAAGTGGAGGTAGTACGGGTAGAGCTCCTCCCAGCCCTCCGCGCCGGGCGGCGGCGGGTCCTCGTAGGGGCTCGCAAAGCGCTTAATGGTCGGTGTCGACATCCGCGGTTCTCCTTGAGGCCAGTGGGTTGACGAGGGTCTCGACGAGGCTGCTCATGCCGTGCGAGTACGACGGCGCTGCATCGGGCTCCGGCTCAGTCTTACGCGACCAGACCGTCTCGGGCCTGCTCTGAAGCAGGACGACGCCCGTTTCGTCGATCGCCCACTCGACGTCCTGGGGACAGCCGTATTCCTTCTCCGCCTGCTTGGCGAGGGCGGCGACCGCCTTCACTTCATCGGGCGACAGCGAGGGCTTGGCCTGGCGCGCCGGCTCGATCCGCCGCTCCACCACGCCACGACCGCTCGGGTCCGGCACGAGCTCGACGGACTTGACCGCGAGCTCGCATTTCAGCGTCTCGAGCATGACCTTGTCGACGACGAAGCTGTCCGGCGTCACCGTCCCACCCACCACGTTCTCCCCGAGCCCGAAGCTCGACTCGATCGCGATCTTCGAACGGTCGCCGTTGTGGGGGTCGAGCGTCATCGCCACGCCGGCGGCGCGCGGATTCACCATCCGCTGGACCACCACGCCCATGCGCATCCGCGAGTCGTCGATGCCGCGGTCCTGGCGATACGCGATCGAGCGGTCCGACCAGATGCTCGCCCAGCAGCGCTTCACGTGCTCGATCACCTCGTCCTCACCGACCACCCACAGGTACGTGTCCTGCTGGCCGGCGAAGCTGGCGTCGGCCGAGTCCTCGGCGATGGCGCTCGAGCGCACGGCGACGGGCACGTCGTCGCCCAGCCGCGCGTACGCAGTGGCGATCGCCTCCGCCACCTCGGGGCTCAGCTCGGTGGCCTTCGTCGTCACCGCGAACCCGGGCGGGACCGGGAAGCCCGCCTTGATCGAGGCGCCGAGGCTCGCCGCCTTGCCGCCCACGAGCTCGACGTGGTCCTGCGAGCACGCCTCCAGCGGCACGACCCACGTGTCCCACTCGGCGAGCACGCTGTGCGGCGCGCGGAAGGTGGTGTTGGGCGCGTAGTGGAACGTCTGGTCCTCGGCCAGGCGCAGGCTCGGGAGCCGGCGCGTGAGCTCCTGGAGCACGATCTGGGCCTCGAGCCGCGCGAGCGAGGCACCGAGGCAGAAGTGGATGCCGTGCCCGAACGACAGGTGAGCGCGGGCGTTCTCCCGCTGCAGGTCGACGCTGTCGGGATCGGGAAAGACCTCGTCGTCGCGGTTTGCGGAGCCGAGCAGGAGCAGCACGTTTGCGCCCTCGGGGATGTCGATCGTGCCGATCGTGGCCGGGCGCTTGGCCGTGCGCTTCCACGCGAACACCGGCGTGCTGAGGCGCAGGAGCTCCTCCACCGCGTTGGGAATGAGCGACGGGTCGGCGCACAGCGCCTCCCAGCGATCGCGCTGGGTGAGCAGTGTCTTCAGCCCCTCCGCCAGCAGCGACGCTGTCGTCTCCTGGCCGGCCGTGAGCTGGCCGTAGACGAGGCCCGCCATCTCGTCGATCGAGATCGACTTGTCGCCCGACTCGTAGATGTGCACGAGGTCGGTCGGGAGATCGTCGCGCGGCTCCTCGAAGCGCTGCTCGATCAGCTTCAGGCAGTACTGCCAGTAGAGGACGAGGTTCTCGGCGTGGTGGAGCTGCTCCTCTAGCGGCTGGTCGCCGAAGTTGAGGAAGATGCGGCTCTCGGCCCACTCCTTGACCTTGAGGGCATCCTCGTCCGGGATCCCGAGCAGGCGGAAGATCACGAACGCGGGCAGATCGCGGGTGAGCGCCGGCACGAGGTCCACCCGGCCGCGCGTGGCGAAGCGGTCGATCATCGACACAACCAGCTCGCGTACCTCGGGCTCGAGCGTGGCCACGCGCCGCGGCGTGAAGGCTTTGTTGATGAAGCCGCGCAGGCGCGTGTGCTCCGGCGGCTGGCGCGCCGACAACCCGGAGTAGGCGCGGAACTCGCCGTCGTCGAGCACCTTCTGCACCTCCGGCGGCCGCGGTTTGTAGGGCGCCTGGGTGTTCTCGGACGAGAACGTCTTCGGGTCCTTGAAGATCGCCTGGATGTCCTCGTAGCGGCTGACGATCCAGTAGCCGAGCTCCTCGCTGAAGAAGACGGGCTCCTCCGCGCGCGCCCGGGCGTAGAAGTCGAACGGGCTGGCGATGTCGAACGGATCGAAGTCCGCGGACACTCCGTGCGCCGGGCAACCCGGCGGCGGGACCATCTCCCCCATATGCCGACCGTAAGCCGTTCGCTTGTGGGGATCAAGACCGACTACGCGCGGCTGTGAGCGTTTCTTCCTATCATGGCGCGATGGAGCTACGGCACCTGCACTACTTCGTGGTGGTCGCCGAGGAGCTGCACTTCCGCCGCGCCGCCGAGCGGCTCCACATCGCCCAGCCGAGCGTGAGCCAGCAGGTGCGCCGGCTGGAGGACGAGCTGGGCGTGCGGCTCTTCGAGCGCAACCGCCGCGGCGTGACGCTGACGCCGGCGGGATCCGTGCTGCTCGACGAGGCGCGGCTCACCCTGGCGCAGGCGGCGCGCGCTGCCGAGCGGGCGCGGGAAGCGGGCGCCGGAGAGCGCGGCCGCTTAAGGGTCAACCTCACCCGCTCCTCCCCGGGCGGCCTCGCCGGCGAGATCGTGGACGCCTATCGCGCCCGCTACCCCGAGGTGCAGCTCGAGCTCGACGTCGGCCAGACGAGCACCCACGCCGAGCAGCTGCGGCGCGGCACGATCGACATCGCCTTCGTGCGCCCTCCCCTGATCGACTCGGAGCTCGAGGAGATCGAGCTCGGACGTGAGCCGCTCGTGTGCGTCCTGCCGCGCGGGCACCGGCTCGCGCGCGAACAGCTGGTGGAGCGCGAGGACCTCGTCGGCGAGCCGCTCGTGTGGTGGCCGCGCCAGCACGGGCCCGGCGCCTGGGAGGACATGCTCACCGGTGTCTACGGCGAGCACGGCTGGCCTGAGAGCTTCCGCACCGAGCCCGAGGAGGAGCGCATCCTGTCGGCCGTCGCGGGCGGCGCCGGGGTGAGCTTCATCATGCTCGAGCGCTCGCGCTGGCTGAAGGTGCCGGGCGCGATCTACCGGCGCTTTGCGCCGCCAGAGCCAACCGTCGGGATCGGACTGGCCTGGCGGCGCGGAAACTCGCTCGCGGTTGTGGATCGCTTCCGCGAGCTTGCGGTGGAGATGGCCGCCGTCAGGCGACCTCGTTGACCGTCCCGCTCTTCACGTCGTAGACGAAGCCGCGGATCACGGCGTCGGAAGCGATGAGGTCCGAGTCGCGCAGGAACTCGACGTCGTCGCGGACCGCCTGCTCGAGGTCGCTGAACGGGCGGAAGTCGATCCCGCTCGGGTCGCCGCCGGAGGCGTCCGCGACCTTCTCCGCGATCTGCTCGTTCGTGTACTTGCCCATGCCGCAGTCGGTGTGGCGGATGACGGCGATCTCGTTCGTGCCGAGCAGGTGCTGCGACACGGCGAGCGAGCGCAGCGCCTCGCGGGCCTCGCCGCCGGCGTTGCGGATCACGTGAGCCTCGCCCTCCTCGAGCCCGAGGAAGCGCGCGGGAATGAGGCGCGCGTCCATGCAGGTCACGATCGCGACCTTGCGGCTCGGCGGGCTCGCCAGGTCTCCGTGGGCGAAGTCGCGGGCGTAGTCCGTGTTCGCCGCGACGAGCTCGTCGATCACGCTCTGGGTGGTGTTAGACATGTTTGTGGCGCCTCCGTTGGACGGCTTTTCATGAGCCGGGCCCGATCCTGCCTCGGGCCCGGCTCACACTGTACGTATCGCTGGGGCTCGGCCTCAGACCTTGAACTGCCCGGCGAGCTCCTCGAGCTCCCCGGCGACCGCGGTGAGACCCTCGGCCGCACTCTGCGACTGCTGGATACCCGACACGAACTCGCTGGTCGCCTGGCTTGTCTCGTGCATGCCGGTCGCGATCTGATCGAGACCCGCGTTCTGCTGCTGCACGGACGCCGCGATCTGCTGTGCGGACTGCTCCACCGCGTGGTTCATCTCCGCGAGCTGGGCGATGATCTGCCCGGCGCGTCCGGCCAGCTCGGTGCCGTGCTCGACCACCTCGGTGCCCTCCTGCGCCGCCGTCACGGCCGCGTGGGTGGCGCGCTCGATCTCTTCGAGGATCGCCTGCACCTGGGTAGTCGCCTGCTTCGACTGCTCGGCGAGGTTGCGCACCTCGTCGGCGACGACCGCGAAGCCCTTGCCCTGCTCGCCGGCACGGGCGGCCTCGATCGTCGCGTTCAGCGCCAGCAGGTTGGACTGGTCGGCCAGGTCGTTCACGGCGTTCGTGATCTCGCCGATCTGAGCGGTCTGCTCGGACAGCGCCTGCACGTCGCCGGCGATGGCCGCGACCTTGTCGCGGATATCGCCCATGCCGTGCACGATCGCGTCGACAGCCTCGCTGCCCTCGTCGGACACCCGGACGGCCTCCTGGGCCTGCTCCGCCACCTCGCCGGCGTTCTGCGCGGCCTGCTCGGCCGAGGCGCGGATCTCGTCGGTCGCGGTGGTGGTCTGGTTGATCGCGGCGGACTGCTGGTTGGCGCCCGCCGTCTGCTGGTTCACCGTCGCCAGGATCTCCGTGGCGCTCGAGCTGACGGTATGGGCGCTCTCCTGCATCCGGCCGGTGGTGTTGGCGAGACCCTCGACCATCTTGTTGAGGTTCTCCGCGAGCCGCGTGAGCGCGTCGCCGCCGCGCGGCTCGATGCGTCCGGTCAGGTCACCGTCGGCCACCCGCGCCGCGAAGCCGGAATACTCGTTGATGCGCGGCACGAGGTTCTTGATCATGAACGTCACGCCGCCGATCGCGATTGCCAGGCCGATCAGCAGCACGACCAGGAGAAGCGTGCGCCTGGAGCTGTAGGTCGAGTCGGCGCTGTCCTTGCCGTCCTTCGCCTCGGCCTCGTTCAGCTTCATGAGCTTGTCACTCGCCGCGAGGGCGGTCGCGGTGATCGCCTTCACCTGATCGCCAACCTTCTCGTCGCCGCTCTTGAGCGCACCGCTCTCCTGCAGGGCCGCCAGCTTCTTGTAGGCGCTGGCCTGCGGGGCCACCTGCGCTGCCTCCTCGGGCACGTCGCTGTGCAGGTCCGTGGTCGCCTTGAGGTTGCTTGCGAACTCGGCAAGCGTCTTCGTCAGCTCGCCGTCGCGCTGGCGCTGCCCCGCGCCGCGGGCAGCGAGGAGAACGCCGAGCGCGTCCTGGCCCGCGTGCGTGATCGACCCACCGGTGAGGCCGTCCTGCTTCGTCTGGTCGACCTGGAAGCTCAGGTTCTTGGCACCGCTGTCGAGCTTGGAGGCGGCCGTGAGGCCGACGACGCCGATCAGCAGCATCGTCACGCTTACGACGCCGAGCAGAACACCGAGCTTGTGGGAGATCTTCAACTGCGGCAGAGCCCTCATGTGGGGGTTACCTCCTGTAGGTGCATGGGTCGGGGGAGAAGGCGCCCGCGTCAGAACGCGGACTTGTGCGCCGGTAATCGGCCACCCCGGGCGGCGCTTTAGGAAGCCGCCTGGCGCGCCGGCCCTAATGCAAAAGGGCGATGTCGAGCGCCTCGATGAGCAGCTCGACGTGCTCGTCGCCGAAGACGAGCGGCGGGCGGATCTTCAGTACGTCGTCGCGCGGCCCGGTCCGGCTTACGAGGACGCCCTTCTCGCGCATCGCATCGACCACGGCCCCTGCCCGCGCCGAGTCGTCCAGCTCGACGCCGACGAGCAGGCCCATGCCGCGCACGTCGACGATCGACGGGTGCTTTTCGCGTAGCGCCGAGATGCGCTCCTGGAGCAGGTCGCCCACGCGCCGCGCGTGCGGCACGAGCCGCTCGTCCTCGATCACGTCGAGCACTGCGAGCGCCGCCTGGGCCGCGACGGGGTTGCCGCCGAACGTGCTGAAGATGCGCCGCGCAAACGCGTAGTCCTCCACCAGCTCGCGCCTGGTGACCAGCGCCGCCACCGGATAGCCGTTGCCCATTGGCTTGCCGAGCGTGACGAAGTCGGGGCTGATGCCCAGGTCCGCGAACGCCCACAGGTGGCCGCCGCCGCGGCCGTGGCCCACCTGCACCTCGTCGGCCACAAAGAGGCCGCCAGCGTCGTGCGTGGCCTGGACGATCGAGGCGAGGCCCTCTCGTGTCGGCGGGTGGATGCCGTCGCTCGTGTTGCCCGCGTCGATGAACGTCGCGGCCAGCCCGTGTCCCGCGCTGTCGAGTTGCGCCGCCGCGGCGCTGACGTCCTCGCCGCCGCCTAGGGCGGAGATCCGCGCGACGTGCTCAGGCGCGAACCCCTCCGGCCACTCCTCGGGCGAGAGGTCGGCGAGCGCGGCGGTCACGCCGTGATAGGCGTGCTGCGTGACGATCGCGCCGCCGTTCCCCGTCGTGCCGGTGGCGATCCGCCAGGCCAGCTCGTTGGCCTCGCTGCCGGAGTTGACGAGCATGACGTGATCGAGTCCCGCCTCCGGGGGCATCGACGCGAGCAGGCGCTCGGCGAGCTCGATCAGCGGCTCGTACAGGTAGCGGGCGTGGGTGTTGAGCGTGCGCGTCTGGCGCACCACCGCCTCGGTCACGCGCGGATGGCAGTGCCCGACCACCGGCACGTTGTTGTAGGCGTCGAGCAGGCGGCGGCCGTCGGCGTCGAACAGCCACGCGCCCTCGCCGCGCACCACGTGGACGGGATCGTCGTAGGTCAGCCGCGTGAGCACGGAGCCGAAGGCGTCTGCCCGCCGGCGCACGAGCGCGTCCTTCGCTGCGAGCGGCTCGGCCGCGCCGAGCTCGCGCGAGAAGCGGTCGGCCCCGATCTCGCCGAGGTGCTCGAGCAGCACCCAGGAGTCGTCGTCCCACGACTGGATGTACTCGGCGTTCTCCGGGTAGCGCGCGGTGCGCCAGGCGCTGATTACGACGATCGCGGCGAGGCGCGTCGCGACCAGATCGCCGAGCACCTCCAGCTCGTCGGGCTCGAGCGGGATGCGCGACTGGTAGCCGTCGGTCGCGATGCGCGCGACGCGGAAGATGTCCTCGAGCGGGCGGCCGCGGATGAGCGAAGCGAGCGCGATGGCGAAGTCGCCGACCTGCGCCGTGTGGCCGACATCGCCGAAGTCGACGATCCCGGAGATGCGCCCGGCATCGTCGAGCAGCACGTTGTCGAGGCTCAGGTCGCCGTGAACGACCTGCGCGCGCAGCCGCGGCCAGCGCGGCGCCACGTGCGCGTCGTAGCGGTCGAGCACCGACTCCACGAGGCGGCGCCGCTCGCCGTCGGCGATCGAGTCGGTCAGTGGGCGGAGGCTCGCCGCACGGGCGAGGTCCCACAGCAGCTCGCCGCCGGCGGCCGGGTGGAAGAAGCTCCGCAGCGCGAGGTTGAGTCGCGCATGGGTCGCGCCGTAGTCGTACGCGGCGCGGTCCGTCAGCTCGGGCCCGCCCGTGTGTCCCTGCATCCGCTCGAACAGGCGCACGAAGTGCGTCCCGTCCGGCCCGTCGACCGTCGTGCGGTAGGCGGCCGCGCCCACACCCTCCGACACGACCTGCGGCTGCGCCACCGGCAGCTCCGGATCGACCCGCCCGATGTGCAGGATCGCCCCCGCCTCGAGGTCGAGCGTGTCCGGATCCTGGCCGAGGTTCGAGATCTTGACGACCCCCGACCGGTCCGCGCCCTCGACGAGAAACGTCTGGTCCCGCTCGCTGCCGAGATCGCGCGCCGTGCCCTCGAGGCCGAACAGCTCGGAAGCGATGCGGGCCACCTCGTCAGCGGTGAATCGTGGCGGCGTGGCCTCGAGAACGGAGCTCACGCCCCGATCCTAGGCCAGCTCGAGCCGTCCGAACTTGCCGCGGAAGTACGCCAGCGGCGCGCCGGGCCGCGCACTTGCCACGAGCGCCTCGGCGATGAAGACGATGTGGGTGCCGGCGGTCACCTGCTCCGTAACCTGGCACTCCACGTGCGCGAGCGCGTCGGCGAGCAGCGGACCGGTGAACGCGCCGCCGGCAAGCTCCACGTCGGCGAACTTGTCGCCCCCCTTGCGCGCGAAGTTCACCGCCAGCTCCCCGTGCTCCTCCCCGAGGATGTTGATGGCGAAGCTCCCACGCTGCGCGATCGCAGCGCCGGTGGCGGATTCCTTGTTCATTGCGATGAGCACCATCGGCGGCTCGAGCGACAGCGAGGTGACGGCGCTGGCCGTCGTGCCGTAGGGCGTGTCGCCGAGCATCGTCGTCACCACAGTCACGCCGCTGGCGAAGTGGCCGATCACGTGGCGGAACTCCTCGGAGCTGAGCCGGCGCGTAGGTCAGCCCCCCGCGCTCAGCATCCTGAGGGCCTCGGAGGGCTCGAGGCGCCTGTACGTCTCGGTTGCCACACTCCCGTCGAGCACCTGCTCCCGGAGACGAGCCGCGTCCGCCCGCTCCTCGGCGCTCACCTCGTCGAGCCGGGTGTGCACCGACTGCGCCCAGCGCTCCATGTCGCCGGGCGTGGTCGGGCCCGGCAGCGCGGCGCGGTATTCCTCGTCCGAGAGGTCGCGGTAGCGCGCCAGCGAGCTGTACGGATCGAGCGCTCCCGACACGTTACGCTCGGTGATGTCGTCGGTGGCCCGGATCACGAAATCGGATTCGGGCACGCGGCCGGAGGGCGAGTACGCCCAAGCGCTGCGCAGCAGGTCGCCCGCGGTGGTCAGGTCCGCCCAGCTGCTCCAGCCCCTGAGCCGCTCATCGTCACCGGCATCCGTGCGGACCGGCACGGCCAGCCGCGTGACGGCGCGGTCGTTGAGCGCGCCCACGATCTCGGCCGGGTCGTCCTTCACGAGCACCTCCTTCCGCGGCGGCCAGAAGTCGTAGAAGCTGAGGTCGCCGTATCCCCGCCCGCGGTGGAACGCGTAGATCTCGGGGTACTGTGGCCGGCCGCCACGCCGCGCGGGATCCGCGTCGTAGTAGGCGGTGATCACGAGTTGGATCAGCAGGCTGGCGCCCACCGCCCCGAGCGGTGTGTCGATCACGATCCCGAAGCGGTCGTGTCGATCCCAGCCGGGCAGCGCATCCTCGCGCGTCGCAGGCCGGCCGTCGATCTCGATCGCGAACTGCTCGACATCGAGTTCGGTGGCGGTGTGCATTGTCAGTCGGCCCGTGGGCCCCAGCGGAACCCTCCGGAGAGCCGGTAGGCGGCGTGCTGAAGCAGACGGCGGCGCGGGTAGCGCCAGCAGCGCAGCGAGTGGTGCCCCTCGTGCATAAGGCAGATATTGCAGGAGGTACAGTCCACCCGCCGGGTTCGCCCCTCGGCGATCAGGCGGGCGAGCGCCGGCTCGCGGATGAACGGCCGCGCCATCGCCACGAAATCGGCTTCGCCCGAGGCCACCAGGGCGTTCATCGTCTCGGGACGGCGCATACCGCCCACGGCAACCAGCGTCGTGTCCACCTCCTCGCGCACTCGACGCAGCCAGGGCATGAAGTACGCCTCCTCGGCGGGCTCGGACAGCAGCCGGTGGAAGAGGAGATCCTCCGCCGCGCGCCGACGGTCGACCGCCACGTACTGCCGCGCCGAGTCGGTGGCCGCGCTCATCACGCCGCACGAGATCTCGAGCGCGTCGAGGCCGGCCTCCACGAGCAGGGCGGCCACCCGGGCGGACTCGGCGATGTCCAGGCCACCCGGCGGGGCGTCCACCATCCCGAGCTTCATCGTCAGCGCCCTGTCGGCGGGCACGACCGCGCGCACCGCCTTGGCCACCTCGAGCGCGAAGCGAGCGCGCCGCGCCGGATCGCCACCCCAGTCATCGTCGCGGCGGTTGGTGAGCGGCGACAGAAACTCGCTGATCAGGTAGCCGTTGGCGCCGTGGATGTGCACGCCGTCGAAGCCTGCGGAGAGCACCCGCCGCGCGCCATCGGCGAACGCGGCGACCGCCTCCTCGATCTCCTCCGAGCTGCCCGCGGGCACGTGCCGTCCGGTGAGGGCGTTCGGCACCGCGGAGGGGGCAAGCGTCGAGACGCCTTCCACACGCGACTGGCTGCCGGCGTGTGCGACCTGGCCGAGCACCAGGCCGCCGGCGCGGTGCACGGCATCCGTAAGGCGCTGCAAGCCCGGTATCAGGCGGTCGTCGTAGACGCCCGTCTGGCGCCGGGCGTACTGGCCGCGCGGATGGCAGTAGAGGTGACCGGTGAAGATCGCGCCGACGCCGTTCGCCGCAAGGGTCTCGTAGAGCCCGATGAGCTTGTCCGTGACGGCGCCATCCTGCGCCGCCATCGTCTCGGAGGTGCCGGCCCGGATCAGCCGGTTGCGTGTGGTGAGCGGCCCGAGCGAGCCCTCGGCGAGCAGCGCCTCGGTCATGGCTCCCGAAGGACGACGTCGTAGACGTCCGTGCGGCGATCCGCGCGCGGCTGGATCAGCGGGTCGCGCACCTGGGCGCGTTCCGCCTCCGCCAGGTCGATCTCCGCGATCGCGAGGCCGGTTTCGGTGCCGGACAGCGGCCCCACCGCGCGCTTTCCGAACGGGTCCACGAGAAGCGATGAGCCGAGGAACTCGAGCTCCGTCACCGCGCCGACCTGCGAAGCGCAGGCGATGAACACCTGGTTCAAGTTGGCCTGGAGCTGGGCTCCGTGAGCCTGGGGCGCGAGCCCGTTCGCGTCCCAGCGCACCTTGTCGAACCCGGTGACCCAGGCGGTGGGCACGCAGATCAGCTCGGCGCCGGCCAGTGCGAGCAGGCGGGCCACCTCGACGAAGCGAAGGTCGTAGCAGACGCACAGGCCCACACGTCCGAACGCGAGGTCAGCCACCGGCAGCCCGAGGTCGCCGGGCTCGAAGGCCTGCTTCTCCTCGCGGAACGGGTGGAGCTTGCGGTAGTGGAGCAGTACGCCGCCCGGGCCGACCACGACGGCCGTGTTGTAGAGGCGGTCCCCGTCCCGCTCGCAGAAGCCGCCGGCGATCCAGCCGTCGGCGTCGGCGGCGAGCGCGGTCCAGGCCTGCGTCGATGGGCCATCGACCGGCTCGGCCACATCCGCCAGCCGCTCGCGGTCCGCCACATAGCCGGGAACGATCAGCTCGGGGAGGACGACGAGTTGCGCGCCGCGCTCGAAGGCGTGGCGCGCGGTGAGCACTGTCAGCTCGCGATTCTCGTCTGCGGCATACGGCTGCCCGGTGATCTGGGCGAGCGCGACGGCCAGCGGCCGCTTCACGACAGGTCGGCGGGGAGGACGCCGGCGGCCTTCAGCATTCCGACGTCGGCCGGGCAGGGACCGCCGACGCTCACCACCGGACTACCGCGGTCGGCCTTCACCCGATGCTGGATGCCGGGCGGCACCTGGATCGCCTGCCCCGCCTCGAACTCGAGCGCGAAGCCGTGCGTGAGGTCCTCGACCGTGCCGCAGCCGGACACGATGTAGATCGTGTCCTCGGAGTCGGCGTGCGCGTGCGGCACGTTCTCCTCCCCCGGCTGCATGCTCACGTAGTTCATGTTCGCGTTGCGCGCTCCGACGCCGAGCCAGACGACGAGCCGCGCATCTGAGGCGATCATCGGCAGCATCACATCGGGGTTGTCGCGGTGGAAGATCCTGATCGCGCCCGGGTCGGCCTCGTTCTCCCCGTCCGCGTCCACGCCCTCGTAGACGCCGGCGTCCGGCGGCGACGGGCCGCCGATCAGCTCGAGCCCATCCGCCCCGGCCTCGAAGACGTAGGCGGCGCCGGCCGCGACGTGCACCATCGAGCCTTCCTCGAGCTGCTCTCCCGCCACGCTGCCGCTTCCGCCGAGGACGTAGTAGACGGCCTCGTCCTGGTGGCGCTGGCGGCGGGTGCGCGCACCGGCTCCCAGCAAGATGAGGTGCATCGAGCGGAACTCCGCCCCAACGTCGGGCCAGACCAGGGCCCGCGCGCTCCCCTCACCCTCCACGAGGTCGATGCTCGGCCCGTCGGGGCCCAGCACCTGCACCCCCTCGGCGCCGATCATCGCGGCTCCTCCGTGGCCACCGTGTAGGCGTTCGGGGTCTCGCGCCGCGGCACGATGATCGCCAGGAACCTCGCGCCCGCAGCGCTTGCGCGAATCCCGTGCTCAACCTTCGGCGGAATCACCGACCAGTCACCCGGCGCGAGCTGCTTGACCTCCCCCGCGACCGTGAGCTCGACCTCGCCCTCCTGGATCAGGGTGATCTGCTCCTGCGGATGGCTGTGGAGCGGGAACTCCGCCGCGGCATCGAAGTCGTACTGGGTCACGGTCGCACCCTGGCTGTCGAGCGCACGCCGCCGCACGCCGGGCCAGGGCTCGTCCATCGGGAGCTCGGCGAAGCTCCCCTCGATTGGCGTCGGTGCGCTCACTCGTCGACGAAGGCCACTACGCGGCATGGCGAGGCTTCGCCCCCTTCGATTGGAATCGGGAAGGCGCCGATCAGGCAGCGCCGGTTCAGGACCTTCTCCATATCCCCGCCCATGTTCTCGACGTGGCACACGCCGGCGCCGAACGGCACGCGGTGCATCACGAAGATGTCGTCGGCGGGGAACACGTCGTCAATCGGCTTGCCGATCTTCTGCTCGTATGCGCGCGCCGCGTCCTCGCGCTTATAGCGGATGCTCGTGTTCATCGGGTGGTCGCCCGAGGCGCAGTCGAAGCCGGTCCACGCGAACTGCATTTCGGCCACCCACTCGGCGAACTCGCGGTCGCCGCCCGGGTGACGCAGGAAATAGCGCTGCTCGTCCTCCTGGTCGGCGCCGTTGTAGTAGTGGTGGTAGCCCGTGTGGTAGATGAGGATGTCGCCCTTCTGCACCTCCATCTTGTCCGTGATGTGGTGGGGCTTGATCACGGACCAGTCCTCCACCACGTCCGAGACATCGACGATCACACCGGGACGGCAGAGCTGGTCGATCGGGATCGATCCGATGTCGTTCCCGCCGGAGATGATGTGCATCTCGCTGTCGAAGTGCGTGCCGCTGTGAAGAGGGAGCTCGAGCAGCTGGGAGACGATTCCGTTGGTCGCATGCCGCTGGAAGTACGACAACTTCGGCGAGGGATATCCCACCCAGCCTGGGGTGTGGATCGTGAACTTGTGCGTCAGGTCGACCGGCTTCATTCAGCCTCCTCAGGCTTGACTTTCTCGTTGTCTCCCGACCCCGCCATTCGATCCGCGGCCAAGCGCACCGCCGCGACGATGTTCTGGTAGCCCGTGCAGCGGCAGAGATTTCCCGCGAGCGCCTCGCGGATTGCCCGCTCGTCGAAGTCGCGCGCGTCCGCGAGAAGTGGCTCGAGCGACATGAGGAAGCCGGGCGTGCAGAAGCCGCACTGAAGGCCGTGGCACTCGTGAAAGGCCTGCTGGAGCGGATGCAGCGTCCCGTCGGCCTCCGCCAGGTCCTCGACCGTCCGCAGGCCGTGACCCTCAGCCTGTACGGCGAGCGTCAGGCAGGAACGCACCGGCTGGCCGTCGAGCTGGACCGTGCAGGCGCCGCAGACGCCGTGCTCGCAGCCGACGTGAGTGCCCGTCAGCCCCGCCTCGTGGCGGATGAAGTCGGACAGCAGAAGGCGTGGCTCGATCTCGCGCTCGTAGGTCTGGCCGTTGATTTCGATCGAGACCTTGCGCGTGCTCATGCCGCCCGCCTCTCATGCGCGAGCTCCACCACGCGCTCCGGGGTGAGCGGCAGCGTCTTCGCCTCACTGCCGAGCGCATCGGACAGTGCGTTGGCGATCACCGCGCCCGCGGCGGCGGTTCCACCCTCGCCGGCGCCCTTGACGCCAAGCGGGTTGAGTGGCGTCGGGGCGTCCTCCGTGATCTCCACGCGGACGTCCGGCATCTCTCCGGCGGTCGGCATCAGGTAGTCCATGAACGAGCCCGCCACGAGCTGGCCCGACTCGTCGTAGGCGAACTCCTCGAGCAGCGCGCCGCCGAGGCCCTGCGCCACGCCGCCGACGATTTGTCCTTCGACGAGCTTCGGGTTGATCGCGCGCCCCACGTCGTACGTGACGGCGTAGCGGTGAATGTGGACGGCCCCGGTGTCGACGTCAACCTCGAGCGCGACGCAGTGAAGGCCGTAGGGGAATGCCATGTCCGGCGAGTCGAAGTAGGCCTCCTCCTCGAGGCCCGGGTCGTCGCCGCGGGAGAGCGCCGCGCCGGCGTGAGCCGAGGACGCGAGCTCGCTGAGCGGCACGCCCACCGCCGGCGAGCCGCGCACGATCACGCGGTCGCCCTCGATGGTCAGGTCGCCCGCCGAGGCCTCGAGCCGCTCAGCGGCCAGTTCGAGCAGGCGGGCGCGCAGCATCTCGGCGGCGCGCGCGATCGCGCTCCCTCCGAGCATCGACGCGCGACTGCCGAAGGCGCCCATGCCCTCGGGCACGGAATCCGTGTCGCCATGGCGCACCGTCACCGCGTCGTAGGGCACGCCGAGCGTCTCGGCGCAGACCTGGGCGAGCACTGTGTCGACGCCCTGGCCGACCGAGGCCGAGCCCACGTGGACGATCGTGCCGCCGTCGCTGCCCACGCCCACGCGCGCGTACTCCCAGCGGGCGATGCCGCTCTTCTCGACGAAGTAGCCGACGCCGACGCCGCGGCGGCGCCCGGGCTCCGGCTCCTCGCCTCGCCAACGCAGCATCTCCTCGTAGCCGAAGCACGCCAGGCCCTTGTCGAGGAGCAGCGGATAGTCGCCGCTGTCGAAGACGACGGGATGGCCGTCCGTGTGCGTGCCGACGCGGTAGGGCATCAGCTCCGGTGCGATCAGGTTCTGGCGGCGCACGTCGGCCGGATCGCGGCCAAGCCGCCGGGCCGCGATGTCGATCATGCGCTCGCGAATGAAGTTGGCCTCGTAGCGGCCGGGCGCCCGGTAGGTGCCCGCTGGCGTCTTGTTGGTGACGACCTGGTGCGCGACGCAATCGTAGGCGCGCCAGGCGTAGGGACCAGGCAGCAGCGCGGCGGTCATCCCCGGCACCACCGACCCGTGGGTGCGCACATACGCGCCCGTGTTCATCGCGAAGCGGTCGCGCATCGCGAGCAGGGTGCCGTCGGAGCGCAGCGCCAGCTCCACGTCGTGGACCTGCTCGCGCGAGTGGTTAAGGGCGCGTAGGTTCTCCTCCCGGTCCTCCGTCCACGCGACGGGATGTCCCTGCTTGAGCGCGCAGAACGGAATCAGGAAGTCCTCCGGGTAGAACTCGCCGCGCCCGCCGAAGCCGCCCCCAACGTCCAACTCCACAAGACGCACCTGCTGCTCGGTGAGTCCCAGAAGCCCCGCGAGGATCCGGCGGTTGGTGTGCACCACCTTGGCCGCGCCCCATACCGTGAGGCGGCCGCTGCGCGGCTCGAGCTCGGCCAGCAGCCCGCGCGGCTCGAGCGGCACGGCGCCGTGCCGCTGGCAGCTGAGGCGCTCGCGGACCGTGAGGTCCGCCTCGGCGAAGGCGGCATCAACGTCGCCCCACGCGATGTGAATCTCGCCGGCAAGGTTGGAACCCGCCTCCGGGTGGAGCACCGGGCTGCGCGGGTCGAGGGCGAGGTCAGGATCGAGCAGCGGGTCGAGCGGCTCGTAGACCACCTCGATGCGGTCGAACGCGTCTTCGGCCGCGTAGCGCGACTCCGCGATCACCACCGCGACGGGCTCGCCCGAGTAACGCACGACGCCGTCGGCGAGCGGGGGCTGAAGCAGCAGCTCCATCCCCGGCAGCGGATACATTCGCATGGGGATGCGCGCGACCGGCTGAGGCAGGTCGGCGCTCGTGATCACATCCACCACGCCCGGCTCGGCCAGCGCGGCGGACGCGTCGATCGACGTGATCCGCGCGGCTGCGTGCGGGCTGCGCAGGATCGCGGCGTGCAGCGCGTCTCGGCGGTTGAGGTCGTCGATGAAGCAGCTGCGGCCGGTGAGGAGCGGCAGGTCCTCCTTACGAGGCAGCGACAGCCCGATCACGCGCTCGGTTGTGCCGTCGCGGCCCGCCGGGTCCGCGTCTGAGCGGCTGCCTACCACCGGTACCTGATCTCGAGCCACACCCCGCGCCGCCGGAAGCGCTTGCCGAACAGCAGCGCGAGCAGAAGCGCCAGCAGTCCGGCGGCGCCGGCCCGGGCGAGCGGAGTGGGCACCGAGGGCACGGACGGAGCAGCCGGATGTTCCTCTTCCGGCAGGGACGCCGGAGGCCTGGACGGGAGCGCGGCGGCGGCGGGCTGTGGCACACGGGAAGCGCGCTCGCCAAGGCTGCGCTCCAGGTTGGTCGCGAGCTCTCCGAGCAGGCGCTCTGCCTCGGCGCGCGCGCTGTCCTCCGACACGCCGGTCGCGGCCAGCCGGCCGTCGAGCGTGAGCGACACGCGGGCCGCGCCATTCGAGCCGTCGACGCGAGCCCTCAACAGCCCGCTGGCGAATCCCGGCCCCGCGGCGTCGCGCACGCGCAGCAGGCAGCTCGCGCTGTGGCCGTCCTCGTCGACATCGACGGAGCGCAGCGTGCCAACGAGATCGAGCGGCGTGGAGCCGACGGTGGGCGTGAGCTTGCCCTGCAGTGTCTGATCGCCGTTGACGCGGGCGAGCGCGGAACCCGGCAGGCATGCGCCCAGCTGCTCCAGGTCGAGCAGCTCCGCCCAGACCCGGTCGGCCGGCGCGCTAACGGTGAATTCGGTCTCGAGGAGCATCTCGCCTCCTGCTCACAGACGAGCCCGCGCGGCGCGAGCCCGGCCAGTCCCTTTGCGCAAAAGTATAATGTTGGACTTTACAGCGTCGGGCGATCTTCTGGGAGAGCGATGAAGCTTCAGAACGAGTTCACGGTGGGTGTCCCGATCGAGCGTGCGTGGGAGACGCTGCTCGACATCGAGACCGTGGCCGGCTTCCTGCCCGGCGCGAAGATCGAGCCGGCGGACGGCGACGGCGTCTTCCGCGGGTCGATGAAGGTGAAGGTCGGCCCGATGACGGTGAACTACGAAGGCACGGCCCGCCTCGCTGCCGTCGACGAGGCGAACCGCACCGCGGACATCGAGGTGCGCGCCAAGGAGGCCAAGGGCCAGGGCACCGCGGCAGCAGTGATTCGCAACCAGCTCGTTGCGGAGGCCGGCGGCACCCGCGTGGTGGCCGAGACCGACCTCCAGGTCACCGGCCGCCAGGCGCAGTTCGGCCGCGGGATCATGCAGGACGTGGCCGGGCGGATGCTCGGCGACTTCGCGCGCCGCTTCGAGGCCTACCTGAGCGAGCCGGCCGAGGCGCCGAACGGAGGCGCGCCCGCTCAGGCGCCGCCGCCCCCGCCCGAGTCGGAGGAGGCTCTCGACCTCGGCTCGGTGGTCACCCAGATGCCGGTCGTGCGCTACGGCGCCCCCGTGGCGGCGGGCGTGGTGGTCGTGGCAGCGCTCGTCGGAATGAAGCGCGCACGCGGCCGCCGCGGACTGACCATCCGCATGGGCATCGGTCTCTAGCGCCCGGCGCACATCGCAAGCGCGGTGAGCGCGTAGACGCGTGAGGCGCGCAGCAGGTCCTCCTTGCGCACGGCGAACGTGCCGGCGCCGGCGACCCCCGGCGGGCCGTAGGTGAGCGACGGGATGCCCGCCTCGTTGAAGACGTTGTGGTCGCGCCACATGCTGCACTCGGGCGGCGTGGCTATCTCGCAGTCGGCGTCGAACTCGAAGCGGTGGGCCTCGTCGACCGCGTCCGAGAGCGGCTCGATGCCCTTGGCCTCATAGCCCGGCCGGTCGACGAACTGCTCGACCGATCCCTCGAGGCCCAGTTCGTCGAGCAGCTCGCGCAGCTCGTGGCCGATCGCGCCGCCGTCCTGCCCGGGCACGGTGCGGATGTCCAGGTACAGCATGCAGACCTCGGGGTTCTGAAGCACGAGCCAGGGCTGCCCGCCGCGAATCGCGGATACGTTCACCCGCGGTACCACCGTGCCGCCCGGCGACTCGTAGGTATGCCGCTGCTCGTACTCGAGCGCCCACTCCTCGAGCCGCTCGATCAGCGGCAGCGCGCGCACGATCGCGTTGGGGTGCTCGCCCGGCGGGTAGGGACGGCTGACGTATGGCGTGTACAGCACGGGGCCGCCGTACACGGTGATCTTGTAGAAGGCCTTGCCGGCCTCGATCCAGCCCTTGCGGAACGCGGTCGCCTCCGCGCATACGCAGAAGCCGGCGCGCGGCGTGTGGTTGACGAGATAGCGCGCGCCGACCTCCTTGCTGAGGTAGCGCTTGCCCTGAAACTCGTCGACGGGCTCCTGGCCGATCTCGCCGGGGACCATCGTGAGGTAGATGCTGCCGCGAAGCTTTACGCCGGCATCGCGGATCGCGGTGGCGGCCAGCATCCAGGCGGCCATCGGTCCCTTGTCGTTCACGATCGGGTTGCCGACCAGAAGCTCGCCGTCCTCGCGGCCGAGGTGGAAGTCGTCGTCGCCCGGATCGCGCCAGATCAGATGGTCGTCGCGGCGCATCCAGGTGTCGATATGGCTGTTGAAGGCGAGCGCCGGACCCTCCCCGCTGCCGGGCAGCTCCGCGAACACGTTGAAGCGGTCCTCGAACATGCCGACGCGCCGCGGCGAATAACCGTTGTCCGCCAGCCACTGGTAGATCAGCTCAGCGCCCTCGCCCTCCCCTCCGGGCGGCGCCTCGACGCTCGTGATGTGGAGCGCGAGCTCGACCAGGTCGCGCTCCGTGATGCGCTCGAGGACGGCGTCCGCCACCTGGGCATCGATCATGCCGGCGTCCCCTTCTTGAACACGTGGCCCTTCGTGTGGTCGTCGGGCCAGAAGCGCTCGTCCCATTCGCGCGACAGCTCGACGAAGCGCGGCGCCTCCTTCTGCATCGCGCGCAGGATCGCCGGCTCGTCCATCGTCTTGACCTCGCCCCCGCGCACCACCACGCGCCCGTCTACGAGCACCGTGTGCACAAGGTTGCCGCTGCCGGAGTAGACGAGGTTCGCCAGCAGGTTGTCCTCGTGCCAGGGCACCATCTCCGGCCGCATCAGGTCGAGCACGATCACGTCGGCGCGCTTGCCGGGCTCGAGCGTGCCGATCTCGTCCTCGAGCAGCATCGCCTTGGCCGAGCCGATGGTGGCCAGCTCAAGCGCCTCGTACGGCGAGATCAGCGTCCAGTCGAGCCGCGCCTCCTTGTGGCCGGTCGCGGCCAGATGCACCTCGCGGAACATGTCGAGGAAGCACGCCGCGGCGGGGCCGTCCGTGCCCAGTCCGACGGTGGCGCCCCCAGCCATCAGCTCGGGGAAGCGGCCCTTGGTGAAGGCGCCGTAGGCGCCCTTCATGCTCGCGCTCGGGCAGTGGATGGCCGCCGCGCCGGTCTCCATCAGCAGCTCGACCTCGTTCTCGCTGAGCCACGCCATGTGCGTGCCGGCGAAGCGGCGGTTGAGGATGCCGAGCGAGTTGAAGCGCTCGATCGGGCGCGTGCCGAAGCGCAGGTCGTGCGCCTCGATGTCCTCGCGGTCGACGTTGGAGTGGGTCACCACGCCGACGTTGAAGCGCTCCGCCAGCGCCATCGCGCCCTCGCACAGCTCGTCCGAGGAGGACGTCACCTGGATCGGGCACGGCCATGCGCGGACGCGCCCGTCCGCGGCGCCGTCGAACTTGGCGATGAAGCTCTCCGCGTGCTCGAGGTTCTCCTTCGTGACCTTGTCGGAGCGGCTCAGGAACTCGGCGAGGTCGTCCTGGACGTCGGCCATCGCGCGCGCCAAGACGGCGCGGATGCCGGCGGTCTCGACGCCGTGCACCGCGGCCTCCTCGAGCTCCTGGTAGGTGCCGCAGTCGAGGAACGCGGTGGTGCCGGTCTTGAGCATCTCGATGCTCGTGAACTGGGTGCCGAG
Source organism: Thermoleophilaceae bacterium (assembly GCA_036555755.1). GTDB lineage: Bacteria > Actinomycetota > Thermoleophilia > Solirubrobacterales > Thermoleophilaceae > JAICJR01. The sequence continues at coordinate 23,238 of DATBKS010000246.1, forward strand.
GTAGTAGTTGTCCGGGTTCAGGCCCTTGGACGTGACGTAGAACTTCTTCTGGATCCAGGGCGTGAACGAGAGGTCGTTCACGAGCCCGCGGGCGAACGCGCCGAACAGATGCATGTGCGTGTTCACGAGGCCCGGCATCACGAGCTGGTCGCGCGCGTCGATCGTCTTGCGGGCGGCGTACGTGCGGCGCAAGTCGGCGGTCGAGCCCGTGGCGACGATCCGTCCGCCGTCGATCGCCAGCGCGCCGTCCCAGAGCAGGTCTCTCTCGCCGGTCATCGGCAGCACGACGCCGTGCTCGATCAGCAGGTCGATCTGCTGGGGTTGTTCGCTGTCAGGCATTGGTGACCTCCGGACGGTGGTGAAGGTTGCTCTCGAGGCGGCTCTCGGCCATCAGGCGGCCGCCGTAGAAGACGAGTCGCCGAGGCGGCACGAGGCGTAGCGCCTCGCGCACGCTGGACGCGTCGATGACGACGAGGTCGGCGCGGTCGCCGGGCTCGATGCCGTAGCCCTCGAGCCGCATGGCGCGCGCGGCGTTGTAGGTGATCATGTCGAAGACCGTCTCGAGCTCCGGCAGGTAGGTGAGCTGGGCGACGTGGGCCGTGTACTGGCCCACCTCGATCTGGTCCGGCTTGCCGAACGGGTAGTAGGGGTCGTTCACGTCGTCCTGCGCGGACAGCACGTTAACGCCGGCGTCGAGCAACTCGCGCACGCGCGTGATCCCGCGCCGCACGAGGCCGCGGTCGGCGCGCCCGTCGAGCACCAGGCTGATCTGGGTGTTCGAGGCGATCGAGATCTCGGCGTCCTTCACGTAACCGATCACCCGCGCCGCGTGGTTGTCGTCATAGGCGGCGAGCGCCCCGCAGTGGCTCGCGGTGACGCGTCCCTGGTAACCCTCCTCGATGGTCCGCACGGCGAGGTACTCGAGGCTGCGCGACAGCGGATCGTCGGTGTCGTCCGCGAGCATGTGAATGTCCTTGCCGGTGCGCTTCGCGAGCTCGAGGCAGAAGTCGATGTGCTCGCGCACGTGGCGGTCGAGCCGCTCGTACCAGGGCAGGCCGCCGACGACGTCGCAGCCGAGGTCCATCGCCTGCTCCATCAGCTTGTCGCACCCCGGGTTGCGCACGATGGCCTCCTGCGGGAAGGCGACGACCTCGAAGGTGATCAGGCCCTCGAAGCGGCGCTTCAGCTCGAGCAGGCCCTCGACCGGCACGAGCCCGCCGATCGTGTCCACGTCCGCGAAGCCGCGCATCGCCGTGGTGCCGTTGACGATCGCCGCCTCGATCACCGGCGACGCCCGGTCGGCGATCTCCTGCGCCGTGTAGGAGCGCTTGTGGTCCCAGGTGATCTCGATCGCCTCCTGGAGCGTCTGCGACTCGTTCTGGCGCATCACGTCGCCGAGCATGCACTTGTCGAGATGCTGGTGGGCATTGATCAGCCCGGGCACGAGCAGGCCGCCGCCACCGTCGTGCTCGGCGTCCGCGGAGTCGTCGATCGACTGCTCGATCGCGGCGATCCGATCTTCTTCGAGGGCGACGTCGAAGGAGCCTTCGCGGCCGCGCAGCCGCACGTTTCGGATGATCTGCTTCAAGAGTCGGTCACTCCTTTGTTCTTTGAGTCGCCTCCCACGAGGGCTAGCAGCGCGTCGGGGGTGAGCGGCAGGCGGCTGAGGACGCGGTCGTCGCCAAGGGCGTCCGCCACGGCGTTTGCGATCGCCGCGCCGGAGCCGACGATCCCGCCCTCGCCAGCGGCCTTCGCCCCGAGCGGGTTGGCGGTGGACTCGTCCCAGTGGGGCAGGTCGAGCTGCACGGTGTCGACGCGCGGCACCTCCGCTGCGGTCGGCATCAGGTAGTCCATGAACGAGGTCGCGAGCGGCTGCCCCGCGGCGTCGTAGGCGAGGTCTTCGAATAGCGCGCCGCCGACCCCCTGTGCGGCGCCGCCGACGAGCTGTCCATCGACGAGCTGCGGGTTCAGCGCCTGGCCGATGTCCTGGCAAACGAGGATGCGGGTCACCGAGACGGCGCCGGTGTCGGCGTCCACCGCCACCTGCGCGAGGCACGCGCCCATGTCGAAGCTCGGGAGCGGCTTGTCGAAGCGGTGATGCCCGGTGCAGCCGAGCTCGGCGATCGGGATGCCGCGGCTCGGGTTGCCGCGCGGGTGCACCACGGCGCCGGGTCCGAACTCGAGGTCGCTCTCCGCGATCTCCAGACGGTCCGCGGCGGCGGTGAGCGCCTTGCGCTTGAGATCCGTCGCCGCGCCCACCACCGCGCCGCCCCCGATGATCGTCGTGCGGCTCGCATACGCGCCGAAGCCCTGCGGCACGAGATCGGTGTCCCGGTGGCTGATCTCCACCTCCTCGATGTCCACCTGGAGGTGGTCGGCCACCACTTGTGCGAGCGCGGTGCGCACGCCCTGGCCGAGCGATGCGATCCCGACGTGCGCCACCCAGCCACCGGCCTCCCCCGGGACAATCCAGGCGTACTCGTGGCGCCCGAACGCCGTCTCCTCGACGTAGGCGGCCATGCCGATGCCCACCAGCTCGCCGCGGGAGCGACGCTCCGCGGTCTCGGCCCGCAGCTGCTCGTAGGAGCTCTGCGCGAGCAGGGTCGACACGACCTGCGGGAAGTCGCCGTTGTCGTAGATCACCGGCGGCTGGATGTCGCTCAGCTCCATGCGGTATGGCATCGCGTCGGCCCGGATGAGGTTCTGCGAGCGCACCTGAGCCGGGTCGAGCTCGAGCGCACACGCCAGGCGGTCGACCATCCGCTCCCTGAAGAAGGCGGCCTCGTACTGGCAGGGCGCTCGGTAGGTGCCCGACGGCGTCTTGTTGGTGAGAACGCTGCGGGCCTCGATCTCGAGCCCCTCCCATACGTACGGGCCGGCCAGGTGGTGGACCAGCACCCACGGGAGGAGGAGAGTGCCGTGGGTGCGGGCGTATGCCCCCTGGTCCACCAGGCACGACGCGCGGAAGCCAAGCAACCGACCGCTCGTTGTCGCACCGATCTCGAAGTCGCACCACGTCTCGCGGGAGTGGTTGATGGCCACGAAGTGCTCGTGCCGATCCTCCACCCACTTGACCGGACGGCTGAGCTGCATGGCGAGCCACGGCACGAGGAAGTCCTCCGGGTAGAACTCCCCGCGAGCGCCGAAGCCGCCGCCCACGTCCGGCTCGACGAAGCGGACGGCCTCCTCGTCGAGACCCAGGAAGCCGGCGAGCAGCGTGCGGTTGAAGTGCTTGACCTTCGTGGGGCCCCACACGGTCAGGCGCCGCGTGCCTGGGTTGAACTCGGCGAGCAGGCCGCGCGTCTCGAGCGGGATGGCGGCGTGGCGCTGGATGCGCAGGCGGTCGCGGACCACGACGTCCGCCGCGCTGAGCAGCTCGTCTACGTCGCGCCCCCAGCGCGAGCGGAGCGTGTTCACGACGTTGCCGGTGAGCGCGTCCGCGTGTAGCGCCGGCGCGTCGCCGCGCCCGGCGCTCGGGCCGTCGAGCAGTGGCTCGATGCCCTCGATCTCAACCTCCACGTCCTCCACGGCGTCCTCCGCCGTGTACGGATCCTCGGCCAGCACCACCGCCAGCGGCTCGCCGACGTAGCGCACGAGTCCGCGCGCGAGCGGCGGCTGCGTGACCGGCACCGCCTCGTCGGAGGGCATCATGCGGACGGGGATCCGGATGTCGGGGATGTCGTCGGCCGTGATCACACCGACTACGCCGGGATGACTGCGGGCGCGCTCGGTCCGGATCGCCACGATGCGCCCGTGGGCAACGTCGCTGCGCACGATGCGTGCGCTGAGCTGGCCGCCGCGGCCGAGGTCGTCGAGGAAGCTTCCGCGGCCTGTGAGCAGCGGACCGTCCTCGACGCGCGGCACCGACTGGCCGATGTACGTCATTCGGACGCCGCCGCGAGTTCCTGAATGGTCTCCGGCATCAGCGGCAGCGACGCGATGTGGCGGCCCGGCGCCCCCAGCGCGTCGTGCACAGCGTTCGCGACGGTCGCCGCGGTGGCGATGATCCCGCCCTCGCCGCCACCCTTCGCGCCGGCAAGCGGGTCCGTGCTGCTCGTGTGCCCGAGCTCCACCAGCTGCACGAGCATGGGCGGCATCTCGGCGGCCGTCGGCATCGCGTAGTCGAGGAAGCTCGTGGACAGCGGTTGCCCGTCGGGGGCGTAGGAGAACTCCTCGAACAGCGCGCCGGCGAAGCCCTGCACGGCGGCGCCCTGCACCTGGCCCTCGAGGGTCTGCGGGTTGATCGCCTTGCCAACCTCGTAGGCGATCGCGTAGTTCAGGAGCTTGATCTCGCCCGAGTCGCGGTCGACCTCGACCACGCCCACGTTCGCGCCCATGAGCACGTGCGAGCCGCCCTCCGGCTCGTAGCGGTAGAAGGCCTCGAGCCCGAGCTCGGAGAGCGGCACCTCGAGCTTGCGCGTGCCCTCCTCGGCCCGGGCCATCCCTCCCTCCACCGTCACGACCTCGGGCGGCGCTTCGAAGCGCTCGGCCGCGGCGTCGCGTGCGAGCTCGTACAGCTCCTTCACCGCGCCGGCGATCGCGTAGCCGCCCCAGACGGTCGCGCGGCTCGAGAAGGCGCCCTGGCCCTCGGGCACCGTGGCCGTGTCCTGGTAGCGCACGGCCACCCGCTCGATCGGCACCCCGAGCAGGTCGGCGGCCACCTGCGAGAGCACCGTCTCGACACCCTGGCCCACCGACGCCACGCCCACATGCGCCGTGAACGTGCCGTCCGTCTCGGCCACGATGCGCGCCTGCTCGAACACGCCCGGGTTGCCCATCTCGATGAAGGCCGTGACGCCGAGGCCGAGACATTCGCCCCGCGCCTTCCTCTCGTCCACATGCGCGCGCAGCTTCGAGTACTCCACCTTCTCGAGCAGTCCCTCGAACACGAGCGGGAAGTCGCCCTCGTCGTAGAACACGGGCTTGCCGGTGTCCACGTCCGGCAGGCCGCTGTTGTACGGCATGTCCTTCGGCGTGACGATGTTGCGACGGCGGAACTCCACTGGGTCCGCGCCCACCTGGCGAGCGACGATGTCCACCATGCGCTCGCGCACGAAGGTGGGCTCGTACTGGCCGGGGCCGCGGTAGGTGCCCGACGGTGTCTTGTTGCTCAGCACGGTCATGGCGTCCGCCTCGTACGCCTGCCAGCGGTACGGGCCGGGCATGTGGTTGAGCATCAGCATCGGCAGCAGCACGCTGCCGTGGGTGCGCGCGTAGGCGCCCTGGTTCCACCAGGCGTGGGCGCGGAAGCCGAGCAGCTCGCCGTCGTCGGCGGCGGCGTACTCCACGTCCCATTCCTGCTCGCGCGAGTGGTTGAGGGCAATCAGGTTCTCGCGCCGGTCCTCCACCCACTTCACCGGCCGGCGCAGCTCGATCGCGAGCCAGGGGATCAGGTAGTCCTCGGGGTAGAACTCGCCGCGCGCGCCGAAGCCGCCGCCCACGTCGCCCTCGATGCAGCGGATCCGCTCCTCCGGGATCGCGAGCATGTCGGAGAGGATCTTGCGGTTGAAGTGCTTGACCTTGGCCGCGCCCCAAACGGTCACTCTCTCGGTCTCCTCGTCCCATTCCGCGAGCAGGCAGCGCGTCTCCATCGGCACCGCGCCGTGGCGCTGCACGCGGAAGCGCTGGGTCACCACCACCGGCGCGTCCGCGAACAGCTCGTCGAGGCTGTCGGCATTGTGGCTCACGGCCACGCGATCGATCACGTTGGTGCCGATCTCGGGGTTTAGCAGCGCGGCGTCCGTGGCGCCCGCGGAGAGCGAGTCGAGCACCGGGGCAAGCGGCTCGATCTCCACCCGCACGTCCTCGGCCGCGTCCTCGGCGATGTAGGAGCTGCTGGCCACCACCACCGCCACGGGATCGCCGACGTAGCGGACCCGGTCCCGCGCCAGCGGCGCCTGCAGAGCGCGCTCGGCGTTCTCGGTCGGGAACAAGCGGATCGGCACGTTGACCTCCGGCAGGTCGCGCGCGGTGATCACCCGAACGACGCCGGGGCGCTGCTCGGCCACCGAGGTGTCGATCTCCCGGACTATCCCGTGGCTCACGGGGCTCCGCACCACGTGGGCGTGAAGCTGGTTCTGGCACTCGAAATCCGCCCCGAAGCAGCCGGTTCCCGTGAGCAGCCTGTGATCTTCGACCCGTGGGATCGAACGCCCCACGTAGGCTGGCGTCATGCGGACCTCACCCCGTGCGGAGTATCCGTACCGGCCCGCGCTCCGTCATCGGGGGAAGACCGCCGTCCGGAGAGGGTATTCCCCTCCCCTGCCGCCGCTTTTATGAGCTCCGGAGTGAGCGGAAGGGCGTTCATCTCGACTCCCACGGCGTGTCCGACTGCGTTTGCGATCGCGGCGGGCGGGCCGAGCGTTCCTCCCTCGCCGACGCCCTTCGCGCCGTTCGGAGAGTCCGGCGACGGGATCTCCAGGTGGTGCAGCTCGATGTTCGGCAGCTCCATTGCGGTGGGCACCAGGTAGTCCATCAGCGAGGCCGTGAGCAGCTGCCCCTCCGGGTCGTAAACGAGCGACTCGTGTAGCGCCCCGCCGATCCCCTGCGCGACCGCTCCGTGCGCCTGGCCCTCGACGATCTGCGGGTTGATGATCGTGCCGCAGTCCTCCGCAACGACGTAGCGCAGCAGGCGCAGCTCTCCCGTCTCCGGCAGTACCTCGACCTTGCAGGCATGCGTGGCGTAGGGGTAGACGGTGCGCTCGGGATCGAACAGGGCAGCGGAGCGCAGGCTGCCGTCGGTGTCCGCGGCGGCCAGCTCCGCGAGCGCCACCCCGCTGCTCGGCGAGCCGCGCACGCTCACACGCCCCTCGACGAGCTCGAGGTCCTGGACCGCTGCCTCGAGGTGGTCGGCGGCGGCGTCGAACAGCCGCTCGCGCAGCTCGCCGGCCGCGGCCTTCACCGCCCCGCCCCCGCTCACGGCGCTGCGGCTCGCAAACGTCCCGGTGCCTCCGCCCTCGCCCGCGCCCGTGTCGGCGCGCGCGACCGACACGTTCTCCACGTCCATCCCCAGGGTGGCCGCGGCGAGCTGGGCGAACGTGGTCGCCACGCCCTGCCCGATCGCCGGGAGCGTGGTCCAGACGGTCACGCGGCCGTCCTCGCCCACCCGCATCCAGGCCCTGTCGTGCCCCGCGATCCCGACCATCCCGCGGCCGTGGAACACCTGCGATCCCATGCCCGTGTACTCGACGTACGAGGCGATCCCGAGGCCCAGCAGGCGCCCCTCGGCGCGGGCCGCTTCGCGCTCCGCCGGGAACGAGTCGTAGCCGATGGCCTCGAGCGCCCGCTCGAGCGCGAGCGGGTAGTCACCGCTGTCGTAGCGCTGATGGCTGACGCTCGTGTACGGCAGCTCTTCGGGCTGGACGTAGTTGCGACGGCGGATCTCGGCGCGGTCCAGGCCGAGCTCGGCGGCGAGCACATCCATCATGCGTTCGTGGACGAAGGCGGCCACCGGGAGGCCGACGCCCCGGTAGGCGCCCTCCGGGCTCTTGTTCGTACAGATCGAACGCGTGCGCGCGCGGTAGTTCGACAGCCGGTACGGGCCGGGGATCATCGCCGGGGTGCCGAGCGCCTCGAGGATGTGGCCGTGCGGATAGACGCCGTAGGCGCCGACGTCGCACACCACGTCGGCCTCGATCGCCAGGAGCCGGCCGTCGTCATCGGCGCCGGCGCGCACGCGCACCACCTGGTTGCGTGCGTGGCTCGAGGCCAGCAGATTCTCGCTGCGGTCTTCCACCCACTTGACCGGTCGGCCGAGCTCGAGCGCCAGCCACGCGGTGAGCACCTCCTCGGGATACACATGCGCCTTCTGGCCGAAGCCTCCGCCCACGTCCATCGTGGAGACCCGCACCTGGTCGTCCCGCAGCCGGAGCAGCTCTGCCACGCAGGTCGCCAACCGGTGCGGGATCTGGGTCGAGGCCCAGATGTGGACGCCGTCCCCCTCGGGCGCCGCCACCACCCCGCGATTCTCCATCGGCGTGGCGGAGTAGCGCGGCGAGTGGAATGTGCGCTCCACGATCGTCGTCGCGGTGTCGAACGCGGCGCCCACATCCCCCGCCTCGAGCACCGAGTCGAACAGGGTGTTGCTCGAGTGCGCATGCATCGGCTCGGCCTCGCCCGCCGCGAGCGGGTCGACGAGCGCCGCCAGCGGGTCGAACTCGGCCTGCACGAGCTCCGCCGCGTCCTCCGCCGCATACGGCGACTCGGCCGCGATCAGCGCCAGCGGCTCGCCCACGAAGCGCACCCGCTCGCGCGCCAGCAGCGGCCGCGGCGGCGAGAACGCGTCCGGGTTCTCCACCGGTGGGTGCAGCGGCGGCAGGTCGAGGTCGGCCGCGGCGAACGCGGCCACGACGCCCGGGGCCGAGCGCGCCGCCGAGAGGTCGACCGATTCGATCCGGGCATGAGCGAGCGGGCTGCGGAAGAAGCGCGCGTGCAGCATCCGGTCGAATGCGAGGTCGTCCACAAACTCGGCCGCGCCCGTCAGCAGGGGGCGATCCTCCACTCGCAGCATGCGGCGTCCGATCGGACCCCTCACGGGTTGCTGCGTTACCGGAGCCGCCATCTGACAAAGGTATAATGTTGGACTTTCTCGCGCACAGAGGGTTCGGCCATTCCCAGAGCTCGCTCACAAGATCACGAAGGCCGACCCCCCGCGAGCGATCTCCCGCGCCAGATCGGGCGCCGGCAGGCGCGTGTCGAGGATCGAGCGCTGCTCGAGGGCGATGCCCACTTCGTGGACGACCTCCCCGCCGACGGCGTGCTGCACCTCGCATTCGCCCGCAGCCAGCATGCACACGCGATCGTCCGGGGCGTCGAGCTGTCGGCCGCGGCCCGGATCCCGGGCGTGAGCCTCGCGTTCAGCGCCGAACAGCTGAACGGCGTCGGCGTGCTCGTGCCGACGCTCAAACGACCGGGCGCTGAGCGCGTCGAGCGGCCCGTGCTGGTTGGCGAACGCGCCCGCTTCGTAGGCGAGCCGGTGGCCGCCGTCGTGGCGAAGTCGCCCTATCTCGCCGAGGACGCCGCCGAGGCGGTTGCCATCGAGTACGAGCCGCTCGCCGCGATCGCCTCCATCGAGGACGCGCTCGATCCCGGCCTGCCGGCCCTGCACGGCAGCGGCAACGTGATCTTCCGCGAGGAATACGAGCAGGGCGACGTCGACTCGGCGCTCGCGTCCGCCGACATCGTGGTCGAGCGCACGTTCCGCAACCCGCGCTATAGCGCGGCGCCGATGGAGAACCGCGGCGTGCTCGCAGTGCCCGACGGCAACGGCCTCCTGCTCTGGTCGGGCACGCAGATCCCGCACATCCTCGAGGAGACGCTGGCCGAGCTACTCGGCCTCGGGGGCAGGGTCCGTGTGCGCTGCCCGGACATCGGTGGCGGCTTCGGCCAGAAGGCGCACGTCTTTCCCGAGGAGATCGCGGTCGGCTGGGCCGCGATGAAGCTCGGCCGCCCGGTCAAGTGGGTCGAGGATCGCCGGGAGAACCTGCTCGCGTCGGCGCACGCACGCGAGCAGCTGGTGCACGCCCGCGCCGCGGCCGACTCGAGCGGACGCCTGCTTGCGGTCGAGGCGGAGGTGTACTGCGACGTCGGCGCGTACGGGATCTTCCCGTGGGGACAGCTGCTCGAGTCGCTCGGCACGGCCGCGATCCTCCCCGGCCCGTACGACCTCCGCAACTACCGCTACGTCACGCACGCGCTCGCGACCAACAAGGCGCCGCAGGGCGCCTACCGGGGCGTCGGGCTGCCGGTGGCGGCCTTCGTGCACGAGCGCCTGATGGACCTGCTGGCGGCCGAACTCGACATCGACCGCGGCGAGATCAGGCGCGCGAACTTCGTCCCGAGCGACCAGTTCCCCTACGCGACGGTCACGGGCCTCCGCTACGACAGCGGCAACTACCGCGCGGCCCTCGACGCCGCCCTCGAGACGATCGGCTACGAGGGCTTCGACGAGCAGCGCGCCGCCGCGGCCCGCGAGGGCCGCCGGCTCGGGCTGGGCATCGCCTCGTACGTCGAATGGACCGGCACGAACTCAAAGACCTACGCCACGCGCGGCATGAGCAACGTGCGTGGCTACGACGCCGGCCGGGTGGCGGTCAACGAGGACGGCACGGTGTCGGTGTGGACGAGCTGTCCCGCGATCGGACAGGGCGTGGGCACAACCTTCGCTCAGATCGTCGCCGAGCACGTTGGGGTGCCGTTCGAGCTCGTCCGCACCGAACTCGTGGACACCGCCAACTCCCCGCCTGGCAGCGGCAGCTTTGCCAGCCGTAGCGCCATCAGCGCGGGCGGCGCGCTGATCTCCGTCTCCGCGCAGGTTCGCGACCGCATCCTCAGGACCGGCGCGCGCGCGCTCGAGGCCAGCCCCGCCGACATGGTGATCCTCGACGGCCGCGTGGGCGTGCGCGGCTCGCCGACGGCGTCGCTGTCGCTGGCCGAGGTGGCCGCGGCAGCGGACCCGGGCTACCTCGACATCGGCGAGCCGTACGACCCGGAGGAGACCGCGTACCCGTACGCCACGCACGCCTGCGTGGTCGAGGTCGACGAGGAGACCGGCCACATCGACATCCTGCGCTACGTGGTGGCCGAGGACTGCGGCCCGGAGATCAACCCGATCGTGGTCGAAGGGCAGGTGCACGGCGCCACCGCGCAGGGCATCGGCGGGACGCTGTTCGAGGCGCTCCGCTACGGCGAGGACGGGCAGGCCGTGACCGGGAGCTTCATGGACTACCTCGTGCCCACCGCCTGCGAGCTGCCCGCGATCAGCGTCCAGCACCTCGAGACGCCGGCGCCTGACCTGCGGGCGGGCTTCAAGGGAGTCGGCGAGGGCGGCACGCTGGCGCCACCCGGTGCACTCGCCAACGCTGTCTCGCACGCGCTCGGCGTGGAGATCAACGAGCTGCCGATCCACCCGGAGCTCGTGCTCCGCGCGCGGTCAGCCTCGTAGGGCAGCCACCACCCAGTCGGGGGTGATCGGAGTGTGGTTCGCGACCACGCCGACCGGCCGCAGCGCGTCGTTCACCGCGGACACGATCGCGGCAGGCGAATTCACCGCGCCGCCCTCCCCCATGCCCTTGAAGCCGCCAGGAACGAACGGCGTTGGCGACTCCAGGTGCTGGATCTCGACGTCCGGAAGCTCGCAGGCGGTGGGCACGAGGTAGTCCATGAAGCTGCCGGTGATCAGGTTGCCCGCGTCGTCATACACGAGGTGCTCGTAGAGGGCGCCGCCGATGCCCTGGGCCACTCCGCCGTGCACCTGTCCCTCGACGATCATCGGGTTCACCACCGTGCCGCAGTCCTCGGAGACGACGTAGCGCAGCACGGTGACCGCACCGGTCTCGGGATCGAGCTCCACGTGGGCGGCGTGCGCAGAGCTCGCGAACGTGCCGGGGTCGGGCGGCACGAAGCGGCGCGTGGCCTCGAGCCCGGGCTCCTCGCCGTCGGGCAGCAGGTCCGGATCGAATGCGGCGCGCCGGGCGACCTCGCGGAAGGTCACGCCACGGGACGGCGTGCCGCGCACGAAGATCGTGCCGTCCTCCAGCTCGAGGTCGCCGACGTTCGCCTCGAGCATGTCGGAGGCGAGGCGGAGCACCTTCTCCTTGATGTCCCGGGAGGCCAGGATCGTCGCGCCGCCACAGCAGATCGTGCTCCGGCTCGCCCAGGTGCCGAGGCCGTAGGGCACGAACTCGGTGTCGCCCCACACCACCTCGACGTCCATGTGCGAGATGCCGAGCTCGCTCGCCGCGATCTGGGCGATCGTCGTCTCGTGGCCCTGGCCGTGGTTGTGGAGGCCGACCGCCACGCGCACACGGCCGTCGGGCTCGACCCGAATCGCCGCGGAGTCGTAGCCCAGGGTCAGCTCGAGCTTGCGCGACGCAAGCGCCTGCGGACCGTAGGCGGACTGCTCGACGGCGAGCGCGATGCCGAGCCCGCGATAGACGCCCTGCGCCCGCAGCTCCTCGTTCTCGGCACGCAGCTGCTTCCAGCCGATCGCGTCCTCGAGCAGATCGAGCATTCCGACGTAGTCCCCGCTCTCGAAGCGCAGGCCCACGGCCGTCGTGTAGGGAAACTCGCGCACGAGGTTGCGGCGCCGCACCTCAAGCGGATCGAGGCCGAGGCGGTCGGCAAGGTCGTCCATCGCCCGCTCCATCCCGAGGCACGCGATCACCCGCCCGACGCCGCGGTAGGGGCCCATCGGCGCCTTGTTCGTAACCACCGCGCGCACCTTGCGGCCGTAGGCCGGGATGTCGTAGGGACCGGTGACGTTCTCGGACGCCTGCCCCGAGTCGAGCGAGGCGCTGTAGGGCCAGGGCGCGTACGCGCCGTTGGCGGCGTAGAGCTCGCTCGACACCGCCGTCACCCGCCCGTCGCGCGTGGCAGCCGCCCGCAGCCGGTGCATCTGCTCGCGCCCGTGGGTGGTCGCGTGAAGATCCTCGGCACGGTCGCTCACCCACTTCACGGGGCGCTTCAGGAGCTTCGCCGCGGCGGCCACGGCAACGTCCTCCGGGTAGAGCACCACCTTGCAGCCGAAGCCTCCGCCCATGTCGGGAGCGATCACGCGCACCCTGTTTTCCGGCATGTCCAGGTGTTTGGCGAGACCGGTGCGCGCGATGTGCGGGATCTGGGTCGAGAGCCAGGCAGTCAGGTGCTGCGTCGACACGTCGTAGCTCGCGATCGCCACCCGCGCCTCCATCGGCACCGCGCAGTAGCGCTGCTGGCGGACCTCGACCTCCACCAGCTCGTCCGCGTCCTCGAAGGCGGTCTCGAGGTCAGCGGTCGCGGTCTCGAAACGGTTGAAGAGGTTGTCCGGCACCTCGTCGTGGATCGCGGGCGCGCCGTCGGCCAGCGCGTCCTCGATCGAGAGCACGGTCGGCAGATCCTCGTAGTGCACGTCGACAAGCTGAGCGGCGTCCTCGGCCCGGTAGCGGCTGTCGGCAACGACGAGCGCCACGGGCTCGCCTGCGAGCCGTACCTTGTCGTGCGCGAGGATCGGCATGTCGCACTCGCTGTAGCCGGGTGACCCGTTCTTCGCGCGCAGCGGCCGCGCAACCCCGTCGAGGTCGCCGGCCACGATCACGGCGGTCACCCCGGGCAAGGCCGCCGCAGCTGCGGCATCGATCCCGCGGATGAGCGCGTGCGCGCGGGTGCTGCGGACGAACGCGGCCTCGAGCAGGCCGGGCAGGGCGACGTCGCTGACGTAGCGGCCATGCCCGGTCACGAGTCGGGCGTCCTCCCGTCTGAGCACGCGTGCACCCAGCGCCCGCGGCGCCGCGGTACCGGGCTCGGCCTCCATCAGCCGTCGCCCCGGCTGTACGGGATGGTGAGCTTGCTCGGCATATGCGCTCTCGTGAGCGCACCGGCGAGGACGAACAGAGCGACGAGGAACGGCAGCGAGCGCCAGAGCTCGTCGGGCAGGTCGATGTGCGGCGCCGCCGCCGCCAGGACGATGCCACCCGCAGCCACCAGGCCCGCGAGCGCGATCGCGACCTTGCGTGGCCTGCCCTGGCGCCAGCGCACGAGCTGGTAGACGGCGAAGGCGGCCGCGAGCGCCGCGACGACCCCCCAGACCTGCGAGGGAACCTGGTTCTGGTCCGCCAGCCTCAGCTGGAGCGCGTCCGCGCCGCCGAGCGCGAGGCAGGCGCCGAGCACACCGAGTGGCGTCCAGCGACCGAAGATCACCGCCACGAGCGCGAGGAAGCCACGGCCCGCGGTCATGTTCTGGTGGAAGATGCCGACCTGCACGATCGCCAGGTTGGCTCCGCCCAGGCCCGCAAGACCACCGGCGGTGAGGACCCCCAGCCAGCGCACCCGGCGGACGCTGATGCCCGCGGTGTCGACCGCCGCCGGCAGCTCGCCGGCGCCGCGTATCGCGAGCCCCCACTTGGTCCGGTAGAAGAGGAACCAGACGCCAGGCACGAGCAGGATCGCCAGGTACACCGTCCAGTCCTGGCCGAACAGCGCGGGGCCGAAGTCCGGGATCTTGTGGAGGAGCGGGACGTTCAGGTCGCCCACCGTGGGCACGACGATCTGGGCGCGGTTGCCGAAGATCTCGTCGAACAGATAGGCCGTGAGCCCGGCGGCGGCCAGGTTGATGCCGACGCCCGACACGATCTGGTCCGCCTTGGCCTCGATCGTGAGCAACCCCATGATCACCGCGAAGACCATTCCGGCGGCTACGCCCGCCGCGATGCCCGCGGCGAGGTTGTCCGCCTTCCAGGCGACGAGGTAGGAGAAGAACGCGCCGGCGAGCATGAAGCCCTCGAGGCCGACGTTGAGTACGCCCGCACGCTCCGAGATCAGCTCGCCCATGGCGGCCAGCAGGATCGGGGTGCTGAGCACCAGCGCCGCGGCCAGCCAGGCGGTGTCGAAGGGGCCGATTCCGATCGTGGCGATGACGTTCATCGGGCGGGCTCCAGCTCAGCCTGCGGGGTGGCCTGCGATCTCGGCCGCGCGCCGCGCGACCCCTGCTGCTTGCGCCGCACGAGGTAGAGCAGGGTGGTGGCGGCGAGCACGAGCACGATCATCAGGCCCTGAATGAAGTCGACGAGCGAGGACGAGATCCCCACCGTCCCCTCCATCACGCCGCCCCCCTGCTCGAGCGCGGCGAACAGCAGCGCGGCGGGGATCGAGGCGATGGGCGAGTTGCGCGCCAGCAGCGCCACGGCGATGCCGGTGAAGCCGTAGTTCGAGCCGAAGTCCTCGCCCATCGACGGCGTCGACCCGGCGATGACGAGCGACGCCCCGGCGAGCCCGGCGAGCGCGCCGGACAGCAGGATCGCGCGCGTGCCGACCCTCTCGGGCGAGATGCCCGCGTGCCGGGCCACCTGCTCACCGGCGCCGACCAGCCGCGTCCTGAACCCGAACAGCGTGCGCGCGAGCAGGAACGAGATCGCCACCGCGACGACCGGCACGAGCACGATGTCCCAGTGAAGGTCGGTGTACTTGAGCAACTCCGGCCAGCGGGAGCTGTTGGGGAACGGCTTCGTGATCGGCAGCGGTGTGGTGTGGTCGTGGAACGGGTGGCGCACCCACCACGCCAGGATCTGCACCGCCACGAGATTGAGCAGCAGCGTCGACAGGATCTCGTTCACCCCACGCTTGGCCCACAGCCAGGCGGCTATGCCCGCGAAGGCTGCGCCGCCCACCATGCCCGCGATCACGGCCAGCGGCAGATGGATGGCAGCCGGGAGGTCGGTCTTGAGCGCGATGATCGACACGAACATGCCGCCGATGAGGATCTGGCCCGGGAAGCCGACGTGGAAGCGGCCCGCCTTGAAGACGACGATCCAGCCAAGGGCAACGAGCGTGAGCGGCACCGTCTTGGCGAGCGTGCCGGCGATGTTCAGCTTGGTGCCGAACGCCCCGTTGACGAAGGCGGAGGCGCCGTGGCCGAACCCCACGCCGGCCGCGACCACGAAGATCATCGCCACGAGCAGCGCGATCACCGCGACCGCCACCGAGAGGATGAAGTCGACGCCGCCGCCCGCCAGGCGCGCGCGAGCCGCGCCGATCATGCGCTCACCTCCGCGCCGCCCATCAGCATGCCGACCGTCTCCGGGTCGGCCTGCCCGCCGTCCAGGATGCGCAGGAAGCGCCCGCCGACCATCACCGCGAAGCGGTCGGCCATCGTGAAGATCTCGTCGAGCTCGAACGAGATCAGGAGGATCGCCCCGCCGGCCTTCTTCTTCTCGTTGAGCTCGTTGTAGACGAACTCGATCGCGCCGACGTCGAGCCCGCGGGTGGGCTGGAAGGCGATCACGAGGCGCGGATCGCGGCTCAGCTCACGCGCCAGGACCAGCTTCTGCTGGTTGCCGCCTGACAGCATGCGCGCCGGCACCGAGGTGTTGGGTGTCTTGACGTCGTAGGTGCGGATGAGCTCCTCGGAGTGCTTGCGCGCGGCGTCGAAATTGATCACCCCGCGCTTCGAGTACTGCGCGCTCTGGTACTCCTTCATCAGGAGGTTGTCGAGCACGCTCAGCTCGAGCGCGACGCCCTCGTGGTGGCGGTCCTCCGGCACCAACGCGCCGCCGGCCGCGGTGAAGCTCGCCGGGTCGATGCTCGTGAGCGGCTCGCCGTCCAGCTCGATCTGGCCCGAGGTGGGATGCCGCATGCCGATCAGGGTCTCCACGAGCTCGGTCTGGCCGTTGCCGGCCACGCCCGCCACGCCGAACACCTCGCCTTCGCAGATCTGGAAGTTGATGTTGCCGAGCACGGTGTGACCGTCCTCGTCGGACTCCATGTAGAGGTCCTTCACCTCGAGCACCGGCCTGCCGCGCGGCACCGTCGGGCGCTCGACGCGCAGGGTCACCTCGCGGCCCACCATCATCCGGGCGAGCGCCGGCTTGTCGGTCTCCTCGATGTTCACGGTGTCGACGACGCGCCCGTCGCGCAGCACGGTGCAGCGGTCGACCAGGCCGAACAGCTCGTCGAGCTTGTGCGTGATGAAGATGACGGAGCTGCCTTCGTCCGCCATGTTGCGGAGGAACAGCGACAGCTCGTGCCACTCGGTCGGCGTCAGCGCCGCCGTCGGCTCGTCGAGGATGAGGATCTCGGCGCCCCGGTAGAGCAGCTTGAGGATCTCCACGCGCTGCCGGGTGCCCACCGTGAGGTCACCGATCACGGCACTCGGATCCACCGCCAGCCCGAACCGATTCGACAGCTTCGAGACCTCGGCTTCGACCTCCTTCAGGCGCGACAGGCCCGGCGTGCGCGACGGTCCCAGCGCGATGTTCTCGGCCACCGTCATGTCCGGGACGAGCATGAAGTGCTGGTGCACCATGCCGAGCCCCAGCTCGAGCGCGTGCTGGGGGCTGCCGATCTCGACCTGCTTGCCGTTGACGTAGATCTCGCCGCCGTCGGGCTTGTAGAGCCCGTAGACGATGTTCATCAGCGTCGACTTGCCGGCGCCGTTCTCACCCAGGAGGCCCAGGACCTCGCCCTTGCGCAGCTCAAGCGAGACCCGGTCGTTGGCGAGCACGCCGGGAAACGTCTTCGTGATGTCGACGAGCCGCAGCGCCGGCTCGCCGTCGTCCGGCGTGCCGGCCTTCGGCGCGGGCTCTGGTTGGACCGATGGGGACTCCACGCTCAGCTTCCCTCGATGAGACGCACACGAAAGCCGGGAGGCTTCCGGCATACGTTCCCGGAAGCCCCCCGAATGCGCAATGTCGTCCCCGAAATCACCGCGCGTGTGTTACCGCCCCGTCGCTAACCGGTAGCGCCGGCGTTCTGGACCGGGCCGTCGAAGCCCTCCTGGTACGGGTACTTCGGCCGCGGGTTGATCGCGCTGGCGGGCAGCTTGATCTCGCCGCTGTTGACCTTTGCGATGGTCTGGGCGTTGGCCTTCTGGATATCCGGCATGGCCTTGTACTTCGGGCACAGCAGCAGGGTCTGCAGGCTCGGATCCTGGAGGTCCAGGAACACGGTGCCCGGCTTGAGCGTGCCCTTGTAGTAGCGGTCCAGCATCAGGCTGGTCGCTGCCACGTTGTTGACGACCTCGGTGCCCACGATGTTGTCGTAGGAGGTGCAGTCCGGGATCGTCAGCTTGAACATCGCCGGATCCTTGCCCGACTCCTTGCCGGCGGCGTACGAGCCCGCGATGCCGGCGTCGAGGAACGGGAAGACCACGTCGGCCTTGTCGGTGATCATCGCCGCGGTGGCGGCCTTGGCCTTCGCCACGTCGTTGAAGTCACCCACGATGTTGGTCAGCACCTTGATGCTGGGGTCGACGCTCTTGGCCCCGGCGGCGAAGCCGGCGGCTGCCTGCGTGGTCGGCGGGATCTCCGCGCCGCCCACGTAGCCGATGACCTTTGACTTGGTCAGGTGGGCCGCGTCGACTCCCGCGACGTATGCGGGCGCGCCCCAGTCGTTGGCGAAGCCAGTCACGTTCTTGTGGTACTGGGCTGTTGCCCCGGCGACGTCGACGAAGTACTTCGACGGGTACTTGGGAGCAAGCTGGTCGAAGATGGGGCCGAAGCTTGCGCTGACGCCCAGGATCACGTCGTTCAGCGGCGCGAGGGTGTTGATCGCGTCGGTGCGCTGCTGGTCCGTGGTCTTGTTCTCAAGGGTCGAAGTGAGCTGCAGGTTGGGGTTTTCCTTCTCAGCCTTCACGATGCCGGCGTAGGCCGCCTGGTTGAACGAGCCGTCGTTCTTGGGGCCGATGAGCGCTGCGCCGATCTTTACCTGCTTGCCCTGCTGGCCGGTGGTCGTCGACGACCCCGACGTGCTTGCGGCGCTCGTGCTCGCCGTGTTTGTGCTGCTGCTGCTACTGCCGCAGGCGGCCACCGTAAGGGCAACGGCCAGTACGCCGAGCGCCACAATCAGCGAACGCCTACGACTCCGAGAACTCCTCCTCATGACCTATCTCCTTCTCCGGTCCGCGGCGCTTTGAGGCCCTCTTCCCAGGCCCCCCCGGCCGTCAGGCTAGCTGTACCACAAAAGTCCTACGAATGCCAAAGCGAAGTCGGTTAAGCCTTGCTAAGACTGTTGGCTCGGCCGGCCAGCTTGGCGGCGAGTATCACCGAGGCCTGAGGCCCTGTCATCGGGGCTGACCCGCTAGCGCGGAGGGTTTTCCCTCTGTGCTTGCGCAGCGCCTAAATCTCGCCGTTGCCTAGCCCGAACAGGCGCTGTGCGTTCTCGCTTCGCACGGCCTTAACAACCGTGTCGGGAAAGCCCGATGCGTCGAGCGTGTCGAAGCTCCGCTGCGGGTCCCAGAAGGGATAGTCCGACCCGAACATGATGCGCTCGGGCCCCAGGAACTCGAGCGTGGAACGCAGCGCCGGAGGCCAGACGCACACCGAATCGGTGTAGATGAGCGCGAGCGCCTCGCTCGGCGGAACGGTCAGCTTGCCCGTGCCGCCGGGGGCGCGAGCGGCCTCGTAGTCGATGCGCCCGACCAGCTGTGGCACGAGGCTCGCCGAGTGGGCGAGGACGAGCTTGAAGTCCGGATGACGCTCGTACAGGCCGCCGAGCACCAGCCGCATCACCGCCGTCGTCGTGTCGACCAGGAAGCCGAGCGTGGGAATGAGCGCATAGGCGTCGAGCGTCTTCGCGACCAGCGGATAGGTCGGGTGGATGTAGATGGGCACGCGCAAGGCCGCCGCCGTGTCGAACACCACCTCGAAGTCCGGATCGTCAAGCGGCGTCCCGGCGGCATTCGAGAAGATCATCGCCCCGACGGCGCCCTTCGACACCGCGCGTTCGAGTTCTGAAGCCGCGGCTTCTGGCGCTTGGAGCGGCAGCACGGCGAGAGCCGACAGGCGCTCCGGGTTCGAGCGCGCGACGTCGGTCAGCTCGTCGTTGACGTCGTGCGCGATCGCCGGCGCGTCCTCGACGGGGAACCAATCGACTCCGGGGATGTTGGCGCCGAGCACCGCAACGTCGATCCCCTGCTCGTCCATGTTCCGGAAGCGGAGCGCGAGGTCCCGCATGTCGTCCTGCAGCGGGTGGATGTTGCCCTCGCCGTACTCGATCATCTTGCCCTGCGGGCCGTCGCTTATCCGAGGCAGCTCGCTGCGGCGCTCGAGCGCGGCGACCATGTTCCCGGGCAGGTAGTGCGTGTGAACGTCGATGGTCGTCATGCGGCCTTTCCCGTGAAGTCGACGAAGGGGCGGCGAATGCGCGTCACGTGCGAGTTGCACCAGCGCATGAAGGCAGCGCGCACCGCCTCGCTTTCGTTGCGCCCGTAGACACCGGTTGCGATCAGCCCGTCCAGCAGCTGGTGCTCCTGGTCGCTCAGCTCGATATCCAGCGTCAGGGCGCCCGGCGCGGGGCGGTAATTCGGGACGTAGTCCGGATCCGCCGTCAGCCCGCGGGTAGCGAGCACCGGCGTTCCCTCGAGGTCGTCGGAGGTGACCTGACTCTCCATGCGGCCCCAGCGCTCCTCGATCGAGTCGACGAGCCGCTCGGTGTCCGGGGACGCCGAGTAGACCTCGAGCTTGATCGGGGTGACCGTGTAGTTGTTGATCCCGACGAGGTCCCCGAGCCCACAGATCACCGCCACGGCAAGCACGTCGAACATCGCCAGGAGATCGATGCGGTCGCCCTTCTGCGCGGGGTTCCACTTGAACTTGCGGCGGCCGCTGTCGTCGATGGTGGTGGCCATCCAGAGGTTGAAGGAATCGTGCACGTCGTCCGGCGTCAGCCGGTACTCGCGCATCGCCTCGGCCAGCGAGTCCTGGCAGTTCGCGTGCGTTGTGAGGCCCCAGCCGAGCTCCTGGAGCACCCGGTTGCAGCGGTGTCCGACGATGTCGAGCTCACACGTGTCGGCGATCTCGAGAATCGAGAACATCGGCCGCCCGCGCGGGGCGTTCGTCCATATGAACTCCCCCTTGCGCGGGTCGAATGACTGGAAGCTCCTCGTGAAGCCGCAGTCGAGGAATTCCTTGTGGTCGTGGAGGTTGAAGGCGTTGAAGTCCACGCAGGTGCCCCCCTCGGCCTGCTCGATCCGCAGCACCTCGCCGCGCATCACCGGCACCGCCTTGCCCGTGATGGGCTCGAGCGTCAGCTCCCAGCGCTTCTCGCCGTAGGCCGGCATGGCGGTCTCCAGCACGTCGAGCTGCGCGCTGCCGCCGACGTAGCCGTCCGCGCCGCCGAGCCGGTCGTTCACGTGCTCCACGAGCACCGCACGCAGCGCCTCCTCGCGAGTCGCGCCGTGCCCGCCGTCCTGCACCACCCGGTCGAGGAAGCCGACCTGCGTGTCGTGGAGCTCAACGCTCGTCGCCACCGAGCCGCCGCTCCTACAGGTCCATCAACGCCTTGCGCTGCGCACCGTCGATCGGGATGTGCGCGCCGTTTACGAAGCTCGCGCGCGGCGAGGCCAGGAAGGCGACCACGTTCGCCACCTCCTCGGGTTCGCAGATGCGCCCGAACGGAATGCTCGACACCGCGAGCTCGTGCGCGCGGGCCTGGTCCACGCCCTTGTCGCGGGCGAACGCCTTCTCGAGGCCATCCCAGCGATCGGTGTTCACGGGGCCCGGGTTGACCGTGTTGACCCTGACGCCGTAGCGGCCGTACTGCTCGGCCGCGGACGACGCGAAGTTGATGTCGGCGGCGTTGGCCGCACCGGCGGTGACCTCCCAGTAGCTCGGCTTCAGCCCGTCATTGCCGACCACGAGCACGATGCTGCCGCTGCCCCGCTCGCGCATGTGCGGGAGCACCGCCTTGCAGGAGCGGACGTAGCCCATGAACTTGAGGCCGAGGCTCACGCGCCAGTGCTCCTCGGTCAGCTCCTCGATCAGGCCGCCGGGCGACGAGCCCGCGCACGTCACGAGGATGTCGATCTTGCCGAGAGCGTCGATCGCCTCCTTCACGACCCGTTCGACCTCGTCGGGGTCGCTCATGTCGCCAGCGATCGGAACGACCTTCTGGCCGGTGGCATCGGCCAGCTCCTTGGCCGTCTGCTCGAGATCCTCGGGTGTGCGCGCGTTGATCACGACGTCGCAGCCTTCCTCGGCGAGAGCGAGGGCGGACGCCCGTCCGATGCCCTTGCTCGCCCCTGTGACCAGCACGGTCGAGCCCTGCAAGCCGAGATCCACCCTCTCCTCCTTCGCTCGCTGCCGTTATATGTCCAACGTTATACGAAACGAGGAAGGGCGGGAATCGCGGCCTCGGCGTCAGCCGCGAGCGCAAGCAGCTCCGCCTCGCGGTGAGCGCGTCCGAGCAGCTGCAGCCCCACCGGCAGCCCCGCCTCACCGGCGCCGCACGGGAGCGACAGCGCCGGCTGGCCGGTGAGCGAGGCGAGCGAGGTGAACTCCGACTGGAGCGACTCCACCGCCCGCTCGCGCCCGTTGACCGTGACCCGCTCAACCCCTGCCGGCGTGGGTGTGACGGGAACCGTGGGCAGTGCGATGGCGTCGAGCCGCTCACGCTCGAACAGCTCCCTCACACGCGCGCACACGCGCACGCGAGCCCGTTTCGCATGCAGATAGGCGGTTTGCCCGACCTCGGCGCCGGCCGTGAGCGCCGCCCGCACCGCCGGCCCGAAACCCTCGGGGTCGGCGCTCAGCTCCTCCCGCCAGGCCAGCGCGGCCTCGGCCATGATTGCGAGAACAGAGGCCGAGCCTGCGAGGCGCACGTCGGGCAGCCTCACCTCCACAAGGGTCAGCTCGAGCTGCTCGAACGCAGAGCCCACCGCGGCGGCCACGTCCGGCGCCGCCTGCCCGATCACGCCGTGGTCGACTCCGACCCGCCACTCCCTGCGCTCCGCCTCGGGGCCTGGGCTGAGCGCGGCCCAAGCGTGCACGGCAGTGGCGACGTCCGGCGTGAGCAGGCCGACCGTGTCCTGCGTCCACGCCAGCTCCGCCACGCCCTCGCGGGACAGCGCCCCGCGCGTGGGCTTCAAGCCGACCACGCCACAGTGGGCGGCGGGTGCGCGGATGGACCCGTTCGTGTCGGTGCCGAGAGCGAGCGCGGTGATGCCGGCGCCGACGGCGGCCGCGGAGCCACCGCTCGAGCCGCCGGGGATGCGCGACGGGTCGCGTGGGTTGCGCGCGGCGGGAGTGGTCATGCCGTAGGCGAGCTCGTGCGTCGCGGTCTTGCCGACGATCACCGCGCCAGCGGCCGCAAGCGCCGAGCAGACTGGCGCGCTCGCGGCGGGGATGCGATGGCCGGCACGCGGCGTGCCGAGCCGGGTGGGCACGCCTGCGACGTCGATCACGTCCTTGACTCCGAGTGGCAGGCCGGCCAGCGGGCCGCGGGCAGCGCCGGAGCGCAGGGACTCTTGCACGCGCTCGGCATGTTCGAGCGCGAACTCATGCGTGAGCTCGCTGAACGCGCCGATCGCCGGCTGCATCTGCGCCGCGCGGTCGAGCGCCGCCCGGGTCAGCTCCACCACGCCCACCTCGCCCCGATCGAGGGCGGCGCGCGCCAGCGCCGGGTCGGCGAGCAGCGGCGTCAGGGACATGGGTCTGGGTCGAGCTCCAGCTCGGCCGGTCCCTCGTCCTCGGCCGCCGCCGCCAGCGCCTCGGACGCCCGCTCGACGAGCCTTCGGTAGGCGGCCAGCGCCTCCGCGAACTCGGCGTCGCTCACTCCGACACCAGCTTCGTCAGCTCAGAGCGGATGACCTTGCCCATGTGGTTCACGGGGAACTCCTCCAGGAATACGACCCGCTTCGGCCGCTTGTACGGGGCGAGCCGCTCGCCGGCGAAGGCGATCAGAGCGTCCTCCGAGAGGTCTGTGCCGGGAGCACGGACCACCGCCGCCACCACCTCCTCACCCCAGCGCGCCGACGGCACGCCGACGACAGCGGCGCGCACCACCTCCGGCGACTCCTCGAGCGCGAGCTCGATCTCGCGCGGATAGACGTTCAGGCCGCCCGTGATGATCAGCTCCTTCGCGCGACCGGTAATCGAGAGGAACCCGTCCGCGGGGTCGATCCGCCCGATGTCGCCCGTGCGGAACCAGCCGCCCTGGTAGAAGGACTCCGCCGTCGCCTCCTCGTTGTCGCGGTATCCCGCGAAGACCTGCGGGCCACGAACGACGATCTCGCCCTCGTCGCCGTCGGCCACGGGCTGCGCCTCGCCGTCCACCACCGCCATCTCGATCCCCGGGAACGGGAGGCCGACGCTGCCGGGCTTGCGCGGGCCGTCGTAGAGGTTGGACACATCGAGCCCGCTCTCGGTGGTGCCATAGCGCTCGAGCGGGATCTGGCCGACCAGCTCCTCCACGCGCGCGGCCATGGCAGGGCTGAGCGGAGCCGAGCCGGACACCAGGAGCCGCAGCGAGGCGAGCCGCTTGGCCCTGAACGCCTCGGACGCGACGAAGCGCTCGTACATCGCGGGAACCGCGAGCAGCACGGTGCCGCGCTCGCGCTCGATCGTCTCGCAGATCGCATCGGGGTCGAACTTCGCGCCGATCACACCGCGCGCGCCCGACAGCAGCGTGGCAGTGACGCCGCCCAGGCCGTGCTGATGGAAGAGCGGGAGCGAATGGACCATCACGTCGTCTGCGCTCCAGCGCCAAGCGAGCATCACCGCCCGCATCGACGACAGGGCGTTGGCGTGCGTGAGCGGGACGGCCTTCGGCCTGCCGGTGGTGCCCGAGGTGTAGGCGAGGAACGCCACCTCATCCGAGCCGGTTCGCTCGACCGGCAGCGGCTCGAGCCCGGGCGGCTCGGGCACGACGGCGTCGATCACGAGCTCGAGCCCGGGCAGCTCCTCGGCCAGCTCGGCAGCCGTGGCAAACACGGGGTCCGCGACCACGGCCGCCGACGCCCCGCTGTGCCCGACCAGGTGCCGCAGCTCGGATTTCGTGTAGGCCGGATTGGCGAGCAGCACCGTGGCGCCGGCGCGCAGGATCCCGAGGTACGCCTCGATCATCGCCATCGAGCTGGGCGCCGAGAACAGCACGACGTCGCCACGGCGGACACCCAGCTCGCGCAGGTACGCGGCGTAGCGCCCGGCGGCCTCGTCGAGCTCGCCGTGCGTTCGCTTGACGCCGTCGACATCGAGCGCTGGCTGGTCCGGTCCGGCCATCGCGGTGGCATGGAACGCCTCGGGCAGCGACCCGGCCGTCAGCTCGGCCAGGAGCGCGTTCGGGTCGGGCTCGCGGCCGAGGTGGCGCCGCCAGGCGTCGAGCGTGCGCGGGTCCGGCTCCCTCACAGCCCGCTCACCGACCCAGACCACGACTCCCGGTTGCCCGTCCGCTCCTCCTCGAGCGCCGCGAGCACGCCGCTTGCGGTGCGGGCCACCGACTTCACGCGCGCCACCGCCGCGGCATCGAGCATCGCGATCTCGCCGGCGAGCCGGAGCGCGGCCTCAAACGGGTCCGGCTCGACACGATCGAGCAGGCCGATGGCGAGCGCCTCTTCGGCCCCCACCGTCCTCATGCTGAGGCAGAGCTCCACCGCGCGTCCGCGGCCCACGAGCGCCGGCAGTCCCCACGCCCCCACCGCGAGGCCGTGGCCCGGGCCCACGAAGCGTAGGCTCGCCCTGCTGCCGCCGATGCGGATGTCGCAGGCGAGCGCGAGCTGGGCGCCGCCGCCCACCGCCGGCCCGTCGAGCGTCGCGATGATCGGAGCCGGGCTGTCGAGCATCGTCACGTACAGCGCGTAAAGAAGGTCGCTCACCTCCGTGCGCTCGGAGTCGTCGAGCGAGAGGTCGGCGCCGCCCGAGAACGCCCCGGGCGAGTGGCTGCCGAGGACGAACACGCGCGCACGGCGGTCGGCGAACTGCTCTGTCAGTGCGGTCACGAGCGGGCGATGAAGCGCATTACGCTTCTCCGGCCGGTCGAGCCACAGCCGCACCACGCCGTCGTCGCGGCGGTCCACCACGAGGCCGGCGTCCGATCTTCCGGGCACACGTGTACGGTAATACGAATGCCAAAGGCCCGGACCGACGACGGCATCGAGCTCGACTGGCAGGAGCACGGCTCGGGCCACCCTCTCCTCTTCATCCACGAGTTCGCGGGCGACCAGCGCAGCTTCGCTCCCCAGGTCGAGCACTTCGCGAACCGCTACCGCTGCATCGTCTACAACGCCCGCGGCTACCCGCCCTCGGACGTCCCGGAGGACGAGGCTGCCTACTCGCAGGTGCGCGCCGCCGCGGACGCGCTCACCGTGCTCGACGCCGCCGGCGCCGAGCAAGCTCACGTGGTCGGAGTCTCGATGGGCGGCTTCTGCGCGCTCCACCTCGCGCTGCGCCATCCCGACCGCGTCACGGCCACGGCGATCGGAGGCGTTGGGTACGGGGCACAGCCGGAGGCGAACCCGCGCTTCCGCAGGGAATGCGAGGCGATCGCCCGCGCGTTCCGGGACGAGGGCACGCCCGCCGTGGCGGAGCGCTACGCGGTCGGACCGGCCCGGGTGCAATTCCAGAACAAGAACCCCGACGGCTGGCAGCTGTTCGCCGACCAGCTCGCGGAGCACGACGCACGAGGCGCGGAGCTCACCATGCTCGGCGTCCAGCGCCTGCGTCCCTCACTCTACGAGATGCGCGACGAGCTCGCCGCGATCAGCGTGCCGTTCCTGATCCTCGCCGGAGACGAGGACGAGGGCTGCCTCGAGGCCGACCTGATGCTCAAGCGGACGATCCCGAGCGCTGGCCTCAGCTTCCTCCCGCGTACGGGCCACACCTGCAACCTCGAGGAACCCGAGGTCTTCAACGCAGTCGTCGAGCACTTCCTCGACGCGGTCGAGAGCGGTTCGTGGGGACTGCGCGACCCCCGTTCGCTGAGCACCAGCGTGACGGGGATGGATGACGATTAGGCCAGCCCGCAGACCTCGATCGCGATCGCCGCGTACACGTTTGCGGCGGTGGTGAGAGCGTCGATCTCCATCGCGAAGTTGCCGCCGCCCACGCTCGCGCCCGGGCCGTAGACGACCGTGGGAATGCCGGCCTCGATGAACACGTTGCTGTCGCGCCACATGCTCGTGATGGCCTCGATCGGGCGGCCGGGAGCGCCGCCGATGACCCGCTCGTGGGCCATCTCCACACGCTCGACGAGCGGCTCCACCCCCGTGGCCTCGTAGCCGCGGCGATACGCGATCGGCTCCACGGTCGCAGGTACTCCCGCGGCCGCGATCGCGGCCTCGAGCTCGCGCTGCACGCTGCGCGGGTCCTGCTGCGGCGTGATGCGCGCGTCGACGTAGAGGAGACAGATCGACGGGGTCTTCGTGATCTTGTAGGGCACGCCGCTGCGCACCGCGTTCACGCTCACCTTCGGAACCACGGCGCCGCCCGGGCAGCTGTACGTGTGCTCCTGCTCGTAGGCGTACGCCCACTCCTCGATCGCCTGGATCACCGCCGTCGAGCGCACGATCGCGTTCGGGGAGTCCACGATGCCGGTCGGCCGCGGCAGATAGGGCGTGTAGAGCGGCGGCTCGTCGCCGTGCACGCTCACCTTGAAGAACGCCTTGCCCGCCTCCACCCAGCAGAGCGCGAAGCTCGTCCCCTCCGCCACCACCGCCCAGTCGGCGGTCACGCCGCGGTTGACGATGTAGCGTGCGCCCGCCTCCTTCGCGATGTATTGCGGCGGCTGGAACTCGTCCACGGGCTCGAGGCCGATCTCGCCGACGACCATCGTCATCAGCAGGTCGCCCTTGAGCCGGATGCCGGCCGCCTTAAGCGCCTTGCAGGCGATCATCCAGGTGGCCATCACGCCCTTGTTGTTGACGATGCCGTTACCGATCAGCTGGCGGCCCTCGCGCCACGCGGTGTGGTGCTCGGGCGCCGCGGAGCGCGGAGTGGTGAGCCACTCCTCCTTGGCGATCGTGGTGTCGAGATGGCTGTTGAACAGCAGGCTCTCACCGCCGCCCGCACCGGGGATGCGCGCGACGACGTTCGCCCGGTCCGGGAAGAGACCCAGGCGACGCGGCTCGAAGCCCTGCGCCTCGCACCATTCGAAGACGTGGTCGGACGCGGCGCCTTCCTCGCCCGTCGGGCTGTCGAGATTCCCGAGCGCCAGGGCCAGCTCGACGAGCTCGTCCTCGTCGATGTGGCGCGCCACACTGGCGAGGACGTCGGTGGTCACTCCTCGGGCTCCGCTGACATGCGGTTGGCGGCGAGCGCGGTGGCGGAGACGATGTTCTGGTACCCGGTACAGCGGCAGAGGTTGCCCGCCAGAAGCTCGCGGATCTGGGCGTCGTCGTAGTGGCGCGCCTCGGCGAGCATCGGCTCGATCGACATCAGGAAGCCCGGCGTGCAGAAGCCGCACTGGAGCGCGTGCGACTCGTGGAATGCCTGCTGAAGCGGATGCAGGGTCCCGTCCGGGTTCGCCAGGCTCTCGACCGTGCGGAGCGAGTGCCCGTCGGCCTGAATGGCGAGCATCAGGCACGAGCGCACCGGCTCGCGGTCCATCTGCACGGTGCACGCGCCGCAGACGCCGTGCTCGCAGCCAACGTGCGTGCCGGTTAGCCCGGCCTCGTGCCGGATGAAATCCGAGAGCAGGAGGCGCGGCTCGATCTCGCGCTCGTAGGTCTTCCCGTTGATCTCGATCGCGACGCGCCGCAGGCTCACGCCGCCGCCTTCAGGAGCGCGCGGCGAACCATCGCCTCGATCAGGCGCTTGCGGTAGCCCGAGGAGCCGTGGATGTCGCCCGTGGGGTCGATGTCGCGGGTCGCGACGCTCGCGATCTCGGCAGCGAGTTCCTCGTCGAGACGCTTGCCCTTCAGCAGCGCCTCGGCCTCGCGCGCTCGGATGGGGGTGTCGGCCGCGCCGAGCAGCGCGATTCGCGCCTCGGCGCAGGTGTCGCCGCCGTTCTTCGTGTAGAGCACGGCCGCCCCGCCGAGTGCGAAGTCGCCATGGCGGCGGGAGTACTCCTCGAACGCGTGACCCGTGCCCTCGGGCAGAGCGGGCACCTCGACCTCGACGAGCAGCTCATCGGGCTCGAGCGTGGTGGTGAGGTGAGTGACGAAGAAGTCGCTCGCCTCGATCGTGCGCTCGCCGCGCGAAGAGCGCGCCTTGAAGCGCGCGTCGAGGCAGGCCAGCGCCACTGGGAGCTCCGCCGCAGGGTCGGCGTGTGCGGCCGAGCCGCCGACCGTGCCGCGGTTCCGTATCTGCGGGTGGGCGACCAGCTTGAGGGCGTCGCCGAGGAGGCCCCAGCCCTCGTGGGCGACCGGCGACTGCTCGAGTCGCGCCTGCCGGCAGAGCGCCCCGATCTGGAGACGACCGTCCCGGCGGCGCAGGTACGAGAGCTCCTCGACGCGGTTCACGTCGACGATCACAGATGGCTGGGCGAGCCGAAAGTTGAGCAGAGGCACGAGGCTCTGACCGCCGGCGAGCACCTTCCCGTCCTCGCCACACTCGCTCAGGACGGAAACCGCTTCATCGAGCGAGCGCGGGTCCTTATAGTCAAAGGGCGGTGGTTTCACGACGCGAGTCTCCTCCTCGGCGCAATCGTAATACATTGGACCAATGAGGGAGCAGCGGGTAACATTACGCGATGGGTGTGCGGCACTTAGCCGACCTCGATGAGCGGATCGAGCGGCGCTACGTGGAGCTCGCACGGCTCGCGCGCGGCGTCTCGGCCGCATCGGACTTCAAGCAGCTGTGCATGGTGATCGCGGCCGCCCTGGAGGAGCCTCTCGACGACGCCGACCCGCCAGCGGTGCGCCTGTGGGCAATCACCTCGGACGGCCTCGAAGAGCTCGCTCGCTATGCCCCCGGCCGGGACCTTCCCCACATCCCGCAGCGCGAGCTGCAGCGCGCCGCGGTCCTCTCCGAGCCAATCGAAGTGTTCGAAGGACGGGCGCTGGTCGGCCTGCACGCGGGCGGCATGAGCCTCGGAGTGCTTGAGGTCGACGAACGCGCTGCGGACCTCGAGCTGCTCACAAACGCCGCGCCCGTCGTGGCCTGTGGCGTGGGCCTCCTTGCGGGACAGGGCGTCGGCGACGTCCTTCCCTCCCCCGTGGCGGTCGAGGGAGCGAGCGACACGGCCGCGCTGATGGCCACCTTCGCTTCGGAGGCCAAGCGGCTGCTGGACCACGACCGGCTCAGCGCCTACCTGCTCACCTGCGAGGGACGCGCGTTCGAGCGCTTCGCGGTCGCCACCTCCCCGATCGTCCCCGGCGAGGGCGTGATCATCCCGTTCGAGGACGTCGGCCTCCGCCACGTGGTGATGACCAACCGCCCGCTCGTCTCGGCCGACCTCGCGAACGATCCCCGCATCGTCGGCCGCGAAGACCGCGTGATCGCCCGCGCCGGCTTCCACGGGCTGCTCAGCGTTCCGCTCCGCCTCGGCGGCCGGCCATTCGGGGTGCTCAACTTCGTGAGCCGGCAGGTGGGCTTCTACGGCGACCACGACTTGCCGATCGCGCAGCAGGTGGCCGATCAGGTCGCGGCCTTCATCGGCAACCTCCGGGCGCAGGAGCGCATGCGGACGCTGATCCGCCACGAGGCCGTCGAATCCGAGCGGGCGCGTGTGGCGCGCGACGTGTACCACACGGTCGCGCAGACGGTTCCCGCGATCGACGCGATCGCCGAGGGCCTCGAGCAGCGGCTCGCGGCAAGTGACGAGACAGCCAGCGAGGAGGCTCGCCGGGTGCGCGAGCTCGTGTGGCTCGAGCTGGCCGACGTCCGCCGCGCGGTCGCGGACCTGACGCCGCGTGGGCTCGACTTCCAGTTGCTCGGCGAGGCGATCGAGTCCACCGTGTCCGGCTTCAGCGAGCTCGATCCGGTGCCGACGCTTCACATCGAGGGCGACACGGCGGGGCTCTCCGGAGCGGTGCGCCGTGCGAGCTACCGCATCTTCCAGGAGGCACTCGCCAACGCGCGCCTGCATTCGGGCGGCCGCCGGATCGAGGTGGTCCTCAAGGTCGACCGCGACCTCGAGCTGAGCGTGACCGACGACGGCGATGGCTTCGACCTCGACGACGTCGAGGGCAGCGGCGGCACCGGCATCTCGTTCATGCGCGAGCGGGCGCAGGCCCTTGGCGGAATGCTCACCGTCGATAGCACGCCGCGCCGCGGGACGACCGTGACCTTCCAGCTTGTCGGCGTCCGGGACACCCCGGAACCGGGGCGGGCGGCCGAGGACCCGGCTGATATGACGACGGCGGCGCCGTCGAATCTCCGCCTCTTCATCACGGAGCAGCACTCGCTCACCCGGGCGGGCCTGGTGGCGCTCCTCGAACGTGCGGGCGGCATTCGCGTGGTCGGTGAGGCCGCCACTGTCGAAGAGGCACGCGGCCAGGTGCGGCGCCTCCATCCCAACGTCCTGCTGATCGACGCGCATCTCGCCGAGGGCGAGCTCGAGCGGACCGTTGCGGAGCTGAAGGCGACGATCCCCGACTGTGCCGTGCTGCTGCTCGCGGACTACGAGACGGGCCGCGAGGCCGAGGCGATTGAAAGCGGCGCGAGCGGCGTCGTGCCGAAGTCCGTGACCGCGGACGAGCTGACAGAGGCCGTGCGCGCGGTGGCGCGCGGCGCGAAGGTGGCGAGCTTCCCGACCGCGGGGAGCGAGCAGGGCGGCGCCGGACTGAGCTCGCGCGAGCGTGCCGTGCTCGCCCTGATGACCGCGGGACGCACCAACGCCGAGATCGGGGCAACGCTGTTCCTCGCCACGAAGACGGTGGAGCGCCAGGTGGCGACCATCAGCCGCAAGCTCGGCGCGCGCAACCGCGCTCACGCAGGGGCGATCGCCGTTGCCCGCCATCTCGTCGATCCCTCCCAGCTCGACGTCTAGCGGCTGACCGCGGGGTCCGGCACGCCGTAGGCGCGCAGGGCGTTCCCACCCAGCACCTTCGCCACCACATCGTCCGCCGCGATGCGCGGCAGCGTCTCGAGCGCGGACACGTCGGCCATGTCGAACGGCAGGTCCGTGCCGAATACGAGCGCGTCCGGGCCCGCGAGGTCGAGCAGGAAGCGCAGCGAACGCTCGTCGAAGATCACTGTGTCGAACATGAAGTGCTCGAGGTAGTGGAGCGGGCTGCGCTGCGCCACGGACTTCGTCTCCTCGCGCGCGCCGTATGCGTGCTCGAGCCTGCCGAGCTGGTACGGGAAAGAGCCGCCGGCGTGCACGAGCTGGAAGCGCAATCCCGGATGCCGGTCGAGCACGCCGCCGACGATCAGACGGCTCGCGGCGACGCACGTCTCGTATGGGTTGCCGACCACGTTCGAGAGGTGGAAGCCCTCGAGGTCGGGCCCCGGCTTGGCGACCATGTTCAGATACGGATGCACCATCACGGTCACGCCGAGCTCCTCGGCCGCCGCCAGGAAGGGCTCGAATTCGGGCGCGTCGATCATCGCGTCGCCCACGCTCGGTCCGATCTCCACCCCGCACAGGCCGAGCTCGCCGCAGGCGCGTCGCAGCTCCTCCGCGGCCGCCGCCGGATCATTCAGCGGCACCGTGGCGAGCACGGCGATCCGTCCCCCGGACGCCTCGGCGTAGGCCGCCCCGGCATCGTTGATCACTCGGTGGGCGCGCACCGTGTCCGCAGGCTCGGCGTCGTACAGAAACATCGATGGGACGATCGAGCAGAGCGACACGTCGATGCCGTCGCCGTCCATCTGATCGAGCTTCGCCGCGGCGTCGTGGAAGAGCGGGAAGACCGGGTAGGCGAGCCCGTTCGAGTGCTCGATCAGCGGCGGCTTGCCCTCGCGGTCGACCACCTTCACGTCCGGCGGGCCCTCCCCCGAGCGCAGGAAATCGACGAACTCGAGCGGGATGAAATGCGTGTGCGCGTCGACGACGGTCACGTGCCGCGATGGTACGGAGCCGCCCATCCGGCGGTCAACGCCAGCGCCCCCAGCGGCGGGATTTCCCGCCCCAACACGCGGGTTTTGACCCCGTCGGGTGGGCTTAGACTCGGCGGGTCCTCTAACCCGGACGGGAGTTTGGATCCGCCGTGAAGTTCCACTGGTTCCATCTGATGCCGTATCCCGACCTGCCGGACGACTTCCGTCAGCGCTACCGCGGAGTCTGGGTCGATCCGCCCGCCAGCGAGCTGTTTGACAGGCAGAAGGGCAACGAGATCTACAACGAGTACCTCGACGAGCTCGAGTACGCGGCCGAGGTGGGCTTCGACGGCATCTGCGTGAACGAGCACCACCAGAACGCCTACGGCCTGATGCCCTCTCCGAACATCATGGCCGGGTCGCTCGCCCGCCGTACCCGCGATACGAAGATCGTGCTGATGGGCAACTCGGTGGCGCTCTACAACCCGCCGATCCGGGTGGCGGAGGAGATGGCGATGCTCGACTCGATTTCGGGCGGGCGCATCGTTGCCGGCTTCCCAGTCGGGACGCCGATGGACTCGACCTATTGCTACGGGATGAACCCCGCGACGCTGCGCGAGCGCTATCGCGAGGCGATCGACCTGATCCTCAAGGCCTGGAAGTCCGAGCAGCCGTTCGCCTACAACGGCAAGTACACCCAGCTCCGCTACGTCAACATCTGGCCTCGGACGGTCCAGGAGCCGCACCCGCCGGTCTGGGTCCCCGGCGCGGGCAGCGTCGAGACGTGGGACATGTGCGCCGAGAACAACTTCCTGTACGCCTATCTGTCCTACTTCGGCTTCGAGCGCGGCCGCAAGAACTTCGACGGCTACTGGGAGACGATCGACAAGCATGGCCTCGAGCGCAATCCCTACCGCGCCGGCTTCCTCCAGTTCATCGGCGTCGCCGAGGACGACAAGGAGGCCGAGGAGCTGTACGCCGAGCCCGCGCTCTACTTCTACAACCGCTGCCTGCACATGTACCCGGGCTTTGCCACGCCGCCCGGCTACGCGACCATCCCGACAATCCGGCGCGGGCTGCAGAGCACGCTCGCGCACGCCGCGGCCCAGCGCGAGTTCGCGAACCTCACCTGGAAGGACATCATCGACCGCGGCTATGTGCTCGCGGGCAGCCCCGACACGGTCGCGGCGAAGATCAACGAGATGGCCGACGTCATGAACGTCGGGCACCTGATGGTGCTCATGCACTACGGGAACATGCGCAAGGACACCGTCATGTACAACACCCGGCGCTTCGCCGAGGACGTGATCCCGCAGCTGCGCGACCGCTTCAGCGAGTGGGATGACCACTGGTGGCCGAACACCACGATGGAGAACCCGGCCCATCCCGCGCCCATGACCCCGAGCGCCCTGGCCTGAGTCATGAGCGAGACGAACTTCACCACCGAGACCCTTACGCTCGCCAGCGGGCGCGACCAGGTGATCCACCGGGCCGGCGACGGACCGCCGCTCCTGTGGCTCCACGGCGTCTTCGGGTTCGACGCGTCGGACCCACTCGTGCAGGCGCTGACCGAGACCTATGACGTCGTCGCGCCGGTATCCCCCGGGTTCGCCGACACGAGCGAGCTGGTCGACCTCATGGACGTGCACGACCTGGCGCAGCACTACGACGACATCCTGGTCGCGCTCGGGATCTCGTCCTTGGCGGTGGTGGGCCACTCGTTCGGCGCGATGGTCGGCGCCGAGCTCGCCACGCGCCGCCAGGATGCCGTCGCGTCGCTGACCCTGCTCTCCCCGATCGGACTCTGGAACGACGAGTATCCGGTCACCGACCTGTTCGCGCTGCCGTACGTCGACATGCCGGGACTGCTCTACCTCGACCCGAGCAAGGCGAGCGGCGAGGCGGACACCACCACTCTTGACGGGAATGTGGAGAAGCTCGTCACGCTGGCGCAGGCCCTGACGAGCGTCGCCAAGTTCCTCTGGCCAATCCCGGACCGGCGGCTGCGGACGCGCCTCTATCGGATCGTCGCCCCCACGCTCGTGGTGTTCGGCGAGGAGGACGCGTTCGTGCCGCCGCGTTACGCCGACGACTTCCTGGCGGGACTGCCCGACGGCAGCAGCGCGACCGTCTCCGGGGCGGGCCACATGCTGCAGCTGGAACAGCCGGACGAAGCGATCCGCGTGGTCACGGACTTCCTTGAGCAGCACGCGCCGGCGCAGCTGGATGCAGCTTCATCCTGAAGCCGAGGCGCTGCTCCGCAGGCTCCGGGAAGCGGGCGTCAAGCGCTTCTCCGAGATGACTCCGGAAGAGGCTCGCGCCGCCATGCTGGCGCGCCAGCGCGGACTGCCGGGCGAGCCGCCCGAAGTGGCGAGCGTGGTCGAACTGGAGCTGCCCGGACCCGCGGGGGCGCTCCCCGCCCTCCGCTACGGGCCATCTGCCGACCCCTCGCCTGGGACGATCGTGTACTTCCACGGCGGCGGCTGGGTGGTGGGCGGCCTCGAGGAGTTCGACCGGGTGGCGCGCGCGGTCAGCGTTGTCACCGGGTGCGACGTGATCAGCGTCGACTACCGCCTCGCGCCGGAGGACCCCTTCCCCGCTGCCGTCGAGGACGCTGATGCAGCACTTAGAGCAGTGGCGGAGTCGCACGACGACAGTGGCCGGTTGATCGTGATGGGCGACAGTGCGGGCGCGACGCTCGCCACGCTCACCGCGATCCACGCCCGCGACAACGGCGGGCCGCCGCTGGCCCTCCAGGTTCTCGTCTATCCGGTGGCCGACCACACGATGGACGCGCCCTCCTTCACTGAGCACGCCGACGCCTTCCCGCTCGGCACCGCGGACATGGCGTGGTGCTGGGAGCGCTACGCGCCGCCGCCCGTGGATCGTGATTCGCCGGACGTCAGCCCACTACGCACCCCCGACCTGTCGGGCCTACCGCCGGCGCTGATCATCGTCGCCGGCCACGATCCCACGCGCGACCACAGCCTCGCGTATGCACAGCGGCTCGAGGAGGCGGGCGTCCCGGTGACGCTGCTCCGCTACGACGACGTTATGCACGGCTTCTTCACCATGGTCGGCGTGCTTGGCCGGGCGAACGAGGCGATGGACGCTGTCGGCGAAGGCGTACGCGCGGCGGTTTAGGGCTCGAAGACTTCGATCTTCATCGGCGTGCAATTGCGGGCATTGCAATCCGTGAGCTGGTCCTCGGGGCAATTCGACAACCCGACCAGCACGTCCATCTCGGCCCGAAACTCGATGTAGTCGCCCGGCTTCGACACGGGCAAGAGGATCTCCCAGCGGTGCTTCTCGCAGTTGTGCTGGTAGTTCATGAAGACGTCGAGCGTGTCCGGGATGTCCTCGGGCAGAATCCCGTACGGCGCGACGGCCTTGCTGATGATCTCGTGGCAGCCGTCCTGCGACACACCGCCGTGCGACTCGAACAGGAAGCGGTTGCACATGCGGTTGTGCGTGTCGTGGATGCCCTTCGGCTCCGGGGTCTCCTTGACGATGGTCATCATCGGGCGGCAGAGCGTCGACATCAGGTGGTCGCCCTCCGTGAGGTGATCGCGCGGGATGTACTCCTGGCCCTCCGGCGGCACGTAGCGCGTACGGGAGTTCGAGGTGGAGAGCTTCTCCCGGTAGTTGTCCGCGTTGAACACCGCGACGTCTACCACCTGCTGGCCCTCGATGTCGGTGATGCGCAGGTGCTGCCCCTTCTTCACCTCGACGGCGTAGCCCGACTTGGGCGCCATCACGTGCTCATGGATCTGGTTCAAGTCGCTCCTCGCTTCCTAGGTGTTCTTCAGCGGTCCGGGATCGCGCAGCACCCGCAGGGTGCGGCAGTGGAGCGCGCCGCCGATGCGGCTGAACTCCTCGTTGGGGATCTCGATCACCTCGACGCCCGCCTTGCGCACCGCCGCGACCGCCTGCTTCGCCTCCTTGACCATGAAGACCGCGCCCGGCTCGAGCGGAATCGTGTTGGTGGGCGTGTAGAGGATCTGCTCCTCGCGGCTGTCCACGGTCACGACCTTGTAGCCCTTCTGCTTCAGCCACTCGTGCGTCTCGGCGTCGACGGCCGACGGGTAGAGCAGCACCTTGTCGATGTCGAGCGGGCAGATCGCGTTCGTCAGGTGCGCCGAGCAGCCGCTGTCGCGGTCGACGAACCGGTCGGTCGACAGGTAGATCGTGTGCACCTCCAGGTCGACGTCGCCGGCGGAGCGCCGCACCACGGGCTCGAGCTGCCGGTTGCCCTCGGCGTTGTACGCGGCCGAGATGCCGGTGACCCAGACGTCGTCGGCGAACCACATCGTCGTGGCCGGCTCCTGCACTCCCTTGCCGACGACCGTATAGAGGACCGGCACGCCCAGGTGGTGCTGGGCCCAGCGGGCGAGGAACTCGGAGCGACCGAAGCTGAACGGGTGCCAGCCGGTCTTCTGGATGATCGACCCGCCGCGGATCACCCACAGATCGGACGGCGCCCACATCGCCTGCATCGGGCCGAAGGCCGACATCGGCGCCTCGCCCCAGTCGATCCAGTGGACGGTCACGCCGGCGCCCTCGAGCGCCTCGGCATACCGCGCCTGCTCCTCCTGCATCCGGCCGATGTCCGCTTGCTGGAGCCCGTGCGACTCGAGCCACTCGATGTCGTCGCGGAAGGGATAACGCTCGTCGTAGGCGGCCAGCTCGGCGTCGGTGATCATGCTGATCGCGACCTCCCGCAGCCGGCCGATCCCGTTCTCGCCGCAGCGGCGGCCCCAGACCTCCGGGTAGATGTCCTGGTAGTCGAGCCCGGCGACGTCGGCGAAGTCGGTGGCGCGCCCCGGCTCGTAGAACGGGATGTCGTCGAGCGTCCACTCGCGCTCGCGCAGCGCCTCCAGGTGGCGCTCGTACTGACTCTCGGTGGCCGCGCTGTGCTCGATCGCCATCGCAGTCGCCTAGCGGTCCGCCATCAGCGGGCCGGGTTCGCGGTAGATCTCCATCGTGGTGCAGTGGAAGCCGCCGCCCGCGTGCTGGAAGCCCGAGTACGGCACCTCGATCACCTCGACGCCGGCTGCGCGCACCTTGGCGATCGTGTTCTGCGCTTCGGCGGCCATCACCACACGGCCGGGCTCGAGGATCTTCAGGTTGCAGACGTCGTTCTTCACGTGCTCCTCGAAGTCCGCCTCCACCACGTCGTAGCCGTTCTGCTCGAGCCAGAGCAGCGTGGCGGTGTCGATGCCGGGCTTGTAGGCCAGCACCTTGTCGACGTCGAGCGGCGCGAGCAGGTTGGTCACGTGGGCACTTGCGCCGGTGTTGCGGTCGAAATAAAGCGCGCCCTGGCAGCGGATCGTGAGCACCTTCAGATCGTCCACACCGGACGTGAGCTTGACCATCGAGAGGAGCTGGTCGAGCCCGGCGCGGTTGTAGGCGGCCGAGATGCCGACCACGAAGACGTCCTGTGCGAGCCAGACCGTCGCGCCCGCCTCACACACCGCCCCCTTTCCGCTGATCGTGAGCAGCGTGGGGATGTTGAGGTTCCAGAAGGCCCAGTGCGCGAGGAACTCGGTGCGGCCGAACGAGAACGGATGCCAGCCGAGCTTCGGCACCACGGCGCCGCCGTTCAGCACGAGCAGCTCCTGTGCGGCCCAGGTCGCCTGGAGCGGGCCGTAGGCGCCCATCGGCGCCTCGCCCCAGTCGATCCAGTGGACGGTCACGCCCTCGCCCTCGAGCACTGAGGCGTAGTGCTCCTGCTGCTTGCGGCAGAGGTCGATGTCCGGCACCCGGCCGAGCCCGTGAGCCTCGAGGAACGCGCTGTCCGACACGTACGGATAGCGCTCGTCGTAGACCTGGTTCTCGACGTGGGTGATGACAGTCAGCGCGACCTCGCGCAGCTTCCCGATGCCGTTGCAGCCCATCTTCCGCCCGTACACCCGCTCGTACACGTCGAGGTAGTCGAGCTCGTGGAGGGCGGCGATGCTCATCCGCTTGCCCTTGCCCTCGTAAAACGGAATGTCATCCCAGGTCCAGCGGTGCCGGTACAGCTGCTCCTGGTATTCGTCGAAGAAGGTCGCCACGGCCAGTGCCGGACAGTCTGATCCGCGCGGTCCGGGGCTCGCATCGGGGGAAACCAGCGGGCAGCGGAGGGATTTCCCCCGCGTTCGTCAGAGAGCGGTGCGGCCTCCGTCGACGGTGATCGCCGCGCCCGTGATGTACGAGGCGGCGTCCGAGCAGAGGAACGCCACCGTCTCGGCGACCTCTTCCGGCTCGCCGTAGCGACCCATCGGGATGGGTCCCGCGAAATCGGCGTGAGCCTCATCTACGCTCTGCCCGGCCAGGCTCGCGCGTTGCTCGGCGAGCGATCCCATCATCCGGGTCCCTACCGGTCCCGGGCAGATGGCGTTCACGCGGATCCCGGATCCGGCGAGCTCGACGGCCGCGCTGCGGCTCAGCCCGAGCACCGCGTGCTTGGTGGCCACGTAGGCGGACATGAACGGCAGGCCCAGGAGGCCTGCGCCCGAGGATGTGTTCACGACGGCGCCCCCGCCGTTCTCGAGCATGAGCTGCACGGCCCGCTTGAGGTTGAGCCAGACGCCGCGCACGTTGACGCGCATCACACGATCGAAGACCTCGTCGTCGTAGTCCTGGACGCCGGCCACGACGCCCTCGATGCCGGCGTTGTTGAACAGCGCGTCAAGACCGCCCAGCCGCTCCACGGCTACCGACATGTAGCGGTCCACCTCCGCCGCCTCGGTCACGTCGCCGGGCAGCACCGGGAAGTCGGCGGGCGCCCGGCCGCTCGCTCGGGCCAGCTCCTCGCTCAGCTCCGCCAGCGCGGCTTCGTCGAGATCCACGAGCGCGACTCGCGCGCCCTCGCGGGCGAAGACGCGCGCCGCCGCGCTCCCAATTCCGCCCGCGGCGCCCGTGATGAGGGCGCGCTTGCCGTCGAGAATGCCGATGCTGGTGCCGTCGCTCATCGCAAGTTCAGCGGGCACGGTAACGCCGCTGTCAAGGCGCTCCGCCAGCGTAAATCCGGAAAGAGGGAAAACCCGCTTGCGGCTTCGGCATCTTCCCGATGACGGACCGCGTGGGTCAATCTGATACTGGCACGGTCATCGAATGCGGCACATCGGGTGCGCTGCCCTGTGCCGGGAGGAGTGGACCGGCGTGAGAAAAGTCAGGGTGGCGGTCGATATCGGTGGAACGTTCACTGATCTCGTCGCGTACGACGAGGACACACAGGAGCTGACCAGCGTCAAGACGCCGTCCACGCCCCCGGGCTTCATCGGCGGCGTGATGAACGCGCTCGACAAGGCCGGCATCCAGCCTGGCGAGATGACCTCGTTCAGGCACGGCTCGACGATCGCCACCAACGCGATCATCGAGCGGCGCGGAGCCAAGACGGGGCTCGTCACCACCAAGGGCATGCGCGACGTCCTCGGCGCCGGCCGAGCGAACCGCCCCGACCTCTTCAACTCGAACTGGGATCCGTCCCCGCCACTCGTCCAGCGGCGCAACGTGCTGACCGTCGACGAGCGGATCGACTACGAGGGCAGCGTCCTCACCGAGCTCGACGAAAGCGGCGTCCGTGAGGCGGCAGCGAAGTTCAAGAAGCGCGGCATCGAGTCCGTGGCGGTCGCCTACCTCAACTCCTTCATGGCCCCGGAGCACGAGCTGCGCACCAAGCAGCTCCTCCAGGAGGAGCTCGGCGAGGACGTGCGCGTGTGCACCTCGGCCGAGATCCTGCCCGAGATCCGCGAGTTCGAGCGGACCTCCACCGCGGCAGCCAACGCCTACCTGATGCCCGTGATCGAGCGCTACCTCGACCAGCTTGTGAGCGCACTGCGCGAGTGGGGCTACGGCGGCGAGGTGCTCGTGACCCACTCGGGCGGCGGCGTCATGTCGGCGCGCTCCGCCAGCCAGGTGCCCGCCCGCATTTGCCACTCCGGTCCCGCCGGCGGCGTCGTCGGCGGCGCGCTGATCGGCAAGTCCGCCGGCATCGCCAGTGTCATCACTTTCGACATGGGCGGCACCAGCGCGGACCTCTCGCTCGTCTACGAGGGCCGGCCGTCGATCGCCTCCGAATGGCGCGTCGACTGGAACATCCCGATCCTCTTCCCGGCCGTGGATCTCGTCGCGATCGGCGCCGGCGGCGGCACCATCGCCTGGGTTGACGCGGGCGGCTCGCTGCGCGTCGGCCCGCAGAGCGCGGGCGCCGATCCCGGCCCCGCGTGCCTCGACAAGGGCAACGAGCAGCCGACGATCACCGACGCCCACCTCTACCTGGGCCGGCTCGACCCCGAGACCTACCTCGGCGGCGACCTCGAGATCTACCCCGAGCTGGCCGAGCAGGCGATCACCCGGCTCGCGTCCGAGCTCGGCCTCTCCGAGCCCGAGACGGCAAGCGGCATCCTGCGCATCGCCAACGCCAGCATGACCTCCGCCACGCACCTCATCTCGGTCGAGCGCGGCTGGGATCCGCGCGAGTTCGCGCTGGTCGCCGGCGGCGGCGCCGGACCGCTGCACGCGGTCGCGATCGCGCAGGACCTCGGCATCCCCACGGTGATCGTGCCGCCCACACCGGGAGTGACGTCGGCGCTCGGGATCCTCCAGGTGGACCTGCGCCATGACCTGCTGCGCTCTGTGCTCAAGCAGACCGACCAGCTCGAACCCGAGGAGCTCATCGCGGTGTTCAACGAGCTCGAGGACGAGGCGCGCCAGGTGCTGGAGCACGAGCGCGCCGCCGGCGAGCACCAGATCGAGCTCTCGCTCGACGTCCGCTACTACGGGCAGACGCCGTACATCAACATGATCATCGACGAGGTCCCGCACGACCGCGCGGCGATCGAGGCGATCGAGGAGCGCTACGGCGAGGAATACGAACGCGAGTTCGGCTACAAGTTCGAGCGCGACCTCGCCACCGTCGAGATCGTGAACGCCCGCGCCGCCGCCATCGGCGTCACCCCAGACACCGAGTTCAAGCTCGAGGCCGAGTCGGAGGGCACGCTCGAGCCGCGCCAGGTCCGGTCCGTCTACTTCGAGGAGGCGGCGGCGTTCGTGGACACTCCGATCTACGTCCGCTCGCAGCTTGCGAAGGACGCACGGATCGATGGCCCGGCGATCATCGAGCAGGACGACACGACCGTGCTCGTGCCTCCGGGGACGAGTCTGCACGTGGACGACAACCTCAACATCCTCATCGACGTCGGGAGCCCAGGCGGGGCGGACACCCGTGCTGCGGCCGGCCAGCCCGCCACCCAGGGAGTGTGACAATGGAGCCCACCACCGCCACAGCCACCGCGACGGCGCCCGCTCTGCGCAACGACCCGATCACCTTCGAGGTCCTGCGCAACGCCTTCAAGGCGATCTGCAACGAGGCGAGCGCTCTGATCGAGCGCGTGTCGTATGCGCCGACGATCACCGAGGGGCACGACTACTCGGTTTCGATCCTCACGCCTGACGGGCGGCTCGTCTCGCACGGCCAGCGCGACCAGGCGCCGCACATGGGGACGTTCGAGTCCTCCGTGCAGCACCTCGTTCGCGAGGTCAGCGAGTTCCGCCCGGGCGACGCCTACATCTTCAACGACCCGTACACGGGCGGCACGCATCAGAACGACGTGAAGATCATCCGGCCGATCTTCTGGGAGGGCGAGGTGTTCGCGTTCGCGATCGCGCTCTGCCACTGGCCCGACGTCGGCGGGCCGATGCACGGCACCTTCAACCCGCACGCCACCGAGTGCTACGCCGAGGGCCTGCGGATGCCGCCGCTCAAGCTGTACGAGAACGACAAGCCGGTCAAGCCCATCTGGGACCTGATCGACATGAACATCCGGGTCCCGCAGGAGCGCGTCGCCGAGCGCGTCGCGCAGTATCAGGCCGGGCGACTCGCCGAGCGGCGCCTGCACGAGTACATCGCCAAGTTCGGCGCGGACACGATCCGCGACGCGTTCGAGGACACGATGGACCACTCCGAGCGTCTGTTCCGCGACTGGGTCAGCCGAATCCCGGACGGCGAGTACGAGTTCACCGACTACGGCGACCGCGACGTCGGGCGCGAGGGCCAGCCGCCGATCAAGGTCCACCTGAAGATGACGATCGACGGCGACGCGGTGACGATGGACTGGAGCGAGTGCGGGCCGGCGCCGATCGCGTCGTGGGGCTTCGCCCGCCCGGCGCTGCTGTCGGCGACGTTCGACGGGACGATGCACTGCTTCCCCGAGCTTGCGCCGCTCAACCACGGCGTCGTCCGCGCGATCAATGTCGTCTCCAAGCCGGGTACCTGCGTCGATGTCCAGGAGCCGACGCCGGTCACCGGCTACTGCTCCGGCGCGTATGAGAAGGTCGACGCGGTCGCGATGGCGTGCTGGGGCCAGGCGCTCCAGAACCTCGACCCGCGCCGCGTCCACGCCGCCACCGTGAACCTGCAGAACTTCTGCACCGGCGGCGTGCACCCGAAGACCGGCCAGACGTTCGTCTCGTACATGTGGCTCGAGGGCGGCCAGGGCGCACGCGCCTACGCCGACGGCAACTCGAACTACATGATGATCTTCATCGGCGGCGCGTCGAACCAGCCGAACGAGACGCTCGAGCGCTGGTACCCGATGCACTACACGGCCACCGAGGCCATGGTCGACTCGTGCGGCGACGGCGAGTACCGCGGCGGCTTCGGCCTCTCCCGCTCGTTCTCCGTCTGGGGCGACACCGAGCTCGTGGTCCTCGGCGACCGCGAGCGGATCGGCCCGTTCGGCCTCGCCGGCGGGACGAACGGCGGACCCAACAC
Organism: Thermoleophilaceae bacterium; assembly: GCA_036555755.1. Taxonomy (GTDB): domain Bacteria; phylum Actinomycetota; class Thermoleophilia; order Solirubrobacterales; family Thermoleophilaceae; genus JAICJR01. The sequence goes on from DATBKS010000246.1 coordinate 66,099, forward strand.
GCTGATCCTCAACCCAGGCACGCCGCAGGAGGAGAACCTCGGCATGTTCACCACCAAGGCCAAGCTCAAGAAAGGCGACCACCTGCTGTTCGCCTCCAACGGCGGCGGGGGCTACGGGCTCCCGTGGGAGCGCAAGGTCGCGTCGGTGCTCGACGACGTGACCGACGAGCTGCTGTCGATCGAGAAGGCGCGACGGGTGTACGGCGTCGAGATCCGCCTCGTCGACGAGGACGCGCTCGTCTACGAGGTCGACGAGGGCGAGACCGCGCGGCTGCGGGCTCGGCTGGCGGCCGACGACCAGCGCCCGCGCGGCACGGCGCCGTTCGAGGTCAACCCGCTGGGAGAGAAGCTCTTCAAGCGCCCGGCCGAGCTCGGCACGAGCGACGGACCGACCGGCCCGCTCCCGGGCCAGGCCTCATAGCGCGATGACCAAGGAATCGATCAACCCCGAGGGAGCGCCGGCACCGGTAGGACCGTACGTGCAGGTCACAATCGCTCCCCCGGGTGGGCGCATCGTCTGCTGCTCGGGAGCCGTCGCACTCGACGCCGATGGCAACGTCGTCGGCGACGGCGACATCGTCGCCCAGACGAGGCAGACGCTCGAGAACCTGCGGCTGTCGCTCGAGGCCGCCGGCGCGACGTTCGAGGATGTCGTGAAGATCAACAGCTACCTCACGGACTTCAGCCTGTTCCCGCAGATCGCGCCGGTGCGGGCGGAGTACCTGAAGGAGCCGTTCCCGGCGAGCACCACCGTCGAGGTGAGCTCGCTGAT
>DATBKS010000247.1:0-2175 GCA_036555755.1 Thermoleophilaceae bacterium
AGGGTGAGCACTTGGCGCTCGCGCGGAGTGAGGCCGAACGGCTCCTCCTCGGCGGGCTCGTGGTCGGCCCCAGCCTCTTCGGCGACGACCTCGCTCGGAGCGCCGTCGAACTGGAGGCGCGCCCGGGCGCACAGGCCCTCGATCTCGCCTGTGAGCCAGCCGGCGCCGAGCTTCTTGGCGATCACAAGCGCGGAGCTGGCCGCGGTGGTGGCCCCCTGCCGGTCGCTCGCGGCGAGATGAGCCTCGGCCTCGTGCAGGCGGGAGACCGCGATCTCGTAGGGCCGCTCGAGCGACTCCCAGTGCTCCGCGGCGTCGGCCCACAGCGTGGGCTCGGCCTCACCGGCGGCGCGTGAGGAATGTGCCTCGGCGGTGAGCAGCCAGCCACGCTCGACGGGCCGGTCGCCCTCGGCCGCTGCCCGCACGCGCGCGAGCATGATCTCGGCGCGTGCGAGAGCCGGGCCGGGGTCCTCACCGAGGTCGCGGGCGCGCTGGGCCGCGTCCGCCTCGATCGCCACGCCAACCGCGGACAGTCGCACGATGCGTGACGCATCCTCGGTGCAGAATTCGATCCGGTCGAGTGCCTCGTCGACCTTGCTGCGCGCCGACTCGATGTCGCCCTCGCGCAGGTCGAGCCGCGCCGACAGCGTGCCCCACGCGCCGAGGAACTGAGGCTCGCTCGACCCGCCGACGTACTCGCTGATCTCGTCGAGGTACTCGCGGGCGGCTGCGTGATCGCCGCGCCCAAGCGCCATCTCGATGCGCTGGAGCATGATGTACATCAGCGCGGTGCCCACTTGGTGGCGCTCGCTGCTCGGCATCCAGCGGTCGGCCGAGTCCCACTCGCCGAGCAGCCACTGGAACTCAGCGATCATCGTGCCGAGCCAGTCGGTGCGGGAGCGCTGGGACACCACGATCTGCCCCTCCTCGACCACCTTGAGGGCCTCGCGGGTGCGGCCGGCGGCGTTGAGGGCGTCGGCGAGGTTGGCGTAGGCGCTGCCCAGCTCGGACATGTTGTCGCGCGCGCGGGCGATCTCGATCGACTGGCGGAGCTCCGCGCAGCCGGCCTCGACGTCGCCGAGCGCGGCGAGGGAGATCCCGCGGGCGTTGCGGGCGCGGCCCTCGGCGAGCGTGTCGCCCGCGGCCTTGCCGACCTCGATCGCCTCGCTGCCGATCTCGAGCGAGGCCATGTACTTGCCCTGGAGCATGCGTGCCTTGGCGAGCCAGCCCAGGAGGCGAGCGCGTTCCTTGGTCGGCTCGTCCTCTGGGAGCAGCTCCAGTGCGTGCGCGGCGGTCTCCATTGCGTCGGCGCCCCGGTTGAGCGACCACTGCGTGCGGGCGAGGCCCTCCATGAGGTCGGCGGCACGGCGCGGCTCCGCCTCCTTGTCCACGAGCGCGAGCGCCTTCTTGAGCAGGTGCTCTTTGCGCGGGAAGTCGTCCATCGCGCCGGTGTCGATCGCGGTGCGGCGGAGCAGCTCGACGTAGTCGATCCCCACGATCTCTTCCGGGTTCTCCACGCGGTCCCAGAGGTCGAGCGCGCGCTCGGAGAGGGCGGCGGCCTCGCCGTGGGCGTGAACAGCGTCGGCGGCATCGGCCGCTCGCACCGAGGCGGCGAGCGCCGCCGGCTGGTCGCCCGCGGCGTAGTAGTGGTGGGCGATTCCGGCGGCCAGGTGCGCGCCCTCGCCGCGCTCGGCGGCGCGGCGCTCGAGGGCGTGGGCGAGCTGGAGGTGGATCGCGGAGCGCTCGCCCGGCAAGAGGTCGTCGGCCACCACCTCGCGCAGCAGCGCGTGGCGGAAGCTGTACCAATCGTCCTCGTCGACGGCCAGGATGTGGTTGGCCACGGCCTCGCGCAGGGCCGCGCTCAGCTCGGCCGGCTCGAGGGTGGTCACGTCGGCTAGCAGCTCGGTGTCGAGGCGGCGTCCCTTTGAGACCAGCCTGAGCACCTCCTGCGCGCCGTCGCTGAGGCGCTCGACCCGCACCATGAGCGCGTCGCGCATGGTGGGCGGCAGGGTGCCGCGCCCGTCGAGCCCGGCGGCGAGGAGTTCCTCGGTGAACAGCGGGTTGCCCTCGCTGCGCGACCACAGGCGGTCGAGCAGCTCCGGCTCGGGCGGGCCACCGAGGATGTCAGTGAGCTGCTCGCGGAGCTCATCGCGAGTGAGTGGGGAGAGCTCAATGCGG
>DATBKS010000248.1:0-6377 GCA_036555755.1 Thermoleophilaceae bacterium
TCGCGGCCGCATGCTGCGCGCTGACGACGGCGAGCGCGGCGGCGGCAGTTCCGATCCCTGAGGGGCCGCAGGCCTCGACGCTGCCGGTGTTCATCGGCTCGCCCGCCAAGCCGCATCCGGTGAAGGGCACGACTGTGCCGCCGCAGAACCCGTACATGGCGCCCAACGGCCGCAGCAACCTGCACGACGACGCCTACATGACCGACAGCTACCCGCAGGCCGGTCCGCTCGGGCACGCAATGACTCGCACCTCCACGCTGCTCGGCCGGGAGTGTGCGTCCACGGCGTTCGACTCGAAGGACCGGATCGTGACCGTGTGCGTCGGCCTCGACGGGCCGCAGCTCCAGCTGCTCGATCCGCGCACGCTCGACACGCAAGCCGTCTTCCCGCTCCCGCCGCGCATCCCGAGCGCCGGCAACCCGTTCACCGACTTCTCGGGCGGCGGCTACTTCTACCTCGACAACAAGGACCGCGCGGTGATCCCCACCACCACGGGCCATATCTGGGTCGTGGCCGAGAGCGGCAGTGGCTTCGCGCTGGAGCACGACTACGACGTGAGCTCCGCGGTCCCGCTCGGGGACAAGATCGAGTCCGCGCTCCCGGACTGGTCGGGGCGCATCTGGTTCATCTCGGCGAAGGGGGTCGTCGGCTACGTCAACCCGGACAGCGGCGCGGTGCGCTCGCTCGACACCGGCGAGACGATCGGCAACTCGTTCGCCACGGATGAGACAGGCGGCGTCTACGTGGTCACCGATGCCGCGCTCTACCGCTTCGCCACGAACGCGAGCGGCGCGCCGATAGTCACCTGGCGCTCGACCTACCTGAACGACGGCACGAGCAAGCCGGGCCAGACCGAGGTGGGCTCGGGCACCACGCCGACGGTCACGAATGGCTACGTGGCGATCACCGACAACTCCGATCCGATCGACGTCGTCGTCTACAAGCGCGCCACAGGCGCCCCCGTGTGCACCCAGCCTGTCTTCCAGAAGGGCCAGAGCGACACCGACCAGTCGCTGGGCGCCGCCGGCAACTCGCTCGTGGTGGAGAACAACTACGGCTACAGCATCACCGCCACCGAGAACGGCGGCAGCACCGCGCCCGGGCTCGAGCGCGTGGACATCCAGCCGAAGGGCGGCTGCCGCACGGTCTGGCACAGCAACGAGCGCGCGCCGTCGGTGGTCCCGAAGATCTCGCTGGGCGCCGGGCTCGTCTACACGTACACGAAGGAGCCGCGCTCAGACGGAGAGGACGCCTGGTACTTCACGGCGCTCGACTTCCGCGACGGCCACACCGTCTACAAGCGCCTCGGCGGCGAGGGCCTCGGCTTCAACAACAACTACGCGCCCGTCACGCTCGGCCCAGACGGCACCGCCTACGTAGGCGTGCTCGGCGGGCTGCTCAGACTTGCGGACGGTTAGCGACTAGTCGCCGCGGAAGACCGCAGCGGCGGTCATGATCAGGATCTTCACGTCGAGCCAGAGGGACCAGTTCTCGATGTAGAAGTTGTCCCACTCGATGCGATCCGCGAGCGAGGTCTGGCCGCGAAGGCCATGGACCTGCGCCCAGCCGGTGATGCCCGACTTGACGCGGTGACGCGCCGCATAGCGGTCGTGGTCGGCGCGGAACAGCTCGACGTACTCGGGCCGCTCCGGGCGCGGGCCGATGAGGCTCATCTCGCCGCGCACGACGTTGATCAGCTGCGGCAGCTCGTCGATCGACAGGCGCCGGATGAGGCGCCCGATGAACGTGCGCCGGTCGCCGCCCTCGACGCCGCCGGGTGCGCACCCGTTGGTGGGGACGAAGTCCTCGGGCTGTCCGTGCGTCGTCATCGAGCGGAACTTGAGCAGCATGAAGTCCTGGCCGTCCCTGCCGACGCGCCGCTGGCGGAACAGCACCGGGCCGGGCGAGCTCAGCGTGATGATCAGCGCCACGATGAGCAGCACCGGCATCAGCAGCACGAGCAGGAGCGCCGCCGCGATGCGGTCGAAGAAGTGCTTGGTGGTGAACTGCCAGCCCTTGGGGTCAACCGGGCGCAGAGACAGCACCGGGATGCCGCCGAGGTGCTCGAGCATCAGGCGGTCGTTGACCGACTCGTAGAGCCGCGGCACGAGCGACACACGGATGCCGCGCTGGTCGCAGGCGCGGATGACCGGCAGCAGGGTGTGGTCCGGGAAGGACGAGAAGGCAAGGATGACGTGGCCGGCGCCGGTCTCGTCGATCAGCTCCTCGACCTCCTCGAAGCCGCCGAGCACCGGCACGGGGCGGTGGGCGGTCTCGAGCGCAGGCGGATCGGAGTCGACGAAGCCGACGGGGGCGAGGCCGTACTCGGGCCGGCTCAGCAGGCGGCGCGCCACCTGGCGGCCGACGACGCCGGCGCCGAGGATGAGCGTGGGCATGGCCACCCGGCCGCGGACGCGGGTCCAGTACTGGACGCGGTTGATCAGGATGCGGCCGACGCTCAGGTACGCGGCGCTGAACACCCAGAGACGCAGCACGGGCCCGTTGATGTCGGGCTGGCCGAGCAGGGCCTGCACCGCGATCACGATGATCGCCGCCATCGAGGCGGCCGTGATCATCAGCCGCAGGCCGTCGAGGATCGGCATGAGCAGGCGCGGGCCGTAGCTGCCGCGGAGCGAGAGCTGCAGCAGCACGAGCAGCGGGAAGACGGTGAGAACCCAGGTCGGCGTGGCCTGGGCGTTGCCGGCGTTCGAGATGGCCACCGTGGTGGCTACGGCGAGGGCCAGCATCGTGGTGTCGAGCCCGGCGATGGCGGGCTTCGAGGCGCCGGCAGCAGCCAGCATCCGCGTGACGCGGCCGTGAAGGTGGCGAGGCCGCTCGAACTCGATCGTCGGGGCGGTGCGAACCCGCAGCGCCGAGAGGTGCGGGTGCATTTCCGCCTCACGAGTGCCGAGCGTTGGGCCTTCGTGGGTGAGTGGCTCGTAAGGGGGCATGGGGTCAGGCGAAGCTTCTAGAGGGGCCATAAGGGAACACATCGGCCACGGGCTCAATTCGATTGAGCCCAGTCAGCGATGTAGCGAGGGGCTGGGGACGGGGGCTAGAGATCTGCACGGGGGATGTTTGATGAGGCGTCGGGACACGCAGGGGGGTTGTTGCGGTGTCCGGACGAGGTCAGGCGACCGTGTATTTAGAACCGCCGGGGGGAACGGCGTTTCGGTAAGGCTGGATCTCCTTTCCAACGTGTGAGTGGGGCTAGATCCCGAACTTCCAGGGGCGCGAGCAGGGAGTCCAAGATGCTCTAGGTATAGAAGTAACCCAGAAGCGGCTGGCTGTCCAGTCCCGGGCCAAGACCTTGCAGCCTCGATCTGCAGTAAGAGACGCTCGAAAGGGGTCGAAACTGCCGACCTGATGCAGACTCTGGCAGGATTCCGCCGGACAGTGCAGGAAGATACAAGCGCAGCGTCTTGTGGCAGATGCGCCAGGCTGTTTAGCTCGGCGTACGCGACATCGAGGAGCGCATGACCCTCTGGCTGGTTCTCCTTGCTGTTTGGCTGGTCGGGATCCCGGCATCCGTCCTGCTCTGTGCCCTGCTGGGAGTTGGTTACGACCAGCACCGCTTGGCGAGGCTGTACAGGACGCGGGCCGCCGTCGGATATGCCCGCATCGGCATGGTGCGCCCGCGCATCCGACCGCTCGAGTGCGGCCGGCGCAGGCACAATGCCGCGTGGGACTTCCACAGGACCGTCCGGCGGTCCAGCGGACGACGTTCTGCTCGGTAGAAGCGGGCCATACCTCATACGAGCTACACGCTTATCCGTACCTGTGCGGCTCTAAACTCGACTGAGGATGCCGAAGTCATCCAAGACTCCAGCGCAGCCGAGCGCGGCGCAGCGACGCAAGGCGGCTCCCAAGGCCGCGGCGACTAAGGACGAGGCCAAGAGCCCCGCGAAGTCGCGCAGCACCCGTGCCAAGGCGAGCGGCAACGGGAAGCCCAAGACCTCCAGAGGGACCGCCACCAAGGCGCCGCCGAACCCGGTCGAGCTGAACTTCGACCACAAGCAGGTGGACATCGTCGGCCCGCACGCGCCGGCCCTGGTGACCGCGGACATCACCGACTTCGAGCGCGGCCTCCTCGGCGACCTGCTGGCCGTGATCGAGGAGCACTCCGGCGACGCCGCCCTCGAGATCGACCGCGACGCCGTCGAGCGCGCGTTCCTGTTCGCCTGCGAGCACCACGCCGACCAGCTTCGGCGCTCGGGCGAGGACTTCATCATCCACCCGGTCGGTGTGGCGAAGATCTGCGCGGGCATGCGCCTCGACACCGAGACGCTGTGCGCCGCCCTGCTGCACGACACGGTGGAGGACACGAGCGCGTCGCTCGACGAGGTGCGCGAGGAGTTCGGCGAGGAGATCGCCACCCTCGTGGACGGCGTCACCAAGCTCACCGGCATCACGTTCCAGAGTCGCGACGAGCGCCAGGCCGAGAACTACCGCAAGATGATCGTCGCGATGTCCGCCGACGTGCGGGTCATCCTCATCAAGCTCGCCGACCGTCTCCACAACATGCGCACGCTCGGGCCGATGCCCAAGCAGAAGCAGCAGGAGAAGGCCAAGGAGACGCTCGAGATCTTCGCGCCGCTGGCGCACCGTCTCGGTATCCACGCGATCAAGTGGGAGCTCGAGGACCTGGCGTTCGCCACGCTGCACCCGCGCAAGTACAAGGAGATCAAGGCGCTCGTCAACCAGCAGCGGGAGGAGCGCGAGGGCTACGTCGCGCGCGCCGGCCAGTACCTGCAGAAGGAGCTCGAGGCCGTCGGCATCGGCGCCGAGATCTCGGGCCGCGCCAAGCACTTCTATTCGATCTACTCGAAGATGACGAAGAAGGGGCGCGAGTTCAACGAGATCTACGACCTCACCGCCATGCGCGTGCTCGTGGGCTCGGTGAAGGACTGCTACGGCGCGATCGGCGTGATCCACTCGCTCTGGAAGCCGCTGCCCGGACGCTTCAAGGACTTCGTGGCAATGCCCAAGTTCAACATGTACCAGGCGCTCCACACGACTGTGATCGGGCCCGAGGGCAGGCCGCTCGAGATCCAGATCCGCACGCGCGAGATGCACGACACCGCGGAATATGGAATCGCGGCGCACTGGATTTACAAGGACGGCGGGTATAGGGGAGGCGACTCCGACAAGCCGGCTGGCCCGCACGGCGCCACCGACAAGGTCGAGTGGCTCAAGCACCTCCTCGACTGGCAGCGGGAGCTGAAGGACCCGCAGGAGTTCGTCGAGGGCCTCAAGGTCGACCTCTTCGAGGACGAGGTGTTCGTCTTCACGCCGAAGGGCGAGGTCAAGTCGCTCGCCGCCGGCGCCACGCCGCTCGACTTCGCCTACGCGGTCCACACCGACGTCGGCCACCGCTGCGTCGGCGCGAAGGTCAACGGCAAGATCGTGCCGCTGCACTACGAGCTGCAGTCCGGCGACATCGTCGAGATCCTCACCTCCAAGCGCGAGCGCGGCCCTTCGCGCGACTGGCTGGCGCTGGTCAAGACCACGCGCGCGCGCAACAAGATCAAGGCCTGGTTCAAGGCGGAGTCGCGCGAGGACTCCGAGCACACCGGCCGCGAGCTGCTGCAGGAGCACCTGCAGAAGGCGGGGCTGCCGTCGCAGAAGCTGACGGGCTCGCCGCTGCTGGCGGACGTCATCCGCGAGCTGGGCTTCAAGAAGGCCGACGAGTTCTACCTGGCGCTCGGCGGCGCGAAGATCTCGCCGAAGGTCGTCGTCAACAAGGTGCTCCAGCGCCTCAAGCAGGGCGAGAGCGGCGTCGAGGAGCCGTCGGCGGCCGAGGACCTGCTGGAGCGCCGCAAGGCGCCCGCGCTGCGCCGGCCGGAGGGCAACGCGACGAAGTTCGGCATCCGCGTGGAGGGCGTCGCCGACGTCCCGCTGCGCCTCGCCAAGTGCTGCCGCCCGGTGTCCGGCGACCCGATCGTCGGCTACGTCTCGCTCGGCCGCGGCATCACCATCCACCGCGAGGACTGCCCGAACGTCGAGCAGCTCCGCAAGGACCCGGCGCGCTTCGTGCCGGTGAGCTGGAGCGGCGAGAACGAGACCGGCTTCAAGGTCGAGATCCAGGTCGACGCCTGGGACCGGCACCGCCTGCTCGAGGACCTCTCGCGCACGTTCGCGGAGGCGGGCATCAACATCCTCGAGGCGCGCTGCCAGGTCCAGCACCCGATGGTCCGCAACCGCTTCGTGATCGAGGTGGGCGACACGCAGGCGCTCAAGGCGGCGATCTCGCGCGTCCGCCAGATCGACTCCGTGTTCGACGCCTACCGCGTCATCCCGGCCGGCGGCTGAGGTGCGCGGGTTCCTCGCCTGGACGCTGGCGGGGGCCCTCCTGGCGCTCAGCCTCGCGGGCGCCG
>DATBKS010000249.1:0-2904 GCA_036555755.1 Thermoleophilaceae bacterium
GGGCTTGGCCCGCGCGACGGAGAAGAAGCGGTCGATCCCGGCGGCGATCCCGTAGATGTCGGTGCCGGGTACGACCGCGGTCTTGTAGCCCGGCGCCTGCGCGGCGCCGTCGCCGATCCGGATCACCGCCGCGTTCTGCGCAAGCGCCGACCCGGCCGGCGCGAGCCGCTTGAGCGCGTCGCTCGACACCGCGGGCAGCTTGCCGCCGTCGCTCAGCAGCGTCGGGATGCCCAGCGGCTGCGCCATCAGCACGGCCGCCGCGATCGCCCCCTGCCAGTCGTTCTTGTCCACGATCGCCACCGCGTCGGGGCGGTTCTGCGAGGAGGTGGAGGGGAACACCGCGCTCGACACACCGGCCACGTCCGCAACGCTGTCGGCGCCTGCCACCCGCGTCGTGTTCTTCGTGGCCGTGACCGGGAAGCCGAGCTCGGACGTCGCCGACTCGCTGCCGGACTGCGCGCTGATCTCGGGCACCGGCCCCTGGCTGGTGCGCCCGTTGTTCTTCTCGTTGAGCCGCCCCGAGCAGCCGCTCAGAGCGACCAGCGCGGCCAGAAGAAGCGCTGGGAGTGGACGGAGCACTTCCGATCACGATAACGCTGCGACTGGCGGCAGGCGCAAGCGGGTAAGCTGTTGTTGGTTGACTGGTCAGTCAATCACCTGACAGCGCCTGTTCCAGAGCGCGACACGACTTAACGGGAGGCCGACCCTGTGGATTTCCGCCTGACTGACGAACAGCTCGAGTGGCAGTCCTACTGCCACAAGTTCGCCGAGGAGGTCATCCGGCCGGTGGCCCCGAAGTACGACCGCGAGCAGAGCGTTCCGTGGGACGTCCTCAAAGAGGCGCGGAAGTGGAAGCTCCACGGGATGGAGTACCTCGAGAAGATGGCGGACGACCCGGGTGGGCTGAACGGCGTGATCTACGCCGAGGAGCTGCACTGGGGCTGCGCGGGCATCGCGCTTGCGATCTCCGCTTCGTCGCTCGCGGCGGCCGGCATCGCCTCCTCGGGCACGCCTGAGCAGATCGGCAAGTGGCTGCCCGAGTGCTACGGGCTCGGCGACGAGATCAAGCTCGGCGCCTACGCGGTCACCGAGGCCGGCGCCGGGTCGGACGTCAAATCTCTGCGCACCACCGCCAAGCTCGACGGCGACGAGTGGGTGCTCAGCGGCACCAAGGTCTTCATCTCGAACGGCGGGATCGCCGACGTGACGGTGGTTGTCGCCACCGTCGATCCCGAGCTAGGCCACCGCGGCCAGGCCACGTTCATCGTCCCGAAGGACACCCCGGGCCTCTCGCAGGGGAAGAAGGAGGACAAGATCGGCATCCGCGCCTCGCACACCGGCGAGGTCGTGATGGACGACTGCCGCATCCCGGTGGACTACCTGCTCGGCGGCATGGACAAGCTCAACGCCAAGCTGGAGCGCGCGCGCTCCGGCAAGTCGACCGGCCGCTCCTCCGGCGCCCTCGCCACGTTCGAGATCACGCGCCCGCTCGTGGGCGCCTCGGCGCTCGGCATCGCGCGCGCGGCGTACGAGTACACGCTCGAATATCTCGAGGGCCGTGAGGAAGAGAGCCAGGAGCTGCTCGAGCAGCAGCGCATCCAGCAGGTGATCGCCGACCTCGCCACCGAGATCGACGCCGCGCGGATGCTCGTGTGGCGCGCCGCCTGGATGGGACGCAACGGCGTGCCGATGACCGCCGGCCAGGGCTCGATGTCGAAGCTCAAGGCGGGCGACGTCGCGATGTGGGCGACCACGGTCGCGATGGATCTCGTCGGCCCGTACGCGCAGAGCACGGAGTGCCCGCTCGAGAAGTGGTTCCGCGACGCGAAGATCTACCAAATCTTCGAGGGCACGGCCCAGATTCAGCGCCTGGTCGTGTCGCGCATGCAGCGCGAGGCCTACCAGGAGGGCCTGCGTGCCGCCGCCGATGCGGTCAAGGAGCCGGCCGCCGCGTGAGCGAGACCACCTCCGAGCCGGTCCTCTCAAAGCGGCACAAGTTCACGATCCAGGTGGATCGCGAGCTCTGCTTCGGGTTCGGCGACTGTGTGGACTCGGCGCCCGGCGTGTTCGAGCTGGACGGCGAGGACAAGTCGATCGTCGTCGACCCTGACGGCGCCGACCGCGACCAGATCATCGGCGCGGCGGCCGACTGTCCCGTCGACGCGATCTTCATCGTCGACGAGGAGTCCGGCGAGCAGCTCCAGCCGTAGGCCCTAGGCTGCCGTCGCGTTCTTGCGGAGCGCGCTCTCGCGCAGCCGCGCCGCCCGCACCGCGCGGGTGAGGGTCTCCACGTCGTAGGCGCCCTGGTGGCGCTGCCCGTTGATGAAGAAGCTCGGCGTGCCGGCGACGCCGCTCGCGTCTGCGCTGCCCACGTCGTCCGCCACGCGGTCGGCGTAGGCGTGCGTGTGGACGTCCTTGGCGAAGCGCTCCATATCGAGCGCCAGCTCCTCGGCGTAGCGGCGGATGTCGCGCGGAGACTGCTCATCCTGGTGCTCGAGCAGCTTGTCGTGCATCTCCCAGAACGCGCCCTGCGCGCCGGCCGCCTCCGCCGCCTCGGCGGCGAGCTGCGCGGTCGTGTGGACGTCGTTCAACGGCAGGTGGCGCCAGACGTAGCGCACGTCGTCCCCGAACGAGAGCAGCAACTCGCGCACGACCTCCTCGGCTTGCCCGCAGTACGGGCACTCGTAGTCGCCGTACTCCACGAGCGTGACCGGCGCGTCCTCGGCGCCGCGGATGTGGTCGCGCTCGGGGTCGACGTCGTCCGAGAGGTCGACGATCTCGTCGATCGTCCCGGCGATCTGACGCGCCCGCACCGTGGCCGGAAGGTGGCGGATCAGCCTGAACACGCCGAACGCGCCGAGCGACGCCAGCACCGCCGCTGCGAGCACGCCGAGCTTGGCCTCC
>DATBKS010000250.1:0-6498 GCA_036555755.1 Thermoleophilaceae bacterium
CGATGGCGCCGAAGCTGCTGCTCGGCGGCGCGTCGCGCCAGCGCTTCCTGCGCGGGCGGGCGATCTACGTCTACGCCAAGTGCGACGAGGTCTGCACGATCACCGCGTCCGGCCGCATCGTCGTGGCGCAGGGGGCGAAGAAGCTGCGCACCTCTTCCACCAAGGTGACCCTGCGGCCCGGCGTGCGCACGAAGATCAAGCTGCCGATCACGGCGCGCGTGCGTGCGCTCATCAACAGGCAGCTGAAGCGCCGGGCGCGGGTGACGGTGCGGGTGTCACTCGTTGCGCTCGACGCCGCCGGCAACCGAACGAAGTCGAAGCGCCTGCTGACGCTCGTGCGCTTCTAGATGTTGCTGAAGAAGTTGAGGCCGAGGTCGTCGAGCCAGGTGAGCGCCTGGTTGTTGAGGCGCGTGAGCTCGTCGGTGAAGAGCAGCACGCCCATCGCCATCAGGATCACGCCCGAGACGAGGGTGATCGCGGCGTAGTGGTCGCGGAAGAAGCGGAAGAAGCCGGTCACGCGTGAGAACGCGAGCGCGCTGAGCACGAACGGCACGCCGAGTCCCGCCGAGTAGAAGGCGAGCAGCACGCCGCCCTTGGCCACGGTGGCCTGGGTGCTGGCGGCGGTGAGGATGGCGCCGAGCGTGGGACCGGTGCAGGGCAGCCAGGCGACCGCGAACGCCAGGCCTGCGATCACGGGTCCGCCCGTGGATGCGCGTGAGAGCAGCATCTCCGGGCGCCACTCGCGGTTCAGCAGCGGCATGAAGAGCGTGCCGATGAACAGCGCGCCCATGGCGAAGATGATGATCCCGGCGATGTGCCGGATCAGCAGGCGATGCTCGGCCAGCGTTTTCCCGATGCCCGTTGCGGTCATGCCGAGCGCGACGAACATGACCGTGAACGAGAGGCAAAAGAGCAGCGCCGGGACGATCACCTTGCGGCGGTTCTGTCCCTCCTGGAGCTCGGCGAACGAGACGCCCGAGATCGCCGACAGGTAGCCGGGCACGAGCGGCAGGACGCAGGGCGAGATGAAGGACACGAAACCGACCGCGAACGCCGCCACGACCGTGGTGTTGACGCCGTTGTCGGCGATGACGTTGAGCGCGGTTGCAGTGATCACAGGTCGTATCGCTCGAGGTCGGAGCGCAGGCGGGCGCCGTCTTCCTTGCCGGCTCCGGCCGCCGTTCCAACGGGCAGCGGGTCGCCCTGGCCGGCCGGCCGGGTGCGCCGCCAGCGCACCACGGCGAAGGCGATCCCGATGGCCGCCAGGATCACCGCCAGGCCGGGGACGATCCAGGCGGCGAGGTCGAAGCCGCTGTCGGACGGTGTCGCGAGCACGCGCTGGCCGTACTGGGCCACGAGCGCCTTCTTGATCTGGCTCTTCGTCTCTCCCCGCGCGATGAGCGTGCGGATGAAGGCGCGCTCGCGGTCGGCCTGCGGCGAGTCGGACACCGACAGGGTGGTGCCGCAGACGAGGCACATCACCTCGTTCTCGATGTCGCTGAGCGAGGCGCGCTGAGGCGGGCCCGCGCTTGCTGCGCCCGGTCCTGCGAGGAGGGCGGCCGCGAGGACCGTGATCAGGAGGCGCTTCACGACTTCTTCTGAAGCAACGGCACGACGCTCTGGCGCATGAATTGGTCGGTCACGGCGCCGCGCACCGCGGCGGCCACGCGGCCGTTGCGGCCGATCACGAACGACTCGGGGTAGGCGAGGATCCCGTAGGCGGTCTGCGAGTTGCCGTCGCCGTCGCGCAGGATCGGGTAGGTGAGCTTGTACTTGTTGACGAAGGCCTTCGCATCGTCGGAGACGTCGAGCACGTCGACGCCGAGGATCGTCCCGCCGCCCTTCTCGAGCGTCGGCTGCCAGCGCTGCAGGAGCGGCGCCTCCTTGCGGCAGGGCTCGCACCAGGACGCCCAGTAGTTGAGCACGACGACCTTGCCCTTGTAAGCGGCGAGCGAGGACTTGCCGGGGCCGTCGAGCGTTGGCAAGTCGGGCGTGGGGGCGACCTTGTTCACGAGCGAGCTAGGGCCCGACTCGGTCGTCTTGTTCGAGGCGAGCCCGTAGGCGAGCAGCGCGACAAGAGCGAGCACGCCCGCGAGCACGATCAAGGGTATGGGTGACAAAAGGCGCTTCACGAGGGCCGCGTTCAAGGGTATTGCCGCAGGGCTAGAATCGCGCCGGAGAGGGTGTAGGCCCTCTTACATACACGCGGACGTAGCTCAGTTGGTAGAGCGTCGGCTTCCCAAGCCGAAGGTCGCGGGTTCGAGACCCGTCGTCCGCTTACAGGTTTCGAGAAGCAGAGATCGACAATCTAGGTCTTGGTCTTCAAGCGCCAGTTTGGCCCGGTGTCTCTTGCACGATCAGGCATCCTGCAGTTAAGTTCCGCCCCGTGGCGCGAAGAGGGCTTTTCCTCACCGCGGCGCTCATGGCGCTCGCGGTCGGCGGATGTGGTGGCGCGGCGCACAACGCGGCGACCGTGACGGTCGAGAAGCAGGTCACCGTGACTCAGGCACGGGCGGCATCACAACACCACCGCCGGCGGAGTACCGCCGCTAGAAGCAAGTCGAAGGCCAAGACGTTCGTGGCCTGCGACTCAAACATCCAGGCCAAGGCCGCAACGACGACGTGCCCCTTCGCCGAGAACGTCTTCTGGGCCTATTGGACCAGCGGCGAATCCAGCAGTGCGCTCCAGGTCTGGAGCCCTGCAGCGCACGCCAACTTCGCCACGACCTGTGATAGCGACGGCGCACAGGTTGTGTGCACCACGAGTGACGAGGCGGCCATCAAGTTTTCCCAGTCCGCCGTCGATGGCTACTCCCAGTCGCAAGCGGATGCCTACGCGGACAGCCATGATCTCGGGCCCGATCCGTCCGGAGGCGTGCCGGACACGGACTCCGCCCCCGACGGCGGGGGAGGTGGAGGAGACTGCCAGGGCTACGACCCTTGCATCCCACCAGGCGCCGACGTGGACTGTGCCGGCGGGTCAGGGGACGGTCCTCGGTACGTCGAAGGGCCGGTCGAGGTGACCGGGTCAGACCCGTACGACCTGGACCGTGATGGAGACGGAGTCGGCTGCGACCAGTAGTCGGCCACGATGTGCAACCTCGGCCGCGTTGCCGGACACTCAGCAGGTAGTGGGACCCGACGAACACAGTCGCGACGCGCGTTTCGAAGATCTGTTCCGCGACCACGTCCAGGCGGTGCACCGCTACGCCCTGCGGCGCGATCCGGCGGGTGCGGACGACATCGTCGCTGAGACTTTCGCCGTCGCCTGGCGGCGGCTTGATGACGTGCCCGGTGGTGCTGCCGAGTTGCCGTGGTTGCTCGGCGTCGCCCGTCGGGTTTGCGCCAACGCGCTCCGAGGTGAGCGGCGGCGGGCTGCGCTGGCCCAACGTGTGGCCGAGGAGCCGAGCGCCGACCCGGTGGCGGCCGGCCCGGACCTTGGGCTGCGCGAGGCGCTGAGCCGCCTCCGCGAGCCCGATCGGGAGCTGCTGATGCTCGTGTACTGGGAGGGCCTGGATCATTCGGCCGCCGCGAGCGCCATGGAGACGACACGCGCAAACGTCGCGGTCCGCCTTCATCGCGCCCGGCGCCGTCTCGCACGTGAGCTCGAACGCCTCGGCGGCGATGGTCGCACGGTCTCCACCACCATCGTCGCCCGCGAGGAGGGCCAGCATGTCTGACAACCTGACCGCGCGCCTCCGGGCTGCGGATCCGGCACACGGCGCCGGCCTCTTGACGGAGGAGCAGCGGGCGCGCCTGCTCGCCGCGAGCGTGGCCCGCCGCCACGCGCCCACGCCGGTCCCGAGCCGCCCGAAGCGACGCGCGCCGCGCCGCACCCTCCTGCTCGCCGCGGTCGTCGGACTCATCTGCGCAGCCGGCGCTGCGGCCGGGGTCGTGCTCTCCGGCCAGAGCGGCCACGAGGTCAGGGATCACTACGCCGAGGTCACGCGCCAGGTGCCGCTGCCGCCCGGGTACCGCTGGCCGGGGGCCGATGCTCCCGACACGGTCGACGGCGTCCGCGTGGTCTATGCGGGCCACAACGCAGCGCTCATGCAGGCCACGCTGCAGGCCACCTGCGCGTGGTGGGACGCCTGGCTGCGTGCGCGTGCGCGCGGAGATGCGGCCGGGATGCGCGCTGCGCTGGCTGGGCACGCCAGGGTGATGGCCCTGACCCCCCGTCACCGCCCGGGCGACAGCGAGGACGCCGGCGGCGCCGACGCCTCGGTGTTCGCCCTCGAGCGCAAGCTGGTTGGGGAAGCGCAGGCCGGTCGCGTGGATGGTGTCCGGGCGCGCCAAGCCGCCAACTGCACTGGTGCGGCGGCGCCTAGATTCGCTGGCTCTCAACAATAGTTGATAATATCTACTATAGTTAGCTCCGATGATCCCACTTCACTAAAGGACCTGCCATGACTTCCATTCACTCCGTCACCCTCGAAGCCCCCGACGCGGCAAGTGCCGGGGCCTTCTACAACGCCGCCTTCGACTTGGACGGCCAGCTGAACGTGCGCGAGTCGGCCGCGCCCACGCCCGGCTTCCGCGGGTTCACGCTGTCGCTCGTTGTGTCACAGCCGGCCACTGTCGACGAGCTCGTCGGATCCGCCCTCGAGGCCGGCGCGACAGAGCTCAAGCCGGTCAAGAAGAGCCTCTGGGGCTATGGCGGCGTCGTGAGTGCCCCCGACGGGGCGATCTGGAAGGTCGCGACGTCTTCGAAGAAGAACAAGGGGCCGGCCACTCGGGAGATCGACGACATCGTGCTCCTGCTGGGAGTCGAGGACGTCGTCGCGAGCAAGAAGTTCTACGAAGACCGTGGCCTCGAGGTGAAGAGGAGCTTCGGCCGCAAGTACGCCGAGTTCGACACGAAGAACATCAAGCTCGCCCTCTACGGGCGCCGTGCCCTCGCCAAGGACGCCGGTGTCGACCCGGACGGCAAAGGACCGCACCGGATCGTCGTCGGCAGCGACGCCGGGCCGTTCACCGACCCGGACGGGTTCGCATGGGAGCAGCCCCGCTAGGGCAGAGGCCATGCCCCTCGTCCGGTGGTACGGTCGGGCTTATCGTTCAAGAGAGGAGGTTCATCGTGCCAAGGGCACGCATCGTCGTGAAGATCGATCACGAGATGAACTCCAAGACGAAGGACTTCGCTGAGGACGCCGACCGGATCAAGGAGTTGATCGAAGAGGCGGATCTCAAGGGGAGACCCAAAGTCGTCAGCCTCGAGATCACGCAAGAGTTCGATTCCGAGAAGTGAAGGCTCGCACGGCCTTTTGACTTCTCACGCCACTCGGAACTGACCCGCTCAGTGCCGCAGGCGGAAGCTGCTGCCGCCCAGGCGGCCGCCGTAGCGGTTCTCGGCGCGCGCCCCGTACCCGGGCCACACGTACCAGCGGTACAGGCCGGGGACCAGGCGGCGGCTCTTGCCCAGGTACTTCCACTTCAGCGGCAGCTGGAGATGCGGGCCGTGAGGCCAGGCGCTCATGATCTTGCGCCCGCGCAGGAGTAGCTGGACGTTGTAGTAGTCGGCGCCGCGCACGCGCCGCCAGTGGAGCCGCGGCGGGCTTGTGACCACGGTGCCGCTCACCGGCCGCAGGGGAGAGGCGGTGGGCCTCGCGCCGACGTGCCGGGTGGTGCCGTTGCCCGCCTGGTCGAAGACCGTGACCGTGTAGTGGTAGCGGACGCCGTTTCGAAGTCCACGGTCGGTTACGCGCGTGCCGCTGCCCTGGTAGATCGTCTTCGGCTTCTTGGCGCTCGAGTTGCGGAGCCTCATCACACGGACGCGTGCCGCGTCGGGCGGCGCGACCCAGGTCAGGCGGATGGCTCGGTTGCCGGGCGCCTCGCGCACGCGGGCGGGCGCGGGGGAGGTGTTGTCGTATGCGAGCGGGAAGGGCGCCACGCCGTGGTTACCGGCGAAGTCGGTGCAGCCGCCGAGAACGGCCGCGTGCGGTCCGTCCGGGCCGGCGTAGCTGACCGTGTCGCATGAGGCGACGCCCGATGTCGCGTCGCTCCCGTGGAAGGTGAACGCAACGGGGTGGTTGTACCAGCCGTTGTGGTCCGGCGGACGGGCCGGCGTTGCCGACGTGACCAGGGGCGGCGTGCTGTCCAGCCGCACGATCGCGGTGGCGCCCGCGAAGTCAACTCCCCAGTGCACGGTGCAGGTAACCGAGTCGCCGGACGCCGGGGTGTCTTGGGTGAAGGTCTGCGTGGCGCAGCCCGTCGTCCCGGTCTCGAGGCCGGGGTCCCATGTCCAGCGGAGCGTGACGGCGCCCGAGTGCCACACGTCGCACTGGACGGGGCTTAGGTCGGCGAGTGTGCAGCCCGGCGTGACGGTGTTCGCGTGAGCGGAACCGGCCGGCAGGGCGAAGGCCGCGAGGGCCAGCGCCGCGACAACCGAGCTCCGCAGCGTCATGGTCGCGCCGATCTCGCTTGGCCCGAGGCGAGCGCGAGCAGCGACCCGCCGAGCAGCACGATCAACAGCAGCATCGACGCGGCTACCAGCAGCAG
>DATBKS010000251.1:0-3198 GCA_036555755.1 Thermoleophilaceae bacterium
CGGCGTGGCCATGTCGGTGTGCACGGCGATCCCCATCGCGACCCCGCCCGAGTTGCACTTCGCCATCTCCTCGGCGAGCACGATGTTGCAGTAGTAGTCGCCGCCCTGTCCGCCGTACTCCTCGGGATAGGAGAGGCCGAGGAAGCCGAGCTCGCCCATGCGCGGGAAGATCGAGTCGGGGAAGGTGGTCTCCTCCCACTCCTCGGCGTGCGGCGCCAGCTCCTTCTCGACGAAGCGCCCGATCGACTCGCGCAGCTGGTCGTGTTCCGCGGTGAAGATGAAGTGCTTCTTGTGGGACTGGAAGTCCGGCTTCAGGACGTTTGCGGCTGTTGCCATGACGCGACTGCTCCTCCTCGAATCGTGCGGGGTGGCAGGAGGCTAACTGAAGTCGGCGCCAAAGTAAACAGTGGCACTTCTTACTTTCTAGTTGATTGGTTCTTGGTTCCTAGTTCTTAGTTCTCAGTTCTCAGTTTGTTGCTCCTGGGGGCGAGTCGGCGCCCCTGGCGGCTTAAGCAAGTGTGTTCTTGGGATTCACTCGACGTGTGGAGCGCTGGGATCCAACTCTTGCGCTCAGCCGACTCAGTCGCGGCCAACATCGCAGAGGGAAGCGGGCGCCATTCGTTTCCCGACCAGCTCAGGTTCTACGTGATGGCGCGAGGTTCGCTCCACGAGGTCCACCACTGGCTCACTCGAGCCGAGGCTCGAGGTCTGACGCTCCCAAACGATGCCGAATGCCGCGCCGACGAAATCGGTCGGATGCTGAACGGCCTCATCACCGCTACGCGTAGACGAGCTGAGGACCAAAACTAAGAACTAAGAACTAAGCTAAGAACCAAGAACCAAGAACTAGCCGCCCTCCTTCCGCAAGTCAGCGAGGATGGCCCGCTTCCGCGCCGCGACGAACTGCTTCAACCGCTGCCGGTCCTCCGCGCGAATCGCCGTGTAACGCAATGCGGTCCCACCACCGACGTTGCGCACCGAGCGCGCCTCGCACACGATCGGCGGCCCGTTGTCTGGCACCTCGAGGGTCACCCGCCAGCGCTGGTCGGCGGCGGGGAGCTGGTCCTCGGCGAGCACGCCGTCGGCGCTCAGGTCCTTGGTGCGGGTCTCGATCGGATCGCCGGTCGTGATCGTGCCGCCCTCCTCGGTCAGCGGCTCCAGCTTGAAAGGCACCGCAACCTCGACGCGGGAGTAGCGCCGGCGCTGCGGCACGGTGACCTTGTCGGTGACGGTGAAGCGCATGTCGCGCGCCACGTCGTCGCGGCGCGCCGTTCCGCGCAGGGAGATGAGCTGCGAGCGGTACTCGAACGTCAACATGGCGGTGCTTCCCGCGCTGCCGACCACCGCGAGCTGGCTGGGGTCGACGGGTTCGAGCGTCGCCTCGCCGCCGTCGATCGCGAGCACCAGGCACTCGATGCTGGCGGGCGGCCGCTCGATCTCCATCGTCACGAACTGGTGTTCACGTAGGCGTCTCAACGCGCTGGCGCAAATGTATGGTGCGGGGGCGACGGGTTGACGCCTTGCGCGACATTGCGTCAAGGTAAGGAGTAGAACTTCCCACTTTCGACGGGAGCGCCGTTGCCCTACGACAAGATCCTCTACGACGTCGCCGACAACGGCGTCGCCACCATCACCCTGAACCAGCCGGACACGCGCAATGCGCTCTCGGCGGACCTGATGGACGAGGTGATCGCCGCGCTCGTCAGCGCTCGCGACGACGACAGCGTCCGCTGCGTCGTGCTCGCGTCCTCGCACGAGAAGATCTGGTCGAGCGGCGCGAACCTAGCGGGCTTCGACGCCGACGTCCCGCTCGTCCACAAGCACCTCGGCTCCGAGCGCTTCGTCCACATCTTCCGGCTGCTCGGCGAGCTCGGCAAGCCGTCGATCTGCGCCGCAAGTGGCCACGTGATCGCGGGCGCGCTCGGCATCGCGCTCGCCTGCGACCTGATCATCGCCAAGGACGGCGTCACCTTCAGCACGCCCGAGATCAACGTCGGCGTCTTCCCCTTCATGATCATGGCGCTGATCTACCGGAACGTTCCGCGCAAGAAGACGAACGAGCTGCTGCTGCTGGGCGACCGGATCGAGGCCAAGCACGCGCTCGCGGCCGGGATCGTGAACCGGGTCGAGAAGGAGGGCGACTTCGACGCCGCGGTGGACGAGTGGGCGAGCAAGCTCGCCTCCAAGTCGCCGCTGATCATGCGGCTGGGCAAGGACGCGATGTTCCGCCAGCAGGACATGGCCTTCCTCGACGCGCTCGACTACCTGCGCTCGCAGCTCACGATCGCCCTCTCCACAGACGACGTGACCGAGGGCGTGAAGGCCTTCTTCGAGAAGCGCGAGCCGGAGTGGAAGGGTCGATGAGCGGCGTCTCGCTGATCGCGCACCGCTGCCGGACCTCGGACCGCACGCCCGGCGCCGCGCGCGGCGTGGCGGAGCTGGCGCCGCTCGTGGCCAAGCGGCTCGGCCAGGAGGCGCGCGACATCGGCACGCCCTCCGACCCGCAGACCGGCGACTGGCGCGAGGACATCACGGGCTCGCGCGGCTGCCTGCTCGAGGCCGGCGGCCAGGTGGACGACGCGCTCTCCGGCGGCAACGCGCCGGTGCTGCTCGCGGGCGAGTGCACGATCGCGCTCACCACGCTCAAGGCCGCGCTCAAGAACCGGCCCGACGCCAAGGTCCTCTGGCTCGACGCCCACGGCGACTACAACACGCCCGAGACCTCCGGCAGCGGCTACATCGGCGGCATGTGCCTGGCCGGCGCGTGCGGCGTCTGGGACACCGGCCTCGCGGACCCGATCGACCCGGCTCGGGTGGTCCTCGTCGGCGTGCGCGATCTTGACCCGCCCGAGCGCGAGCTGCTCGAGCAGAGCCCGGTCACCGTGATCGGCGCCTCGCTCGAGACCCTCGTGTTCACCCAGAACGCGCTCGACCGCGCGCCGATCTTCGTGCACCTCGATCTCGACGTGATCGACCCGAGCGACTTCCCGACAACCCAGGTGCCGACGGAGAACGGGCTCGCGAAGGAGAAGGTGTACGACCTGCTCGAGGCCGTCGCCGGCGAGTGCGAGGTGATCGGTGTCGAGGTGACCGCCTTCGACGCGCCCGACGATCCGCTCGAGCGCCAGGACGCGGCTTCGGTCGCCGCCCATGTGCTCGACCCGCTGCTCGACGCCGTTCAGAGAGGTGCACGTGTCG
>DATBKS010000252.1:0-41100 GCA_036555755.1 Thermoleophilaceae bacterium
TCCTGGACGGTGAACGGCGACGCGAACCTCGTGTTCGGAAACCCCACCGCGGGCACGCCGCGCGACCCGACGCTCGACGGAGGCCACTACGACGACAACCGCGCGTTCGGCTGGGAGAAGTCAAGCCTGCGCGATCCCGGCCCGCTGCTTCACAGCGTCGTCGACGACCTTCTCACCGGTCAGCAGCAGCAGATCGTCCCCGGGCTCGAGTTGTTCGGGCAGGCCGACCTCAACGGCAACGGCGTGCTCGACTCCGCAGCCACCCCGGGCGGCGGCTCCGCGCCTTAGAATCGCCAATGTGACTCGCCGGGCCTTGCTGCTGGTCGCAGCGCTCGTGATCGTGTTCGCCGTGCCGGCTTCGGCCGGCGCCGCCAAGCGCCCGCGCTTCACTGTCGTGCTGCCGACGCCGGGTCACGTGACCATCGCGGCTCTGGACGTGACGCTGAAGGTGGACAAGCCGCGGCGGCTTGCGCGGCATGTGCGGATCGGCTTCGGGCGCGGCAAGCCGCTGCCGCCGTCGGTGAAGGTGCTCACCGCCCAGCGCTTCACCCGCACGAGACACGGCGGCAAGTATGCGGCGCTCGCGATCGTCGTGAACCGGGCCGGGGCGGCGAGTGCGCGGATGGCCGACCGCCGGCCGACCTTCCTCGACCTGCTGTTCGAAGGGCGCAACGAGGGACCCTGCAAGAACTGCCACGCCTTCGAATACGAGGACACCCTCGACAGCTACGGCGGGCTCTGCCCCGAGTGCGTTGTCAAAGCTCGGCGGGCGAAGGAGGAGGCCGAGCGCGACGCCGACGCGAAGGACGTCGCGGAGATTGAGCGCCTCATCAAGCAGGTGGAGAGCGACTTCAACCAAGCCCGCGACCTCGACACCGGCCACTACGACGATGGGCACTCGTTCGGCTGGGGCATCAAGACGAAGCCCGAGATCATCAAGGTCGAGCACAGCGTCATCGACGACCTGATCCAGAACGAGCAGCAGAACATGGTGAAGGACGTCGAGGTGGCCGCGAACGTCGACCTCGACGGCGACGGCAAGATCGGCGGCGGCGGAGAGAACAACACGACGCTCGGTCCGCCGACGATCACCTAGCTGGGCGCGACTACGCTCTGTAACTAATGCATTCCCCGAGGATCGCGCGCCTCGAGGCGAACGGCGGCCGGCCCCGTCGCGAGGATCCGTTACCGCCCGACGTCCACGTTCCGCTGAGCCGCATCGCGCGGCTCTTCCACCCCTACCGTGGGCGGCTCACGATCCTGCTCGGGCTGATCGTGCTGTCCGCGGGGATCGGCGTCATCAGCCCGTTCCTGCTGCGCGGCATCCTCGACACCGCGATCCCGCAGAAGGACACGACCCTGCTCACGCTGCTCGTGCTCGGCATGATCGGATCGTCGGTGGCGAGCGGTGCAATCGGCGTGGTGCAGACCTGGCTGTCGAACAGCGTCGGCCAGCGCGTGATGCATGACCTGCGCGCGGCGGTCTACGCGCACCTGCAGCGGATGTCGCTCGCGTTCTTCACCCGCACGCACACCGGCGAGGTGCAGTCGCGCATCGCCAACGACATCGGCGGCATCGACAACGTCGTCACGAGCACGGCCACGTCGATCATGTCGAACGTCACCACGGTGCTCGCCACGCTCGTGGCAATGATCGCGCTGAGCTGGCAGCTCGCCGTCTTCTCGCTCGCGCTGCTGCCGTTCTTTCTCTGGCTCACGCGCAAGGTGGGGCAGGAGCGAAAGCGGATCACGTCGGTGCGGCAGTCGCGCCTGGCGGACATGTCGACGCTCGTAGAGGAGTCGCTCTCGGTGTCCGGCATCCTGCTCGGAAAGACGATGGGGCGCGGGCCGGAGCTGGCGCGGCGCTTCACCGCCGAATCGGAGGAGCTGGCCGACCTCGAGGTGCGCAGCCGCATGGCCGGGCGCTGGCGCATGGCGTCCGTGCAGATGGCCTTCGCGATCATGCCGGCCTGCGTCTACTGGTTCGCCGGGATCAGCATCGCCAACGGCTCCGACGCGCTCTCGATCGGCACGGTGGTCGCGTTCACCACGCTGCAGACACGCCTCCTGTTCCCGATGCAGTCGCTCCTCTCGGTCGGGCTCGACGTCCAGACCTCGCTCGCGATGTTCGCGCGCATCTTCGAGTACCTCGACCTCGACGTGGACATCAAGGAGCGCGAGCACCCGGTCGAGCTGCGCGACGTGCAGGGCGACGTGGCGTTCGAGGACGTCTGGTTCCGCTACGACGCGAATGCGCCGTGGACGCTCGACGACGTCAGCGCTGTGGTGCCGGCCGGGACGACGACGGCGATCGTGGGGGAGACCGGCTCGGGCAAGACGACGATGGCGTACCTCGTGGCGCGCCTGTACGAGCCCGAGCGCGGCCAGGTGACGATCGACGGCGTGGACGTGGCCGAGGCGAGCCTCGGGTCGCTGGCCGCCACCGTGGGCCTCGTCTCCCAGGACACCTATCTCTTCCACGCGAGCATCCGCGAGAACCTGCGCTTTGCCTGCCCGGAGGCGAGCGACGCGGAGATCGAGTCGGCGGCCCGCGCCGCCCAGATCCACGACCTGATCGCGGGCTTACCCGAGGGCTACGAGACGATGGTGGGCGAGCGCGGCTACCGCTTCTCGGGCGGGGAGAAGCAGCGCATCGCGATCGCGCGCACCGTGCTGCGAAATCCGCCGGTTCTTGTCCTGGACGAGGCCACGAGCGCACTCGACAATGAGACCGAGCGGGCGCTGCAGCTCGCTTTGGACGAGCTCGCGCGCGGACGCACCACGATCGCGATCGCGCACCGGCTCTCGACGGTGCGCGACGCGGACCAGATCCTGGTGCTCGACCGCGGGCGCATCGTGGAGCGCGGCACGCACGAGGAGCTGCTCGCGCTCGACGGCCGCTACGCCGCGCTCGCGCGTGGGGTGTCCGGCGAGCTCTTCGACCCCGAGGCGCACGACGGGGAGCGAATTTCCGACACCGTGTCGTAGAGGCCGCCGGTGGGCGGCGCGGAGAATTGACTCACCGCGCCCCAGCGCGGGACATACAGGATGGCCACTCCCCATCCCTCCAAATCAAGATCAGCGGCTGAGCGAGCCGCTCCCACGAGAGGTGTGAGCCCCGTCGGATCCGGCGGGGCTCACGTCTTCTCTGAGTCCTTCGAGGCGAGCGTGTTGCCGGGTATCGGCACGGAATAGCGGGACGTCTTCGTGATCGGCTTGCGACGGCCGGCGAGCATCACCTCGACGGTCGGAGTCACACGCGGCACACCATCCGGATCGGGCGCCGTGATCTTCGCGTTCACCTCCACCGGCTCGGTCGGCCGGAGAACGATGTTGGTCAGCTTCTTTCCGTCTTCGAATCGCGGGGGCTCGGCGTCCTGTATCCCGATGCTGGTGACGGTGACGACCTGGCCGGAGATGTTCTTGACGATCACAAAGTAGTACGGGACCGGGCCGTCCTTGTCCCACCGCCAGCGGCGGTCCACCTGGACCGAGACCGGAGAGCGCCGGTGCCAGTGGAGGGCCAGCCGCTCGGCCACCGACGCGCCGAGGCGCGGCCGTACACGTGTCGCGACGTCATCGGTGCAGCTGGTGCGCAGGCGGCTGCCCAGCGCCTTGAGCACCTTGAGCGTCTCGTCAGGGACCTCGTCGGCGTTCTTCTTCGGATGGCAAGCGATCGCGGCCTCGAGTCCCTGCTGGAGGTTGAAGTAGGGCTCGCGGGTCTTCTCCGAGAGGAAGATGCCTCCCGCGGTGAAGTACCAGTGGCGAAGGTCGGCCGAGAGCTCGCGCAGCACGCTGAGCGTCACCGGACCGGGGGGCGAGTACTTGGACAGCGGCTCGAGCAGCTCCCACAGCTTCTTGTACGCGCCGATCCTGCGCTTACGCAGGTCGATGTCGTACTGCGACTCGAGGTCCTTCCGGCTCTTCCAAGCCGTGCTGAAGATGCCCACAGCGCCCCCGGCCCCCGCAGACACAAGAACCACCAGCGCGTCGGACATTTCTAGTTGCTGATCCTCCCACGGCCGCCGGAGGGCTGCTCACGTCTCTTCTGTCGGAAGCTCACCGAGGAAGCTGTCGAGGGTGCCGAGGTAGTGATCCACGTCGGCCTCGCTCGTCTGGATGCCGCAGGCCGGGCCGGCCGAGTCGATCGCCTCCCAGATGCCACGGTTGGCCATGTAGACGCGCTGGACGTTGTAGAGCTCGCGGTCGAAGCTCGCGCGCGCCTCGAGGGCGTTCAGCGGGAGCTTGGGGCCGTGCGTGTAGCCCGAGCGGTTGAACAGCCGCTGGGCGCGCCAGTCGAGGCCGTGCTCTTCGATCGCGGCATCGATGCCGTCCGCCAGTCGCTCGCCCATCGCGGTGGAGTGCTCGTACGCCTCCGGCGTGAGCACCTCGCCGAGCGTGACGCGCGCGGCGGCCATCGAGAGCGCGTTGCCGAACAGCGTCCCGCCCGTGGCCAGCTCGTCGGCCGCCGAGGTGGAGGGCCGATGGTCGAGGATCTGTGCGATCTCCTCGGTCATCCCGTAGGCGCCGATCGGGATGCCGCTCGCGATCGCCTTGCCCATCACGAGCAGATCGGGTTTGAGCTCCCAGCGGGCGGTGAGCCCGCCCGGGCCGGACACGAGCGTGTGCGTCTCGTCGAGGATGAGCAGCGCTCCGCTGTCAGAGGTGAGCCTGCGCAGGGCCGCGTGGAAGCCCTCGGCGGGGAGGATCACGCCGGTGTTCGTCACCGCCGGCTCGGCCAGGACACACGCGACGTCGCCGCGCGCCAGCTCGCGCTCGACGGCGTCGACGTCGTTGTACTGGACGATCCGCACGTAGCGCGTGGCGTCGGGCGGCAGACCCAGCCCCTCGGGTGAGACCTGCCCGTCATCGAGCTCGCCCAAGAGCTCATCGGCGTGCCCGTGGTACTTGCCGTCGAACATCAGGACGGCGCTGCGGCCGGTGAACGCGCGCGCGACACGGATCGCCTCGGTGTTCGCCTGCGTCGCCGAGAGCGTGAACTGCCACGACGGCAGCCCGAAACGGCACGACAGCTCGCGCGCCACGTCCGCCGCCTCCTCGGATGGCAGCAGGAACTGCGACCCCTTTGCCACGCGTTCGGCGACGGCGCGGCTGATCGCCTCGATCCCGTGCCCCGTGAAGACGCTCATGTCCGCGAGGTTGAAGTCGAGGTAGCTGTGGCCGTCGATGTCGGTGAAGCCGTTGCCGGCGCCGTGGTCGACCACGATCGACGGGTGGTCGTACAGCGTCACCATCCACGAC
This sequence comes from Thermoleophilaceae bacterium, assembly GCA_036555755.1. Lineage (GTDB taxonomy): Bacteria > Actinomycetota > Thermoleophilia > Solirubrobacterales > Thermoleophilaceae > JAICJR01. The sequence goes on from DATBKS010000252.1 coordinate 5,263, forward strand.
TGCGCCACGCCGTTCGGCAGGTTCGCCTTGGCCCGCTCGAGCGCATCCATGCTGCGCGGCCGCAGCCCGGTGAAGCGCTCGAGCTCGCGCTCGCGCAGGGCCAGAAGTCGCTCGCGTGGGATCGGGGGCACGCCATGCGCACCATAACCCGGTCCTGCATGTCAGTGCCCGAACATTCACGATCATGCACGTTCGTGTAAGATCCGGCAATGCTTACAGACGAACGCCGTGCCCTCATCCTCGACCGCCTGCGCACCCAGGGCCGCGTCCTCGCCGCGGATCTGAGTGGCGAGCTCGATGTCTCGTCCGACACCATCCGGCGCGATCTGCGCGAGCTCGACGAGGCGGGCCTGCTGCGCCGCGTGCACGGCGGTGCCCTTCCGCGCCACGGCGACGCGTCGCCGTTCGCGAGCCGCGAGCGGCGGGCGCCTGAGGCCAAGGCGTCGATCGCGCGGCGCGCGGCAGAGTGCGTGCACGACGGCCAGCTCGTCGTGCTCGACGGAGGCACGACCACGCTGCAGGTGGCGCGCGCGCTGCCGCTGGATCTGCGCGCGAGCGTCGTCACCACTAGCCCGCCGATCGCGCTCGCGCTCGCCGACCATCCACTGCTCGAGGTGACGATGGTCGGGGGAACGCTGCGCCCGAACGCGCTCGTCACGGTCGGGGCCACGGCCATCGAGGCCTTGCGTGTGATCCGTGCCGACGTCGTGTTCCTCGGCGTCTGCGGCCTGCACCCCGAGATCGGCGTGACCACGGAGGATCTCGAAGAACGTCACGTGAAGGCCGCCATGATCGAGGGCGCGGCAGAGGTCGTCGCACTCGCCGATCACGACAAGCTCGGCACCGCGATGTCGGTCGTCGTTGCTCCGCTCGGCGCGGTCACGCATCTCGTCACGGATGCGGAGGTGGACGACCGCGAGCTTGCTCCGTACCGGGCTGCCGGGATCGAGGTTCTGCGAGCGTGAGTCCGCGCGCGGCGATCACCGTCGTCTTCTTCGTCAACGGCGCGTTGTTCGCGTCGTGGGCGTCGCGCATCCCGGCGCTCTCAGATCGCGTCGGCGCGAGCACCGGAGCGCTTGGGCTGGCGCTGCTTGCCCCGGCGGTCGGCGCCACCATCTCCTTCCCGATCGTCGGCCGCGTGATGCCGGGACGCTCGAGCCGCACGTTCTGCCTGTTCGGCGTGGCGGGGCTCGCGCTCGCGGTCCTGCTGCCCGCGCTGGCGCACTCGGTGCCTGCCCTCGCGCTGGCGCTGCTCGTCGTCGGGTTCACCAACGCAACGCTCGACACCGTGATGAACGTCCAGGGCGTCTCGATCGAGCGCCACCTGCGCAAGCCCATCCTCTCCTCGCTGCACGCGGCTTTCTCCTTCGGCGGCTTTGCCGGCGCCTCGCTCGGCGCGCTGGCGGCGGCGCTGGACGTGTCGCCGCTGCCTCACCTGGCCGCGGCGGCGATCCTGTTCGCGGCCATCGGGCTGTCGGCGATCCCGCCGCTCCTGCGCCGCGATGAGGATCCCGACGCCGGCGCGCCGCGGATGCGCTGGACACGGATGCCGAAGCGGCTTCTCCTGCTCGGCTTCGCGTGCTTCTTCTGTCTGGTCGCCGAGGGCGGCGCCTCCGACTGGAGCGCCAAGCTCGTCCGCGACGACCTCGCCGGCTCCGCCGCGCTCGGCGCCGTGGCGTACGCGGTGTTCAGCATCGGCATGGGCAGCGGGCGGCTGCTGGCCGATCCGCTCTGGAAGCGCTGGGGCGCCGTCGGCCTGCTGCGGCGCTCGGGCGCGCTTGCCGCGGTCGGTTTCGCGGCAGGTCTCGCCGCGGGCGGCGCTCCCGCTGCGGTGGCCGGGTTCCTGGCGCTCGGTCTGGGCCTCGCAGGCGTCGTGCCCACTCTCTTCCGCTCGGGGGCCGACGAGCCGGGCGTGTCCACGGGTCCAGCGCTCGCTGCGGTCAGCTCGCTCGGCTATCTGGGCTTCCTGGCCGGGCCGCCGATCATCGGCGGGGCGGCGCAGCTCACATCGCTGCGCTTGGCGTCTCTGTTGCTGGCCCTGGCCGGGCTGCTCGTCGTGGTGCTCGCTCCGGCCGCGGCACCGCCTCAACCGGAAGGCGCAGCCGCTAGAGGAGCGCGGGCGCGAGCCGGCGCCAGGCCTCGCGCGGGGGCTCTCCGCCCGTAACGCCCACGACCTGGACGCATACGTGGTCGGCGCCCGCGTCGTGGTGGGCGCGGACGCGCTCGGCGATCGCGGACTCGTCGCCCCAGGCGACGATTGCGTCCACCAGGCGGTCGCTGCCGCCGTCGCGCAGGTCGTCCTCTGTGAAGCCGACGCGCAGCAGGTTGTTCGTGTAGTTGGGAAGCGTCAGGTAGAGCTCCATGTGGCCGCGTGCCTGCTCACGGGCGCGCGCGGGATCGGTCTCGAGGAGCACCGCCTGCTCGGGGGCGAGCAGCGGGCCCTCTCCGAGGATCTCGCGCGCGTACGACGTGTGCTCCACGGGCACGAAGTAAGGATGGGATCCGGCGCTGCGGTCGCGGGAGAGCTCGAGCATCTTGGGCCCGAGCGCGGCGAGGAAGCGGCGGTCGGCCGGCACAGGGTGCGAGGCGGCGTCCAGCTCGTCGAGGTACGAGCGCATCTTCGTGAGCGGCTTGCGGTAGAGGCCCTCCTCGACCGCGTTCACCGCCGGCGCGTGGCTGATGCCGAGCCCGAGCTCGAAGCGGCCGGGATGCTCGTCCTGCAGGCGAGCCGTGTAGGCCCCGACCTCCTCGGGGTCGTGCATCCAGACGTTGAGGATCCCGGGCGCGACGGGCACCGCGCGCGTAGACGCGAGCAGATGCTCCGAGCGCTCCATGATGTCCCCGCCCGCGCCGCCGGGCATGAAGAGGGCCGTGTAGCCGAGCTCCTCCAGCTCCGCGGCGGCCTCCGCCACCGCGCCGAGATCCTCATAGCGCCGCAGCTCTCGGCTCCACACTCCCACTCGTCCCAAGTCCACGAGAAGCGATTCTGCCAAGCCCGGGTTCGATCCGACGGCCGACCTACGCTGCCTCCCTCATGCGCCTCGTCGTCGCCCGCTGCGAAGTCCGCTACTCGGGCCGCCTGTCCGCGGTCCTGCCCGAGGCGCTTCGCCTCCTCATGTTCAAGCAGGACGGGTCGGTGATGGTGCACTCGGACGCCGGCGGCTACAAGCCGGAGAACTGGATGACGCCGCCGACCGTGATCGAGGAGTCCGAGGACGAGATCGTCGTGCGCAAGCACGGTGGGGAGGACCGGCTCGACATCAAGCTGGTCGAGATCGTCTCGGACACGACGCACGACATGGGCGAGGCCGCCGCGCTGCAGAAGGACGGCGTGGAGCGCGAGCTGCAGGAGCTGCTCGCCGACGCGCCCGAGTGGTGTGGCGAGGGCTTCCGCCTCGTGCGCCGCGAGTGGCCTACCGACATCGGGCCGGTCGACCTCATGTGCCGCGACGCCGACGAGGATTGGATCGCGGTCGAGATCAAGCGGCTCGGCACGATCTCCGCGGTCGAGCAGCTCACGCGCTACCTCGAGCGCATCCACCAGGACCCGTCGATGGGATCCTGCCGCGGCGTGCTCGCCGCCCAGTCGATCAAGCCACAGGCGCGGGTGCTGGCGGAGTCGCGGGGGATCGACTGCGTGGAGGTCGACCTCGCCGTGCTGCGCGGCGAGCGCGAGCCGGACCTGACGCTGTTCGCCTGACCGCTCAGAGCCTGGTTTGCCGGCTGCGAGCGGAAATCCCCAAATGGGGCAAAGCTGATGTATAGGTGGGATATGACCAACCCATCAGCCACACCCAACGCAGTTCCGCCGGTCGACTCCGCCGCCTCCGGAGTCCAGCAGCGGGACCGGAACATCGCGCTGTTCTGCACGGTGCTCCTGCTGATCGGAATGCCGGTCGGATGGTTGCCGGGGAGTACCGGCGACGTGGTCGGCATGTTTGTCGCGATTCTCATCGTCCTCGCCGTGATGGCCGGGCTGCTGCTCTGGCTCGTGCCTCGCGAGCGTGCCGTTCCCGCCCGTGCGGGACGCACCGCGCTGATTCTCGGCGTGCTGTCGATCCTCGTCGGGCTCGTGTTCTGGACGGGGCTGCCGTTCGCCGTCGGTGCGGCGGCAATCGCGCTCGGGCTCTCGCAGCGCGAAGCCGTCCCGGAGGGGAACGGAATGGCGACCGCGGGCGTCGTGCTCGGCGGCTTCGCTGTGCTCGCGGCGTTCGTGCTGCTGCTCGTCGGCTAAGCAATTCCTGAGTGTGGCGGCGCGCCCGCGTGGTGCGCCGCCGTATTCTTTTTGGGGTGAGTCCGGACGGCGCCCGGATCGCCTTCCAGCTCGACCGGTTCGAGCAGACAGGCGAGGATCGGCTCGAAATAACGGGCCGCTGGTACGGCGTGCGCGGGCTGCGCTTCGTGCGGCCATCGCTCACCGTGCAGACGAACGACGGCGAGCGCAACTTGCTCGCGCTGCTCGAGCACAAGCCGTGGGCTGCCGAGGAGGGCGAGGCGTGGATCGCCGCGTTCCCGTGGAAGGGCGAGTCGCCCGACCCGGACCAGGCGGAGCTGGCCGTGGCGCCGAGCGTGATCGTCGCGCTGGTCACGGACGACTCGAAGCCCGGCAAGAGCAAGCCCAACCTCCGCCAGCAGCTCCAGGAGTCGGAGGCGCGGGCGCGCCGGCTCGACAGCGAGGTGGCCTGGCTGCGTGAGGAGCGCGAGGCGCTGGTTGCCGACAAGCGCGCCGCCGAGGACGAGGCGGCGCAGGTGCGAGCCGAGCTGCGCGAGGCGCACTCTGCGCACGAGGCGACGGGGGAGGAGCGCGACGCCGCGGCGCGCGAGCGCGATGACGCCGTCTTCCAGCGCGACCAGGCGGTCGACGAGCGCGACCAGGCGGTGCAGGCGCGTGAGCAGAGCGGGGCCGCGCGTGACGAGGCCGTCGCCGAGCGCGATGCCGCGGTGGCCGCCCGTGACGCCGCGCTCGAGCAGCTCGAGGTTGCCCAGCGCGAGGCGGCCGAAGCGGTGACCGCACGCGATGCGATCGTCGGCGAGCGCAACGACGCGGTCGAGGCTCGGCAGCGCGCCTTCGCCGAGCGCGACGCTGCGCTCGGGCGCGGCTCGGGCTTCCCCGCGATATCGGCCGCGGACCTCGAGCGCCAGCCGCACGCCCCGGATCCGACGGTCCGCCAGCATCGGAGCATCCCGGTGGACGCCGCCAGCTGGACTGCCCGCGCGCTGGCGGGCGGCGCCCTCGTCATCCTGCTGGTGGTCCTGATCGTTCTGCTGAAAGTTCTCTAAGCCGCATTGACAGCGCGGCCGGGCGGGCTTTGAATGGTCTGCGGTGGCGAGCGCGTACACCACCTACTCGAGCGGCGGCAAGCGGCGGCGGATCGGGACACTCCGGATCGTGGCCGCGGCGGCCGCGGCTGCGGTGCTCGTGGGCGGCTACCAGGAGCACTGGTCGTGGACCGGCATCAGCGGCAAGACCGCAACGCTCTGGGACTGGATCAGCCTCCTGCTCCTGCCGATCACGGTCGCCACGCTCCCGATTTGGCTCACCAAGCGCCAGGAGATCAGCGGCCGGCGTAAGGCGGCGGCCCTCATGCTGCTCGCGCTGTTCGTGGGCATCGTGCTCGCGGGCTATCTCGTGCCGTGGGGCTGGACCGGCTTCGAGGGGAACGCGCTCTGGGACTGGATCAACCTGCTGCTGCTCCCGCTCGTGATCGCGACGTTCCCGGTCTGGCCGGAGATCCGCTCCGAGCTGCGGCTTCACCACCATCTGCTCGGGGCGACGTTCCTGATCGCCTTCGCGGTCGCGATCTTCGGCGGCTACGTGTGGGGCTGGGCCTGGACCGGCTTCCAGGGCAACACGCTCTGGGACTGGCTGCACCTGCTCGTGCTGCCGCTCGTTTTTCCCACGCTGCTCCTGCCCGCGGCGCTCGCGATCACCGCCGGTGCGTTGGTGCAAGAAGAGGCCCACGAGGCCGATTCCGCATCCATCTCGCAGTAGCCCTGTTACAACCTGGGCGTGAGGCGTCTGGCAGTCATCTGCTTGTTGCTGTTCGCTGCGAGCGCGGCCATCCCGGCCGCCTCGGCGGCGAAGAAGAGCGACCCCGTGATCACGACGCTGTCCGCGTTGCAGGCGCGCGGCGGCCAGACGGCCACGGACGCCACCAGCTGGCGCAAGCTCTACAACAAGGGCAAGATCGCCGCTCGGCATCTGCGCGGGAGCTCGCAGCAGAACATGAAGGGCGTCCTCGCGAACCTCACGTCGCTCGCCAAGCGGCACCTGCTCGGCGGCCGTGCCTATCCCGCCTTCCTCGTCCTCGAGCGCAACATCGACTGGTTCTGGACCGATCGCAACGGCCCCTCGACCTACGGCGCCCGCCGGACCTTCCCCGGCTCGCAGATCATCTACGAGTTCTATCCCGGCGCCGGCTGGCAGCTCCAGCCGCTCGCCAACTTCGGTCACCTCAACGGGATGCTCAAGCTCAAGCACCCCAAGGCCGGCTCGCTCGAGAGCTTCGCGGACGAGCTGCTCGCCACCGGCGTGACCCGCCACGGGTTCCTGGCCTTTGAGTACTACTTCCCCTGGTCGGGCGGCGCGCCGGGCTGGGTCTCCGGCATGGCCACCGCCACGGGCATGCAGGCCTTCTCGACGCTGGCCAAGCGCGACGGTCAGGCGAAGTACGCCGAGGCCGCGCACTCGATGCTCGGCGTGTTCCAGTCCGGGCCGCCCTGGGGCATCAAGATCGACCGCCCGCAGGGCACATTCTTCCTCCAGTACTCGCAGGACAAGTCGCTGCTCGTCGGGAACGCGTACGCGCAGTCGATCCTCGGGCTCGACGTCTACGCGAAGAACAGCGGCGACACCACGGCAGCCGCGCTCGTGAACGAGGGCGTCGCTGCCGCGAAGAAGATCCTGCCGCTCTACGACACCGGGGCGTGGTCGCTCTACTACCGCACGCCGAGCGGCCCGGGCCGCGAGTCCGACCTCAGTTATCACCAGCTGTTCGAGTCCTTCCTCGTCGAGATGTGCGACCGCTGGCAAGACGTGTTCTGCGGCCTCGCCTCGAACTTCGCACGCTACGAGAAGGAGCCGGTCAAGCTCACCTCGCTACGCGCGCGCGTGGACAGGAAGAAGAAGCAGCTGCGCGTGGGCTTCACGATCTCGAAGCGGTCGGGCATCACGATGACCCTCGACCGCGGCAGCAAGACGGTCTACAAGTTCCTCTCGCCGCTCGATCGCGGCAAGCACAAGATCAGCTGGCCGCTGCCGAAGAAGGGCAGCTACGAGATCACGCTGAGCGCGAAGAGCCTGAACGGCGTGTCGAGCGACACCACGCTCGACGTGAAGGTCCCCTAGCCCGGGATCGTCCACTCCGCGCGCAGGGTGTGCCGCGACGGCGCGCCGACGTTGTTGATGAACTCGAGTTCCTGCCCGGGCAGGATGCGCAGCGACGGCAACCGCTCCATCAGCGTCTGTAGGCCGATGCGTCCCTGCGCGCGGGCGAGCGGCGCGCCCATGCAGAAGTGGCGGCCCTTGCCGAACGAGAGGTGGTCGTCGGGACGCGCGCGCGTGATGTCGAAGCGCTCGGGCTCCTCGTAGTGCTCGTCATCTCCGCCTGCGCCCGCGAGCGCCATCCACACGCGCGCGCCCTCGGGGATCGTCGTGCCCGCGATCTCGAGCTCGCGCGTGGCCATGCGCGGCACCGCCGCCACCGACGGGCGGCGGCGCAGGGTCTCGTCCACCACCGCGGGCCACAGCGAGGGATCGCTTTGCACGAGCTCCATCTGCTCCGGGTCGGCGGAGAGGAACACGAGCGCGTTCGCCATCAGGTTGGCGGTGGTGTCGCTGCCCGCGAACGCGATTTCGCAGCAGTGGAAGACCACGCGGTCGCGGCGCATCAGCGGCTCGCCGTCCGGCCCGCGAGCCGTGGCCATTTCGCTGATGATGTCCTCGCCCGGGCCCGTGATGCGGTTGTCCACCACCTCGCGCAGCTCGTCCCAAGAGTCGGCGTACGCGCCCCAGACCTCGGAGCGCTCGGGCTCGTCCATCGGGTCGATCACCGTGTTCAGCACCTTGATGTGCGTCTTCGCCAGTCGGCGCATGAACGGCTCCCAGCTCTCGTCGAGCCCGAACAGCAGGCAGAGCGTCCGGATCGTGAGCGGGTAGCAGTAGCGGTCCATCAGGTCGCACTCGCCCTCGCGCTCGAAGGAGTCGATCAGCCCGTTTGCGATCTGCCCGATGCGCGGCTCGAGCGCGAGCATCTTGGGGCGCGTGAATCCTCTCTGCGCGACCTTGCGCGGCTGGGTGTGCTCGGGCGGGTCGAGCGCGATCCAGCTGTCGGCGAAGAAGCCCTGCGGGATGCGGTCGCGGAAGTCCTCCGGCACGGGCGTGGAGGCGAGCGTCTTGTGGGACAGCGCCTCGAAGTCCGCCAGGTAGTGGTCGAGGTCCGCGAAGCGCGTGATCACCCACATGTCGAGCGGCTCGTAGTAGAAGACCGGCGCCTGCTCGCGGGCGCGCGCGAAAGCAGCCACCGGGTCGCGCACGAAGTCGTCGGACTTGGGATCGAAGCCGGTGGGCGCGCTGGTCTTCATTCCGCCGGCGGGATGTTGTTGTTCTGCGCGAACAGGTTGTCCGGGTCCCACTCGCGCTTGAGCGCGCGCAGCCGCTCCCATGTGCGCGGGTTGTAGGCCTTCGGCACGCGCTCGGGCTCCTGGCAGAGGTAGTTCACGTAGACCGCGTCGTTCGAGAGCGGGTCGAGCGCGCGCAGGTAGTTTTCCTGCCAGCGCCGTGCCTCGCTGCCGTCGTTGCCCTCGGGCCAGGTGGCCGCGACCATGTAGTTCCACGCCTGGTCGCGGTGGCTCATCGCGGTGGCGTCCTCCGGCACACGACGCATGGCGCCGCCGTAGTAGTGCGTCCCCATCATCGCCAGCGGGTCCATGTCGCGGCAGTGCTCGACGGTCACGTCGATGGCCTCGTCGCTCAGGCCGTTGAGGTAGCGCATGTGCGAGATGCGGTTGAGCCCCGTCTCGAAGACGTCGTTACCGGCGGCGAGCTGGGGCCAGGGCAGCTCCGTGACCGTGTCCTCGATCACTCCGGCGTTCTGTCGCAGCGGCGCGAGGTCGTGCTCCGCCTGCTTCGCGTCGCCGCAGTGGCAGAGGATCACGTGGGCCGAGGGACGGCCGTCGCGCGGGTTGACGCCCACGATCGTCGACACGTCGTCCGGCAGCGCCGCCACCCAGTCGCGGTAGAAGGCGAGGAAGTCGGCGGTCGCGTCCGGGTGCGCCCAGACGAAGCCGGCGTGTACGGTCTCGAGCGGCAGCAGCGAGAACTCGAGCGACACCGCCACGCCGAAGTTCGCGCCCGCCCCGCGCAGTGCCCAGAAGAGGTCGGCGTTCTCGTCCTCACTCGCGCGCACGAGGCGGCCGTCGGCGGTCACGAGCTCGACGGACACGAGCGTGTCGCAGCCCCAGCCGCGCTTGCAGGAGAGCCAGCCGTGGCCGCCGCCGAGCGCGTAGCCAGCCACGCCGAGGCGCGGGAACTGAGGTCCGGCTGCCGCGAGGCCGGAGGGCGCGAGCCGGCGATGAACGTCGAGCCAGATCGCGCCGCCGCCAACGCGCGCCGTCTGGGCGCGCTCGTCGAGCTCCACGTCGCCGAGCTCGGCCAGGTCGAGCAGCAGGGTGCCGGGATCGGCGCCGAGCCAGCCCACGCCGCCGCCGCGCACGGCGACTCGCAGGCCCTCCCGAGCGGCGTACTCCACGGCGGCTTGCACGTCGCCGGCAGAGGCGCAGCGCACCACCGCATCGGGGTTCCATTCGACCGCGGGGTTGTGAAAGCGCGAGCGCGCCGCCGCAGCGTAATCCGGGTCGCCGCGACGGACTACGCCGTCTGGGAGGGCCATGGTCGCGTATGATGCCACAGCATCTGAAACCGACTTTCACTCTATGAAACTGGTCACCTTCGACGACGGACGAGTAGGGCGCATCGAGGGCGAACGCGTGGTGGAGCTCGCCTGCGAGGACATGCGCGAGTATTTCGAGCACGGGGGCGCCGAGCCCAGCGGCGAAGAGTTCACGCTCGCTGATGTGAGATTGCGCGCGCCGATCGTGCCGCGCAAGTTCTTCCACACGGCCGGGAACTTCCAGGAGCACCACGAGGAGTCGGAACGCGTGAACTGGTCGCACCCGGTGCTGCCCTGGATCGTGTTCTTCCAGAACGTCGACGCGATCATCGGTCCGGACGATTCCGTGATCTACCCCGAGGCGCTGACGAACGAACTCGACTACGAGCTCGAGCTCGCGGTGGTGATCGGCAGGGCGGGCAAGTTCTTCTCGCCGGAGGAGGCGGAGGACTACATCGCCGGCTACGTGATCTTCAACGACCTCACAGCGCGCGACATCCAGCGCGAGGAGATGAAGTCGGGCGTGTTCTCTTTCTGTAAGGGGATCGACACCTTCTGCCCGCTCGGCCCCTGGATCGTCACCGCCGACGAGATTCCCGATCCGCACGACCTCGCGATGGAGCTGCGCGTGAACGGCGAGCTGCGCCAGCAGTCGCACTCGAGTCGCATGTCCGTGACGATCCCGGAGATCCTCAGCCACTACTCGCCGATGGGCTACAGCCCGGGCGACATCGTGTCGACCGGAACCGTGGCGGGCGTGGCCGGCTTCAGCGAGGACGCGGCGTCGCTCTACCTGCGGCCCGGCGACGTGGTCGAGGCCGAGATCGAGAAGATCGGCGTGCTGCGCAACCCGATCATCTCGTGGCAGGAGGGCCATCCGGATGGCTGAGCCGCAGGTGGTCGACTGGCTCGGGCAGGACTTCTCGGAGGTCCGCCCCGGCATTCACGGAGCGACCATCGACAGCGAGCAGCTCACCGTCACCGTCTACCGCTACGAGCCGGGCTCGAGCTGGGAGGAGCACGCTCACCCGGAGGACCAGGTGACGACGGTCGTGTCGGGCGGCGAGATCGAGTTCACGGTGGGTGGAAACACGGTGAGGCTCCGTCCCGGACAGCTCGCGCTGATCCCGGGCGGCACGCCGCACAGCGCCCGAACCGGCGACGAGGAAGTGGTGGCGCTGAACGTGTGGCGCCTGCGCTCATGAGCGACTGGCTCGGGCTCGACGGCGCGCGCGTGCTCGTAGCGGGGGCGGGGAGCATCGGGGCCGAGCTCGTGCGTGGGTTCGCCGCGGCGGGCGCACGCGTGGCGGTGGGGGACGTCGACGGCGAACGACTCGCGCAGCTCGACGCGACGACCTTCGAGGTCGATGTCCGCTCACCAGAGGCCTGCCGCGACTTCGTCAAAGGCGCGAGTGACGCGCTCGGCGGGCTCGACGTGTTCGTGCACTGCGTCGGAATCAACGACCGCCGCCCAATCGAGGACTACGGCGACGAGGACTGGGAGAGCATGCTCGCCGTCAACCTGTCGAGCGCCTTCTGGCTCGCGCAGGCCGCCGTGGCCGAGATGCGCGGACAGGCGAGCGGGCGTGTGATCTTCTTCTCGAGCGTCGCCGGGCAGCTCGGCCACCGGCACCACGGGCCGTACGCCGCCACCAAGGGCGGCATCAACCAGCTGATGAAGGTGATGGCCAACGAGCTCGCCCACGAGGGCATCACGGTCAACGCGATCGCCCCGGGCTACGTGGAGACGGAGCTCACGCGCGAGCACCTGGCCAAGCCGGGCGTGCGCGACAAGCTGCTGTCGCTGATCCCGGCGGGGCGCTTCGGCACCACTGCCGAGCTGGTCGGCCCCGTGCTGTTCCTCGCCTCGAGGCAGGCGGGCTTCGTGACCGGGCACGTGCTCTACGTCGACGGCGGAAGGACGACGGTATGAGGTTCGAGGGCAAGACGGTGATGGTCACGGGCGCGGGCACCGGCTACGGCGCGGAGATAGCCGCGCGCGCCGCCGAGGAGGGCGCCAGCGTGGTGGTGCACTACCGCAGCTCGAAGGAGGGCGCGGAGCAGACCGCCGAGCGCGTGCGCGCCGCCGGGGGCGAGGCGTTCCTCGTCCAGGGCGACATCGCGGCGGGCTGGGACGAGATCAAGCGGATGGCTGACGACGCATTCGCCGCCGCCGGCAGGATCGACGCGCTTATCAACAACGTGGGGGACATGGCGGCGGACCAGACCTCGTGGCGCGAGCTCACCGAGGAGAGCATCGACCACGTGCTCGCCGTCGACATCAAGGGCACGATGCTGATGACGCACGAGTTCGGCATGCGGATGATCGACCAGGGCGGCGGCTCGATCACCAACATCGGCTCGACCGTGATCGTGCGCGGCAGCGCCCGCGCGCCGCAGTACGCGGCAGGCAAGTACGGCGTGCTCGGCATCACCAAGTCCTACGCCGCGGCGCTCGCGCCGACCGTGCGCGTCAACACCTTCGCCCCCGGCTTCATGCAGACCGAGCGCATCCTCAACCGCGCCGACTGGAAGGCAGGCCGCGGGGAGAAGCTCGTGGCCGCAACTCCGATGGGCCGGATCCCGCCGCCCGAGGACATGGCGGGCGCCGCGCTGTTCCTCTCGACCGACGACGCCGCCCACATGACCGGCGTCTACATGGTGGCCGACGGCGGCTACAACATGATCGGGGCGTAGCAATGACCCGAAGATCGATGCGGCCATGACGAAGGCGGCGACGATGCGCGGCGACGCTCGCCTGTCGGCATGGGGAGACATCGACAAGATGATCGTCGCCGACGCCCCCGCGGTCCCGCTCGTCTGGGACAAGACCACGGTGCTCGAGTCGAAGGACGTGCGGGGCGCCGCCGACCTCTACACCGATACCTGGAACCTGGCCTTCACCTCGTTGAAGTGATGTCAGGCGCATGACGCCGTTCGGTTTCCATTAAGAAACTAGTTTCGCTACTGTCTTCGAGTGGACTCAAAGACAGCGCGACATCAGCTCGAGCAGGCCGAGCGGGCACGCAACGCGGCGCAGGCTTTTGAGATCCCGTCGTGGGGGCCGGCGTTCGCCGGAGCCTGCGTCGCGGCGGGTTTGCTCGTGATGGGCTTGTTCCCGTACTCGGCCGGTTGGCGCGTGGCGGCAGTGGTTGTGGCGTTGCTCCTGTGGGGAGCAGCCGGCTGGTGCCTCGTCGAGATCCGCGCGCGGAAGGGCGTCCGAGGCCTCCGCGGGCCGGCGCGATCCAGCGCCATAACGCTTGCGGTCTGCGCACTGGCCCTGGTGCCCGGTGCGCTCAGCGCAAGCTCTGCGATGCGGCTTTCCTACGTCATCCTCGCGGCCGCCGGCGGGCTGGCGATGTGGTGGGTTGCCCGTCGGCAGGTCCGGCATGCGTGATCACCTGGACGATGCTTTCCACAGCCCCGCGCGGCTACAGGTCGCAGCGTTTCTGTCCGGTTGCGATGAGGCGGCCTTCGGCACCGTCCTGGAGTCGTGCGGGCTGACGAAGTCGACGCTGTCGAAGAGCGTCCGTGCCCTCGAGGACGCTCGCTACGTCGCGGTCCGGAAGGGCTACCACGGCCGCATGCCGAGAACATGGCTTTCCCTCACCCCGAAGGGCCGGAAGGCGCTCGCTGCACATCTCAACGCTCTCCGCCGGCTCGCCGACGATGCCGTCAGCGCAAGTCGAGCGGAAGCGAGCGCCGCGACCCGCTAGATCTCAGCCAGGCGGTGCGCCCAGCCGCCGGGAGATGTCCGCACAGGTGGCGAGCAGCGGCGCCTTCAGCGTCGAGACCAGCTTCGCCATCGTCAGCTCGGACGCCGGCACGGCGATGTTCACGGCGGCCACGACCGCGCCGTCGGGCCCGCGCACAGGCCCGGCGATCGAGCGCAGCCCGGCGGTGAGCTCCTCGTCCTGAATCGCGTAGCCCTGCTTCAGGACCTCCTTGAGCCGGCTGCGCAGCGCGCCCGCGGAGCGCGGCGCGTTCGGTCCCCAGCTCGGGGTGAAGCGGATGCCGCGCAGCAGCTCGTCGAGCTCGGCCTTGGGCAACTCGGCGAGCAGCAGCTTGCCCATCGACGTGACGGCCGCGGGGAGCAGCGACCCCACCTGCACGTTGGAGGTGACGAGCCGCGCCTCGTTACGGATGCGCGCGAGGTAGAGGACCTGGTCGCCGCTCAGGGTGCCGAGGTTCACGCTCTGGCCGGTGTCGTTCGCGAGCTTGCGGAGTGGCGCCTGGGCGGTGTCCACGAGGTCGTTGCTCTGTAGCGCCGCGAAGCCGAGCGTGAGCACGCCGGGACCGGGTTGGTACTCGCCGCTCGGCAGGCGTTCGACGAAGCCCTCGGCCTCGAGCGTCGCCACCAGGCGGAACGCGGTGGGCAGCGGGATGTCGGTGAGCTCGGCGATCCGCTTGAGTGGGAGCGCGGCGCGCTGCTCCGAGAACGCCGACAGGATGCGCAGCCCGCGCGCCAGCGCCTCGACCCGGTACTCGGTCTGAGCGGCCTCCATCAGCGCCTTCCGGCGCCGGCGAAGCGCGGCAGCCCCGGGTGCGGCTCGAAGCGCACGCGGGCGTCGATCACGGCGGGCAGCCCGGAGGCGAGCGCGCGCTCGAGCGCCGGGGCCACCTCGTCGCGGCGCCTGACCCGCTCGGCGTGGCAGCCGAAGCCCTCGGCGATCGCGGCATAGTCGGTCTCCTCGAGCCCGATGCCGAGCTGGAACCCGGCGCGCCGCTGCCCCGCGCCCACCACGCCCCAGGCGGAGTTGTTGTGGATCACGTGGACGGCGGCGAGGCCGAGCCGGCGTGCGGTGTCGAGCTCCTGGACGGTGAAGCCGAACGCGCCGTCGCCCGTGATGTTGAGCACCGGGCGCTCGGGGTGCAGCAGCTTCAGCGCGTGGGCGTAGGGGATGCCGAAGCCGAGGTGCGCCATGCCCGGCTCGTGGAAGCGTGTGCGCGGCTCGAGCGCGGGGGTGAGGTCGTTCGACCAGAAAGTGGTGTGGCCGCCGTCGTAGGCCACGAGCGCGTCGGGCGGCAGCGCCGCGCCGATCTCCGCCGCGAGCGCGGCAGGATGCATCACGTCCGCGGGCGCGTCGGCGAGCGCGCTCAGCTCCTCGCGGTAATCCTTGTACTCATCGACGAGCGAGCCGAGCCAGTCGGTCGACGCCGCGCCGCTTCCCGGCAGGGCTTCGAGCAGCTGGCCGAGCACCGCCTTCGCGTCCCCCTGCAGCCCGACGCTCAGCGGGCGAGCGCGTCCGATCCCGGTCGGGTCGATGTCCACCTGGATCAGCTCCTGTTCGGGCCAGCCGCGCACGCACGGTCCGCTGCCGCACCAGAGCCAGGACGAGAAGCGGCAGCCCACGGCCAGCACCACGTCCGCCTCCTGCATCGCGCGCACCACAGCCTCGCCGCCCACCACGCCGCCGTGGCCGAAGAACGCGGGGCTGTCGGTGGACACGCAGCCGAGCCCCATCTGCGTTGCGGTGGCCGCGGCGCCGATGCGCTCGGCGAGCGCGCGGAACTCCGCGGCGCTGTCCGACACGCTCACGCCGCCGCCCGCGATCAGGAGCGGCCGCTCGGCCGCCGCAAGCAGCTCCGCTGCGCGCTCAACCTCGGTGGGATCGGCATAGGTGCGGCCGGAAGGCATGAAGTGCTCGGCGCCCAGCTCCGCGAAGTCCAGCTCGGCCGCCAGCACGTCGGCCGGCACCTCGAGGTGAACCGGGCCCGGGCGTCCGGTCAGCGCCTCGCGCACCGCCCGCCGCACGAGGTCGGGGATCCGTGCCGGGTCGCGCGCCACCGCGCCCCACTTGGTCACCGGCGCGAACAGCCGCACGTTGTCGGAGTCCATCGCCATGCCCTCGTGCGGGTAGGCCACGTGGCTCGGCGCGCCCGGCGTGAGCACGAGCACCGCCAGGTTGTTGTTGTGCGCGCTGCCGAGCGCGCTCAGCAAGTTGTGCGAGCCCGGCCCGCTCTCCCCGAAGCACACTGCGAGCTGCCCGCTGGCCTGGAAGACGGCCGCCGCCATCCACGTGGCGGCCGCTTCGTGGCGGACGCCCGTGTAGCGCAGCGGAGCCACGCCGCCCTCGAGCGCCTGCATGAACGGCGTGAGCTTGCCCGCCGGCACGCCGAACACCTCGCGCACCCCGGCGGCGCCGATGGCGCGCGCCAGCGCCTCGCCGCCGGTGACGCGAACGGACTCAGCTGACTTTCGCTCAGCGAACTCCGCTTTCACCAAGCGGACAATACCGCGCTCGTCGCTAGACGATCACGGACTGCCCGCCGTCCACCACGATGTCGATCGCGTTGAGATAGCGCGCATCGTCGGAGGCGAGGAACAGCGCCACGCGCGCCACGTCCTCGGGCTCGCCGAGGCGTCCGAGCGGGTGGTTGCGCTTCATGTCGTTCATCGGGTGCGAAGGGTCCTCGAGAAAGCCTCGCGTCTGCGCCGTGATGATCAGGCCCGGGCTGATCGAGTTGGCGCGGATACCGTGCGGCGAGCCGGACGCAGCGAGGTGCCGCGTGATGGCGAGTACGCCCCCCTTCGCAGCCCCGTGCGCCGCCTGCGGGGCGAACGCTGCGCCTCGGTACGCGGACACCGACGCCGTGTTGATGATCACGCTCTCGCCGCGGGCGATCAGGTGCGGCCAGGCCGCCTTCGTGACCGTGTAGATCAGGTCGAGCTCGTTGCGGATCGTGTAGTACCAGTCGTCCGGCGTCAGCTCCTCGAACGGTCCGACGCGCGGGGAGGAGGCGTTGTTGTAGAGGACGTCAACGCCCCCGTACGTCCCCACCGCCTCCTCCACCCACGCTGTCGCCCCCTCGACGGTGGAGATGTCCGCCGGCGCCATCGAGGTCATCTCGCCGCCCGCGGCGCGCACAAGCTCCACGGTCTCGGCGGCCTCGGCCTCGAGGACGTCGCATCCCACCACCCTCGCTCCCTCGCGCGCGAAGAGCTCGGCGGCGGCCCGTCCCTGGCCGCCGGCCGTGCCCGTGATCAGGGCGATCTTCCCGTCGAGTCGGCCCACTAGGTGCGAGCCGGCTCCCGGGACCCCTCGGGCGTTCCCGCCTGCCCCGCCTCGGCGGTCCCCGCCGCCGCGACAGCAGGCTGCCCGATCCCTAGAGCGCCGCCGATCTTCCCCGTCAATTGTTTGAAGCCGCGCTGCATCTCGGTGGCGATGCCGTCCGGGTTGGCCACCGCCGTGAGCATCATCGCCAGGCCGGCGACCACCGCCTGGTAGGTGCCGAAGTCGAAGAGCTTGTCGAGCAGCGTCGGCACCAGGCCGTTCGACGCGAGCAGGAGCCCGGCCAGCACCGCGCCGAGGATGCGCGCCACGCCGCCGACGTAGGTGATCGCGAGGATCGTCAGTGACGTGAAGACCGTGAACGACTCGGCGTTGATGTTCGCCTGCTGGTAGGCGAGCAGTCCGCCGCCGATGCCGGCGACGAACGCTGACACCGCGAACGCGAACAGCTTGGTGCGAGCGACGTTCACGCCCACCGAGGCGGCCGCGTTCTCATTCGAGCGGACGGCGATGAACATGCGCCCCGCGGGCGAGTTACGCAGCCGCGCGACGAACACGCCAACGAGCAGGACGATCACGAGCACGGTGATGCCGAACACGAGCGTGTTGCCCGTCTTCGAGATGCCGAGGTCGAGCCCGAGCAGATGCGGGTTCTTCACGTCACGGCCCACGTAGCCGCCGCTGAACCAGTCGGCGTTGAACACCAGGGCGTCTAACGCCGCCGCCGTGGCCAGGGTGACCACCGCCAGGTTCACGCCGCGGACGCGAACGGCCGGAATGCCGATCACCACGCCCACCACGACGGCACAGAGCGCCGCCAGGATCAGCCCGAACGGGAAGCCGATGCCCAGGCTGTGGGCGATGTGGCTGAGCATGAACGCGCTGACGCCGGAAAGGGCGCTCTGCGCGAGCGAGATCTGGCCGACATAGCCGGTGATGACCACCACCGACATGCAGATGCAGGCCGTGATCATCGACGAGATGATCGCCGTGCGGTAGAGCGACGACGCGATCACGAGCGCGATCGCGCAGATCACGAACGTGATGCCGGCCGTGGTCCACGGCCGCTGCGGCCGGCCGATCGACGCGTTGCGCAGCACTCCGGTCGCGCCGCGTGACGGCAGGCGCTTGGCCAGCACCGTCATGCCGATCATGATCAGCACGAACGGCACGCCGTCCTGGAGGCCGTTGCGCGGCAGCCACGACCAGACCGCCTGCAGCTTCGTCAGCTCGGACTGGAACATGCCCAGCAGCAGACCTGCGATCACCGTGACCGTGAACGACGAGAAACGGCCGATCAGCGCGACGCCCAGGGCGGGAACGATGAAGAGGGTGTAGGTGCCGGGGTTGAGGGTCGTGATCGGCAGGATCAGAATTCCGGCCGCCACCGCGAGCAGCGTCGCGATCACCCAGTTGTAGGCGCTGATGCGGTTGGGCGAGTAGCCGATCAGCGACGCGCCGCGCTCGTTCTCCGAGACCGCGGAGGTGGCCAGGCCAAAGCGCGTGTACCTGTAGATCGCGGCGAGGATGACGGCGATCGCCACCGTGATGCCGGCGAGGTACAGCCGGTCGGAAGGCACGGGGATGCCCGAGATGTTCACCGGCGAGCTCGGGAGGATCGGCGGCGATGACAGCGCGAAGGTGCCGAAGTTGATGACCGCGATCGCCTGCAGATAGATCATCACGCCCACCGACGCCGCCACGCGCGCGAGCGCGGGCGCCTGCCGCAGCGGCCGGTACAGCAGGGCGTAGAAGGCGAGTCCGAGGACCGCGCCGTAGGCGAGCGAGAAAACGATCGCGATGAACTGCGAGGTGCCGTTGGCCGACGCCACCGACACCTCGTGCGGGATCAGCACCCACGGGAACTCGAGCTTGCCGTTCGAGCGCAGCTCGATGTACACGTACGCGCAGAACATCGCAACAGCGGCGTGGCCGAAGTCGACCACGCCGGAGCTGCGGTACTTGAGCACGAGCCCGAGCCCGAGCAGCGCGTAGACAGCGCCGGCTCCGAGGCCCAGAAGTAGGAAGAGGATGTAGCTGTCCATCGCCTACCTGTGCCGCAAAATACCGCCGGGCCCCGCGCGATGAGCACGGGACCCGGCCGGTCGAATCACTTCCCGGGCGGAGCCGGCAGCGCCTTGAGCGCCTGGGCGCCGGTGTCGTAGCCGGACTCCACGATCGTCAACTTGTCGTTCTTGATCTGGTCGACGAAGTACTTGGCGTTGCACAGCGCGGGAAGCACCGGCACCGCCTGCTTGTTGCAGGTGTAGGGATCGGCCATGAAGTTCGGATGGTCGCTCCCCGACCTCAGCGTCTTGAGCATGTACGCCGAGGTGAGCTTGCTCGGGTCCGTGTCCTTGAACGCGTCCTGCACGTTCATGACCGTGTTCAGCCCCTGGAGCGCGGGCGAGTTGATCACCTGCTTCGGCGGCGCGTACTTCGCGATGATCGCCCGGGCCAGCTGCGCGTCCTTCGTGTCACCGTCGAACAGCTGGTAGGCCGAGAAGATGTACGTGCCGTTGGCCGCGCCGTTTGTCGCCTGGATGACGTTGGGTGCGGCGCACGGGTCGATCGAGAGCACCGGCTTGGTGTTGCCGAGGCTCTTGAGCGCGTTCAGGAGCGCCACGCACTGGGACGGGCTCTCCAGGATGATCGCGTCCGGCTTGTACGCGAGCGCGCTCGCGACGACCGGGGAGGCGTCAGCCTGCGACGGGGGCAGCGGGAAGATCTTGTACTCGCCGCCCTGCGACTTGACGCCAGGCACGATGAACGTCTGGGCCTGGAACTTGCCCTGGTTGTCGCCCACGGGGATGATCGCGACCTTCTTCGCGTGGAGCTTCTCGACCGCGTAGGTGCCGAGCCCGACGTTGTCGGTCTGCGCCATGTCGTTGAAGATCACCGAGTTCGGAGCGGTGGCCTCGGCCGGCGTGATGTTCGCGCCGCCGATGTAGGCGAGTCCCGCGCGCCCGTAGATCGGGAACGCGGCTCCGCCGGCGATGTCGGCGCCGCCCAGGATCGCCTTCACGTGCTGAGCCACGAGCTGGTTCGCGCACTTGGCCGTGCCGGCGGGCTGGCCGTCGGTCGGGCAGACCACGAGCTTGATCGGATGGCCGCCGATCCCGCCGCGATAGGCGTTGACGTACTTGACCCCGGCCTGTGCCGCGGATGCCAACTCGGGGAAGTTGACCGCCGGGTTGGTGGCGAGGTTGACCATGCCGAAGACCACGGGCGAGCCGGAAGCCGGCTTCGGGGTGCCGAGGACGTCGCTGCCGGCCGTCGTGCTTGCGCCGGACGTCGTGGAGCTAGCGGTACTGGTGTTTGAGCTGCTGCCTGAAGAACCGCAGGCTGCGAGCCCGATCACAGCGGCGCATGCGAGCAGCGCAACGCTGATTTGGAAAAGCCGTGAGGAACGCATCACCTCTCCAATCCCCTCCTAGGGCCAGGCGTCGGGCCTGTCGGCACGGGAATTCCCCCACGCTCTACGGCCCAGTGGATTCCAATTTTCACACTATACACACTTTGCCTAGATGCATGCAGAACTACGTGCTGAGTCCCGCGCCAACCTCGAGCCCAAACAGGTCGGCGGCGTTCTTCCACTCGATCTTCTCCCGGTCGCCCTCCGACACCGGGGCGCGATCCATCCACTCGCAGGCCTGCTCCAGCGGCTCCCACGGGTAGTCGCTCGCGAACATCAGGCGATCGGCGCCGACCTCGAACAGGCAGCTGATCAGCGCCGAGTCGAGGAAGTTGCCGGAGCTGTTGAACCAGAAGTTGTTGCGCAGGTAGTGGCTCGGCGGGTGCTCGCAGCGCTCGCGCTCGGTGGTCGCGATCCGCGTGGAGTTGAAGCCGAGGTCGAGGCGGAACGTCCAGAAGGACAGCGCCTCGCCGAAATGACCGAGCGTCATCTTGAGGTCCGGGTGCTCGTCGAAGAGCCCCGACACGATCAGGCGCACGGCGTGCACCGCCACCTCGGCGCCGAAGCCGAGGCCGGTGGTGGGGAGCGCCCAGCCATAGCCGAGGTAGGGCTGGATCATCCCCGCGTGCGGGAGCGCCGGGTGGAGGTTCACCGGCATGCCGAGCCGCGCGGCGGCGGCGAAGATCGGGCGGTACTTCTCGTGGTCGAGGTAGGGGTGCTCGTCGGGCCCGACGTGGCCGAGGATGTTCACCGCCTTGAAGCCGAGCTCGGCGCAGCGCTCGAGCTCCTCGGCCGACTCCTCCGGCTTGAGCGGCGCGACGCACGCCATGCCGACGAAGCGGTCGGGCCACTCGCGGATCACCGCGGCGAGCCCGTCGTTGGCGGCGCGCGCCTGCTCGAGCGAGGCGTCGGCCTCGAGCTGCTCGGTGCCGGGGATCGTGAGCGAGAGCAGCGACATGTCCACGCCGTTCTCATCCATCTTGCGAATGCGGCCCTCGCCCAGATCGAGCTGCAGCTCCTGGATCTGCGGCGGGATGACCGCGAGGAAGGTGTGCGAGGCGTTGCTGTCCATCCGGAACGCGCCGCCGTCGAGCCGCTCGAGCGACGGCGCCGAGCTCCGCCCCTCCAGGTAGTCGAGGAACTCAGGTAGCCAGAAGTGGGTCTCGGTGTCGATGCGCAAGTTCAGCCCCCATTGCCGTTGGTGCTCCCTTTCGCCTCCTCGAGGCGCTCGTCCATATCTCCGAGGTAGCTCGACTCGAGCAGGTCACGGCGCCCGCGCAGGTCGGCAGCCTTGCCCTCGAGCACGAGCCGCCCGTGGTTGAGCACGTACACGCGCTCCGCCAGCTCGAGGGCGAGCGGGATGTGCTGCTCCACGAACAGCACGCCGCTGCCGAGCTCCTCTGCGATCCGCCGCAGCACCGGCATCAGGCGCTCGACGATCACCGGCGCGAGGCCGAGGCTCATCTCGTCCACGAGCAGGAGCCGCGGGCGCGAGGTGAGCGCGCGGCCGAGCGCAAGCATCTGCTGCTCGCCGCCGGACATCACGCCGGCCTTGCGGCCAAGGCACTTCTCGAGCTCGGGGAGGATGCCGACCAGCTCTTGCTCGGACATGCTGCCGCTGTTGCCGCGGCGGGCGAGGCGCAGGTTCTCGCGCGCGGTGAGGCCGAAGAAGAGCGCGCGGTCCTCGGGCACGAGCGAGACGCTCTCGCGCGCCAGGCGGTGCGCGGGCTCGCCGCCGATCTCCCTTTCCTCGAAGCGGATCGAGCCGGAGATCGGCTGGAGCAGCCCGGCGATCGCGGACAGCGTGGTGGTCTTGCCCGCGCCGTTGGGACCTAGCAGCGCCACGAGCTCGCCCTGGGCGACCGACAGGGACAGGTCGCGCACCGCCGGGATGCCGAGGTAGCCGGCTTCGAGCTTCTCGACGCGCAGCAGCGGGGCGGTGCTGGCCGGCGTCCCCTCCATCAGGAGCCTCCCGCCGTCGCGCCCAGGTAGGCCTCGACCACCGCCGGCGTCGAGCGGATCTCGCGCGGCGTGCCACTCGCGATCATCTTGCCGAAGTCGAGCACGAGCACGTGCTCGCAGACCTCGAGCACGAGGCCCATGTCGTGGTCGATGAGGAGCATCGTCACGCCGGCTTCGCGCACCTGCCGCAGTCGCTCGCCGAGCTCGGTGGTCTCATCGGTGTCGAGGCCGGCGGCCGGCTCGTCCAGCAGCAGCAGCTGCGGGCGGCAGGCCAGCGCCCGGGCGACGCCCACCAGCTTCCGCTGCCCGTGGGAGAGCTCCGTCGGGTGGCGGCGCGCGATCTCGTGCAGCTCGGTCACGTCAAGCGCCCAGTCGACGGCCTCGCGGCTCGGCGCGCGGCCGGGCAGCAGGATCTGAGCCAGCGCGGTGAACATTCCCGGCCGCTCGGCGGCCACCAGCAGGTTCTCCTCGACGGTGAGGTCGTCGAACAGCTCGACCGACTGGAAGGTGCGCGTGAGCCCCGCGCGCGCGAGTACATGGGGCCGCTTGCCGGTCACGTCGTCGCCGCGGAACTGGACGCGACCCGTGGTGGGCTTGTGGTAGCCCGTGAGCGCGTCGATCATCGTGGTCTTGCCCGCGCCGTTCGGGCCGATCAGCCCGACGATCGCGCCCTGCGGGATCTGGAAGCTCGCGTCCTCAACGGCCACGACCCCGCCGTACTGAACGCGCAGGCCTTGGACGTCGAGCAGGGGCGCGGTTTGCGCGCTCATACGACAAACTCTACACACACTCCCAAAGTGGATCAACTTTGGGAAATGGGCGTCAGTCGAGCTCGGTCAGTGCTCCGGGTGCGACGGTGGCCACGGTGACCCGCAGGCGCTCGAACTTGTGGTTCGGGTCGAGCTCCTTCGCCACGAACTTCGCGGTGCGCAGGTAGTGCCGGACGATCGCCTCCGCGGTCCCGTCCGGGTCGCCCTCCTTGGCCTTGTCGAGGATCTGCCGGTGTTCCTCACGGCGCAGCGCCCAGTGGCCGGGCACGCTGAGCCCGAACACGCGGCGGTAGCGCTCGGCATGGTCGAAGAGCTGCCCGATCAGGACCTGAGGCCGCTCGCCCACGCCGGCGGTGAAGCGTGCGTGGAACGCGTGGTGGGCCGCATTGAGCTGCGGGGAGACGCTTTCGGCGAGGTGATCCATCTGCGCCATGAGGCCCTCGAGCTCTGCGTGATCCTCTTGGGTGAGCATCGGAACCGTGATGCGCGCGGCCACCGCCTCGAGCGAGATCCGCATCACGTACAGCTCCTCCATGTCCGTGAGCGACAGCTCGGCGATGCGCACGCGGCGATTGGGCTGAGAGACGACGAGCCCCTCGTGCTGGAGCATCCGCAGCGCCTCGCGCAGCGGGGTGCGGCCTACACCAAGCTCGCGCGCGAGCACGATCTGTGACGTGGCCTCGCCGGGCGGGATGTCGCCCGCGAGAATCGCGTCGCGGAGCCGCTCATGGACGAGGGCGACGTTCTGGCCGTCGCGTGTTGTTGTGGTCCCGTCACTCATCGATTGTTAAGCCGAGTATAAGCAGCTAATCCGGAATCTGTATACGTTTGACAGTTTTGTCGCCACTTTGAACCCGGCGCTCAGACGATCATCGGAGGCCGGCCGGACGCCGTCACTGCCAGCTCGTAGGTCATCGCGCGATCGTCCGCCGTCGCCAGATAGGCGACCGCCGCGGCGATCTCATCCTGGTCGGTCGCAGCTTCCCTCGGGATGCCCTCGTTCTTCAGCCGCTCCACCGTCTTCGCCGACTCGATCGGTCCGTCCACGCGCATGAGGCAGACGCGGATGCCCTCCTCGCGCAGTTCCTGCGCCGCGGAGGTGACGAGCGCGCGCAGCGCGTGGTGGCCGGCGGCCCACATGCCCATGCCGGGGTCGGCCCGGCGCGATGCGGAGTTGGTCACCTGGATGAGCGTGCCGCCGCTGCCGCCGGCGCGCAGGGCGCGGGCGCCCTCCGACAGGAACACGAAGGCGAGCTCGCCGATCGGCACGCCCCAGTGGCGGTAGTCGTCGAGCGTGCCCTCGGCGATCGGGCCGCCGCCGTGCGGCTCGCCCGGGCGCGGCTTGACGACGCTGATGGCGTTGACGATCAGGTCGAGGCCGCCGAGCTGCTCGCGCGCCTCGGCCAGCGCGCCCGCGAGCTGCTCGCCGTCGCGCGCGTCGGCCCGTAGTCCGGTGGCGCCGCGCGCGCGGATCGCCTCGAGCGTGTCGTCGCTCTGAGCTACGCCGGCCACGGAGTAGCCGTCCGCCACGAGTCTGTCGATGATCGCGCCGCCCAGATGCCTCGCTCCGAGTACGACGGCCGCGGGCATCTAGCCCTCGGTCGTCAGGTAGCTGTGGAAGAGGCCGTCCGGATCGTGCTGCGCGCGGAGCTGTTCGAGCCTCTCCTCGTTTTCGGGCGAGAGGTAGCGGGCCTTGCGGTTCACGAGGTTCTCGTCAGCGAGCTGGATGCCCTTCGAGAAACGCTCGAGCCGGCGCATCTGACTCGTGGACCAGCTCACGTGGCGCTCGTCATCGTGCGGATCGGTCCAGCCGGCGAAGGCGGCGATGTAGAGCTTGCCCCACACCGATAGCGCCGCGTTCTCGATCGGCTGCTCGCGCCACGGGTACCAGAAGATGTGCGAGACCGGAGTGGGAACGGTGTGGAAGAGGTCGTGCACCTCGGGCAGGAGCTCGTCCGGGCTAGCGTCGGTCCACATGTTGTCGACGGCCCAGCGGTAGCCCTCGGGCTCGGTGGAGTCGGCACCGGTGTACAGCTCGTCGAGCGTCGCCGGGAAGGCGGTCTCCGCGATCTCCGCTCGGTCGCGCACCGGGCAGGTGTCGAGGATCGCGAGCGCCTCGCGCGCCTGCTCCTCGGTCTCGCACATCGCGCAGGCGTTGATGGAGAGCGCGGTCTCGCCGGGGGAGGGCGTGCCGTCCGGCTGGCGCGGGTTGGTTCCAAGGATTGCGACCTCGAGCTCGGCCGCGGTCTGCGGCTCGATCTCCATCGACCAGGCGAGCAGCTCGTCCATGACCTCGAGCGGATAGACGTAGTAGCTCGCGAACATCGCCTTCGGCCGCGGGTGTGCGCGCAGGTGGAAGCGGGTGATCACGCCGAAGTAGCCGGGGCCGGCGCCGCGTGCCGCCCAGAGGTAGTCGCTGTTCTGGGTGGCGTCGGCATGGATCAGCTCGCCCTCGGCGGTCACGACGTCCACCGCCTCGACGCTCAGGCACGCCGGCCCGATCGCGCGCGAGTTCCAGCCCCAGCCGCCCTGGAGCAGGTAGCCGCCCACGCCGACCGTCGGGCAGTGCCCGGTGGGGAAGAAGAGCCCGTGCTCGGCGAGCTGGCCGTTGAGCTCGCGGCCGCGGCCGCCCGGCTGCACCGACGCGATCCGCGTGTCGGGATCGAAGCCGATCTCGGTGAGGCGCGAGAGGTCGACCAGCAGCGCGCCGTCGCGGACGCTTGAGGCCGACCAGCTGTGCCCGCCGGAGCGGGCCTTGACCTTGAGCCCGCGCTCGCGCGCCAGCCGCACGGCCTTGACGACGTCCTGCTCGGTGACCGCCTGGACGATCACCTCGGGGTAGCGCTCGGGCTTGCGCGCGTTCCATACTGCGTCGAGCCGAGCCTGCTCATAGCCCTCGTCGCCCTGCCAGAAGACGTTGCCCTCGATCTCCATACGAGAGCGCAGACTCTATCCAATTCCAGTTACTCTATCCACCATGCCTCTGCACCACGTAGGTCTTTCCGTGGCCGATCTCGATGCTCAGAAGGCCTGGTACGGCCGTGCGTTCGGGCTCGAGACCGAGCTCGACTTCCAGCTTCCCGGCGTGCGCGGCTCGATGTTGCGCAGCCCGGAGGGCTATCGGCTCGAGCTGTTCGAGGCCGAGGGCTCCGTCGACGGCCTCAAGCACGCGCAGCCCAACGACGCGCTGCGCACCCGCGGCTACGGCCACTTCGCGCTCGAGGTGAAGGACCTCGAGTCGGTCTACGAGCGGCTGCTCGCCGACGGCGCCGGCGCGGTGTGGGGGCCCAGGCAGTCGCCCGAGCCGGGCGTGCGGATGGCCTTCGTCCACGACCCCGAGGGCCACCTGATCGAGCTGCTCGAGCGCGTGGGATGAGCAACCCGCTCGCAGGCTTCGAGGTCGACCCGGCGGCGATCGAGCTGGTGGGGCGCGACCTGCAGCGGCCCGAGTGCATCCTCGCCGAGCCGGACGGCACGCTCTGGTCCGCCGACGCCCGCGGCGGGGTGATGCGGATCGATCCGGACGGCTCCCAGGAGCTGATCGCGCAGTCCGCGGCGCAGGCGGATGGTGGCGCCGACGCGGACTCGGTGGAGCGCTACATCCTCGAGGGCACGCTGCCGAACGGGCTGGCGTTCGCTCCGAACGGCGACTTCGTGATCGCCAACTTCGGCACCGACGCCGTGGAGCTGATGACGCGCGACGGCGACACGCGGACCCTGTTCACCGAGATCGACGGCGAGCCGATCGGCAAGGCCAACTTCGTCCTGAGCGATTCCCGCGGACGCATCTGGCTCACGGTGACCACGCGCCTGCAGCCGTGGACGCGCTCGATCAATGAGAAGGCGCCCGACGGCTACGTCGCCGTGATCGACGACGACGGCGTGCGCATCGTGGCCGACGGCTTCATTGGCACCAACGAGATCCGCTTCGACGCCGCCGAGGAGTGGCTCTACGTGGTCGAGTCAAACGGGCGCTGCATCTCGCGGTTGCGCGCGCACGACGACGGCTCGCTGACCGACCGCGAGGTCTACGGACCCGACGACCTCGGCGGCATCCCGGACGGCTTCGCCTTCGACAGCTACGGCAACCTCTGGATCACGTTCGTGAACGCGGACCGGCTGGTGGCGCTGACGCCCGAGCGTGAGCTCTTGACCCTGCTCGACGCCGGCAACCGCGAGGGGGCGGAGGAGTTCGACCGCCACTTCTTCGCGGGCACGGTGACGCCGGAGATCCTCGGGCGCGGGCGGGGAACGCTGGCGCCGCTGATGGCGTCGGTGACCTTCGGCGGGCCGGACCTGTCGACGGTCTACCTCGGCAGCCTGATGGGCACGACGATCCCGTCGTTCAGGTCACCGGTGGCCGGGCTGCCGCTGTCGCACTGGCGCTAGCGGTTGGTCGGGCGTTTACAGCAGCAATAAGGGGTTGGGCCCGCCCCACATTCCTGACTTTTGGTTGCTATGGACCCAAAAGTCAGGAACGTGTGGGAGTGCTGCCCTCATTGCTGCTGTAAACGCCTCGGGCCTCAGCCCAGCCCCAGCAAATCCGCCGCGTTCCCGCCGCAGATCGCCTGGCGCTCCGCGCACGTCAACCCCAGCACCCCATACACATGCCCCACCGGATCCGGCACGCCCATGTCGAACGGGAAGTCGGAGCCCATCAGCACGCGGTCGGGGCCCACACGCTCGATCAACGTGGCGAGCTGCTCCGGCTCGTACACGAGCGAGTCGAACCACAGCCGGCGGAGGTACTCGCTCGGCTTCTCCTTGGGCGTCTTGATCTCCGGCCGGACGTCCCACGCGTGGTCCGCCCGCCCGGGATAGAAGGGCAAATACCCGCCGCCGTGCGCGGCGATGATGCGCAGCTTGGGGTGCCGGTCGAGCAGGCCGGAGAAGATGATGTGCGAGAGCGCGACGGTGGTCTCCACCGGCTGGCCGACGACGTTGTAGAGGTAGTAGCGGTCGAGCCGCTCGTCGAGCGTGCAGCCCCAGGGGTGGATGAAGACGACCGCGCCCAGCTCCTCGGCGCGCGCCCAGAAGCCCTCGTAGTCGCGGTCGCCCAGCTCGCGGCCGGGCGATCCGGTGGAGATCTCGACGCCGCGCAGCCCGCAGTCCTTCACCGCCTCGATCAGCGCAGTCTCCGCCACGCCTGGTTCGTGGATCGGCGCGAGGCCAAGCCCTATCAGGCGCTCCGGCTTCTGCTCGCACAAAGACGCAATGCCCTCGTTGACCGAGTGCGCCACCTGCGCCGCGAGGTCGGGGTCCGCCCAGTCGTGGTAGTGCGCGGGCGACGGCGACACGAGCTGCACGTCCACGCGCGACTCGTCCATCGCCGCGAGCCGCTGCTCGACGTCCATGAGCAGCGGGCCTATCCGCTGGAGCATCTCGCGCTGCACCGGCGCGGACTTGGCGCCCACCATCTCGGCCTCGCGCTTCCGCGCGGCGGCGTGCTCCGGTCGCTCCTCCACGAGCGCCATCGCCTCGCGCACGATCGTGTGCGCGTGAACGTCGATCGTCGGCGGGCAGGGACGGTTCACCATGCGGTCCAGCCTCCGTCCACCTTGAGGATGTGCCCGGTCACGCTGCGCGACGAGTCGCCCGCCAGGTAGAGCACGGCGTCAGCGACTTCGTCGATCGTCGCGAGCTCGCCCGTGGGAATGCGGCTCTCCACCTCGGCGCGAAACTCCGGGTTGGCGAGCATCGGGGCGGTGAGCGGCGTCTCGACGAACGTCGGGGCCACCGCGTTCACGCGCACGCCATCGGGCGCCCACTCCACCGCGAGTGCCTTGGTCAGGCCGTCCACGGCGTGCTTTGTAGCGCAATAGGCCGCACGGCCCGGGTAGCCCACGCTGCCCATTTGCGACGAGATGTTCACGATGCTGCCGCGCACGCCGCGGCGCAGCATCGAGTCGCCCGCGGCGCGGCAGACGAGGAACGTGGCGCGCACGTTCACCGCGAATAGGAAGTCCCAGTCCTCGATCGAGTAGTCGCGCGCGGGGCCGACGCGGTTGGTGCCCGCAGAGTTGACGCACACGCGCAGGTCGCCCACGTCGTCCGCCGCGCGAACTGCGCCGATCGCTCCGTCCTCATCCGTCACGTCTGCCGCGTGCGCGACCGCGCTGCCGCCGGCGGCCACGATCTCGTCGGCGCAAGACTCGATCTCCGACTCCGTGCGCGACACGCACACCACCGTCGCCCCGGCCCGGCCGAGCGCCAGCGCGCAGCCCCGGCCGAGTCCCCGCCCGGCGCCGACGACGAGCGCGACCCGATCCGCGAGGGACGCGTCGTCGCTCATCGCCCTGCGCGGTCCAGCCGCATGGTCGCGGTAAGCGCGTGGCCGGCGAAGTTCTCCGCCGTGGAGATCGCCTCCACCGCCGGCGCGACTCGGCGCGTGCCTTCCTCGGTGAGCCGCTGCCAGGTGCACGTCTTGAGGAACTTGCCCACCCAGAGGCCGCCCGTGTAGCGCGCGGCGCGCGAGGTGGGGAGCACATGGTTCGTGCCCACCGCCTTGTCGCCGTAGGCCACCGTGGCCTGGTCGCCGAGGAAGAGCGAGCCGTAGTTGCGCAGGCGGTCGAGGTACATGTCGAGCTTGTCGTCGGCCACGTGGACCTCGAGGTGTTCGTTCGCGGCCTCATCCGAGAGTGCGATCGCCTCGTCGTCGTCGGCCGCCACCGCCACCCAGCCGTTGTCGCGCCAGGCGGCGCCCGCGACTTCGGCGGTGGGCCAGGTCTCGAGCAGCTCGTCCACCTGTTCCATCACCTTGCGGCCCACGTCCTCGCCGATCGCGATCAGGCCGGCCGGCGATGTCGGCCCATGCTCGGCCTGCCCGAGCAGGTCGGCGGCCACGAGCCGCGGGTCCGCCGAGTCGTCGGCGATCACGAGTACCTCGGTGGGACCCGCGAGCAGGTCGATCCCCACTCGCCCGAAGAGCTGGCGCTTGGCCTCGGCCACGTACGCGTTCCCCGCGCCCACGAGCATGTCCACGGGCGCAAGCCCGTCGATCAGGCCGAACGCCATCGCAGCCAGCGCCTGCACCCCGCCGAGGCAGAGCACGGCGTCGGCGCCCGAGGTGCGCATCGCGTAGAGCATCGCCGGGTGGATTCCCTCCGAGCGCTGCGGCGGCGCGCAGCCGACCACCTGTTCCACGCCCGCCACCTTCGCCACGAGGATCGTCATGAACGACGAGGCGAGCATCGGGTAGCGGCCGCCCGGTACGTACGCGCCCACAGCCGCCACGGGGATGTGCTTGTGGCCGAGCACCACGCCGTCGCCCATCTCCACACGCAGGTCCTCGAGCGTTGCGAGCTGCGCCTCGGCGAAGCCGCGCACCTGCGACTGAGCGAACGCAATGTGCTCGCGCAGCTCCTCGCCGAGCGAGTCCGCCGCCCGCTCGAACTCCTCGTCGGAGATCACGAAGCTGTCCGGGTCCCAGTCGTCGAGCTCGCGCGACCAGCGCCGCACCGCGTCGATCCCGCCGCGCTCGATGTCGCGCAGCATGTTGCTCACCCGCGCGCGCAGCTCGTCCGTGGCCTCGGCGGCCGGCGGGCTGGGAGGCTTCAGGTACTGGGTCACAGGGTCACCACTCCACCGTCGACGCGTATCGCCTGGCCGGTGATCATCGCGGCCTCGTCCGATGCGAGGAAGGCGACTGCGCCCGCGATGTCCTCGGGCTCGAGCGTGCGCTTGATCGCCTGCGCGGCGCGCACGTCGTCGAAGTGCTCCTGGGCGATGTCGGCCTCCGTGGCGGGTGTACGCGTGAGGCCGGGCGCCACAGCGTTCACAGTGATGCCCTGCTCGCCCACTTCGCCCGCGAGCGCGCGCGTGAAGCCGAGCAGCCCGCCCTTGCTCGCCACGTAGCCGAGCACGCCCACAGGCGGCGGGTCCCACACGGTGTTCGACACGATGTTGATCACGCGCCCGAAGCCGCGCTCGGCCATCGTGGGCACGAGCCGCTTGCAGAGCAGGAACGGCGCGTCCACGTTCACCGACTGGATCTGGCGCCAGGTGTCGAGGTCGAGGTCCTTGAACTCGCGCCAGACGAGGTGCGCCGCGTTGTTCACGAGGATGTCGCAGCGGCCGAAGCGCTCGAGCAGGTCGCCGCAGAGGCGGGCGATGTCGTCGGGCGAGGAGAGGTCGCACTGGATTCCGCCGTCGCTCGGCGAGATGTCGGCGATCACGACGTCGTGCCCGGCGTCAGACAGCCTCTGCGCACATGCCGCGCCAATCCCGCGCGTGCCGCCGGTGACGAGAGCGACCCGGCGTCCGTCGTTCACGACGCCACGCAGCGGTTGCGCTGGACGCCGAGGTACGTGATCTCTCCTTCCATCACGTCACCGTCGGTGAGAAAGCGCCCGTGATGCGCGCCGTTGCCCTCGGGCGAACCGGTGAGCACGAGGTCGCCCGGCTGGAGACCCACCTTGCGGGAGGCGTATGAGATGAGCTGGGCAACGTTGTAGATCATGTCCGCCGTCGTCCCATCCTGCATGACTTCGCCGTTCAGACGCAGCTTCACCTCGAGCTGCATCGGGTCAGGCACGAACTCGGCGGGCACGATGTACGGCCCCGTGGGCAGGAAGGTGGGTGAGTTCTTCGAGCGCAGCCAGTCGGTGCCGATGGCACCGATGTCGGGCCGGTAGACGAGGTCGCGCGTCGTGAGGTCATTCGCCATCGTGTAGCCGGCCACGAGGTCGAGCGCGCTCTCCACGGGCACGTTGCGTCCCGCGCGACCGATCACCGCGGCGAGCTCGAGCTCCCAATCGTGCTGCTCGCCCACCGGCGGGAGCACGACGTCGTCGTAGGCGCCGCACATCGCGCCGACCCCGCCGAAGAAGAGGTACGGCTCGCCGTTGGCCGCGCGCTCGTCCATGATGCGGCGCCCCATCGCGAGCGCTTCGTCCTCGGACATCTCGCCGCGCTGGCGCTGCTCGGCGACGATCAGGTCGATCACGTGCTGGCGGTAGTTCGCGCCGCTCTGGAGGATCTGGACCGGGCAGACCGGCGGAAGCGTGACGAGCGAATCGAGGGCCTCGCCGGCCCCTGAATCGCTCTCGCCGGCGATCCGCTTGAGCCGCTCGAGCGACCTGTCCCAGTCGTCGAGGATCTCGCGCGTGCTCGCCCAGCCCTCGGGGCTGAGGTCGACCACGCGCTCGCCATCGAGCACTAGTCCGGCGAACGTGTGCCCGCCGTCGCTGAACATGCCGAGTCCGAACATTTTCAGGCTGGGAGGGCGGGCTCAGGCCCGCTTTTCGTTTAGGATGCATCCTCCCAATGTGTCCACACTATACCGGCCTGTCGCAAATATGACCCAAACGCCACCTGCCCTTGCACCGGCCTGGTTTACGGAGCGGAGCGTGTCCGCCGGCGGCTTCGAGATCACGTATTGGGAGGCAGGCTCCGGCGACCCGCTCGTGGTGCTGCACGGCGCGGGGGGACCGCGGATCACGCCGGCGCACGAGCGGCTCGCGGAGCAGTTCCGGATGCTGTACGTGCAGATCCCGGGCTTCGGCGGCTCGCCCGCCAACGAGCGGTCGCAGACGCTCGAGGACCTGGCGGAGACGATCGCCGAGCTGGCGGAGGCAGTCGAGCTCGACCGCTACGCGCTGCTCGGCACGTCGTTCGGCGGCGCCACCGCCGCGTGGATCGCGATCCTTCACCCGGAGCGCGTGTCGGAGCTCGTGCTTGAGTCGCCCGCGGCCTTCCGGCCGAACGACGAGCCGCTCCCCAGCCTCTCGCCCGAGCAGATCTTCCAGGCGCTTCACGCGCATCCCGACCGGCTCCCGCCGCTGCCCATGCCGAGCCCCGAGACGGCGGAGAAGCAGCTCGGGTTCGTGCGTCGGGTGCTCGCGGCAACGGACACCGAGGCGTTCGCCGAGCGCCTGCGCGGCCTGCCGGTGCCGACGATGGTGATGTTCGGCACGCGGGACGGCCTGATTCCCACCGAGATGGGCCGCCGCTACAAGGAGCTGATCCCGGGCTGCGACTACGTGATCGTCTACGACGCCGCGCACGAGATCTCCACCGATCGCCCGGAGGCCTATGTAGAGCTGGTGGCCGACTTCCTCGAGCGCCAAGAGGGGCACATAGTCACGCGCGCGAGCCGGGTGATCAACCCGTGAAGGTCTCGATCTTCGCGAGCCCGAGCTATCTGAAGAAGGACATCCCGACGGGCTGGCCCGTGCCGCCCAAGCACTGGGATCCGGAGACGGGAGCGGAGTCGATGACGCGCGCGTTCGATGTGTACGACACGGCGGTCGAGCTCGGCTTCGATTGGCTCACCGTGGCCGAGCACCACTACTTCCACAGCCTGCTCTCGCCCAATCCGATGCTGATCGCGAGCGTGCTCGCCAAGCGCTACGACGACATCAAGATCGCCGTGCTCGGCGCCGTGCTGCCGCAGGTGAACCCGGTGCGCGTGGCGGAGGAGTTCGCCACGATCGACGCGCTCTCGAACGGGCGGCTTATCGCCGGTGTGTTCCGCGGGCTACCGAACGAGTACCTGGCCTATGGGACGAACCCGCGCGAGGCGCGCGACATGTTCGACGAGGCATTCGAGCTGATGCTCCGCGCCTGGAGCGAGCCCGAGCCGTTCTGGTGGGAAGGGCGTTACTACCGCTTCCCGCTCGTGTCGGTGTGGCCGCGGCCGGTGCAGCAGCCGCACCCGCCGATCGTGTCTTCGGGGACGAGTCCTGCCAGCGCCGCCTTCGCCGGCACGCACAAGCTCAAGCTGGGACTCTCGCTCGTGGTGCCGCCGGAGGGGTGCGCCGAGCTGGTCGAGGTCTACCGCGCCGCGGCGGCCGGGGCCGGCTGGGAGCCCACGCCCGACGACGTCCTCTACCGCGGCCGCGTGTACGTGGCGGAGACGGACGAGCAGGCCGAGCGCGACTGCAAGGAGTACGAGCTGGGCGACTTCATCGGCCCGCTGGCGCCGCCGCCGGAGCGGGCGGAGTCGCAGAAGCGGATCAGGGCGGCGATGGGCGGCGGCCCGCCGCGCAAGCCCGGGTTCGGCCCGCCCGGGAAGGGCACCATGCCGGAGTACTGGGGGAGCCCGGACACTGTCGCGCGGCAGATCCGCGAGCGCTCCGAGCAGATCGGCTACGGCATCCTCGACTACACCTATGACTTCTTCTGGCTCCCGCACGAGAAGGCGCTGCGCTCGCTGGAGCTGTTCGGGCGCGAGGTGCTGCCGCAGCTTCAGGGACGCTGACGCCCCGGCCCGGGCGTAAGCGGCGGCGCGGCGGGCAGGGCGGGGAAGCGCGCGCGGATCGCGTCGATGTACTCGGCGAAGTGCCGCGCGATGTGCGCGTCCTGGATCTCGAGCACGTTCTCGGCGTTGAACTCGCCTGAGCGCGACAGGTTGAACGAGCCGACGAACGTCGTGTCGTCGGCCACCGTGATCTTCGCGTGCATGTAGTCGTGGACCGAGCCGATCCGGTACGGGGTCGAGTGCTTGCCCGTGAAGCGGCCGTCCGCGATCACGCACGCGAGCAGCGGGTACTTCCATTCGCCGTTGCCGTTCTCGTCCCACTGCTCGAGCACCTGGGCGATCTGTGTGGCGTCGACCACGCCGGCGACGTCCGCGCGGCGGTCCGAGATCACCTGCGCGAGCGTGCCGAGGATCGGGCCTGAGCTGATCACGGGCGAGGCGATGCGGACATGGCTCGCGTGATCGATCGCGTCGGCGATGCGGTGCGCGAGGGCGCGACCGTGGCCGGGGCAGAACCAGACGCGTACCTTCGCCGCGTCGACGTCGATCTCGTCCGGGTCCCCGAAGCCGCTGTGGTCGACCTTGCGCGTCTCCCACAGCTCGTCGAAGTTGTGGGCGAAGGCCGCCGCCACCGCCCGGGACGCCAGCGTGACGATCGCGTTCTCCTGCCGCTGCCACGAGTCGAGCGTCCAGTTGGTGGAGCCGGACCAGACCGTGTTGCCGTCGCGCACCACGTACTTGTGGTGCATCAGGTCCGGGTCGCCCGGGATCGGCAGGGTGGGGAAGGGCAGCGCCTCGATCAGCTCGGGCTTGGTGTTGGGCGGCGCCGGGATAGGGATGCGGCGCGCGTGGTCGACGTTGTAGAGCAGGCGCGTTTGCACGCGTCGCTTGGCCGCGGCGCGCAGCGCGCCCGCCACGCGGTCGCCGACCTCGCCCGGCAGGCGGACGTCGTAGAGCGCGATCTCGAGGCTCTTCGTCGCCCCGTCGAGGAACTCGACGAGCCGCGCGCCGACGTCCTCAGCCCGCTGCTGCCCCTCGGCGAGTGTCTCGATCTGGATCAGGCCGCGCACCCTAGCCGCGCGGCGGCAGGGCGCGGCGTCTACTGCGGCAATGAGGGTGGAAGGGGGTGGGCGTCCTCTGAAGCCACGACGTGTGGTCACTTTCCCGCAACTATCGATGGAAAGTGACCACACGTCTCTGCCGCAGCCGACCGGGCACCCTTTATTGCTGCCGTTAAGACGGCTGCGGAGAGCACCAGCCCCTAGTGCTTCTTCTTCGCCTTCTTGTGCTTCTTGGCCTTCGGGCAACCGCCGACCTTCATCGAAGGTGAGCTCGTCGTCCGCTTGCCGTTCTGGGCGAGCACCGTGGTCGACGCCTTCTTGCTCGCCGTGCACAGGTTCTTCGTCGCGGTCAAGAGACCCGTCTTGCCCCCGTGCAGCGTCAGGACGAAGGAGGACAGGGCCACGTCGGGCACCGCCGGGAAGGTGTTGATCACCTGGCCGGCCTTCGTCAGCGTGGTCTGGGCATCGACGTTGATGTTCACCCCGTTGCCGGCGAGCCGGACGGCGAGCGCCGGCAGGCCGGTGCC
>DATBKS010000253.1:0-16111 GCA_036555755.1 Thermoleophilaceae bacterium
CGAAGGGCACGCGGATCGACGGCCCAGCGATCATCGAGCAGGACGACACAACGGTGCTCGTGCCACCGGGGACGAGCCTGCGGGTGGACGACAACCTGAACATCCTCATCGACGTCGGGAGCCCAGGCGGAGCGGACATTCATGCTGCGGCCGGCCAGCCCGCCACCCAGGGAGCGTGACAATGGAGCCCACCACCGCCACAGCCACCGCGACGGCGCCCGCGCTGCGCAACGACCCGATCACCTTCGAGGTCCTGCGCAATGCCTTCAAGGCGATCTGCAACGAGGCCAGCGCTCTGATCGAGCGCGTGTCGTACGCACCGACGATCACCGAGGGCCACGACTACTCGGTCTCGATCCTCACTCCGGACGGGCGGCTCGTCTCGCACGGGCAGCGCGACCAGGCGCCGCACATGGGCACCTTCGAGGCATCGGTGCAGCACCTCGTCAAGGAGATCACGGAGTTCCACCCCGGCGACGTCTTCATCTACAACGACCCCTACACGGGCGGCACGCACCAGAACGACGTGAAGATCATCCGGCCGATCTTCCACAGCGGCGAAGTGTTCGCGTTCGCGATCGCGCTCTGCCACTGGCCTGACGTCGGTGGCCCGATGCACGGCACCTTCAACCCGCACGCCACCGAGTGCTACGCCGAGGGCCTCCGGATGCCGCCGCTGAAGCTCTACGAGAACGACATCCCCAACAAGCCGATCTGGGACCTGATCGACATGAACATCCGGGTCCCGAACGAGCGCGTGGCCGAGCGCTTCGCCCAGTATCAGGCCGGGCGCCTCGTCGAGCGCCGGCTGCTCGGCTACGTGGAGAAGTTCGGCGAGCAGGTGATCCGGGACGCGTTCGAGGACACGATGGATCACTCCGAGCGGCTCTTCCGCGAATGGGTGCGCCGTCTTCCCGACGGTTCGTACGAGTTCACGGACTGGGGCGACCGTGACATCGGTCGGGAAGACCAGCCACCCATCAAGGTCCACGCCAAGCTGACCATCGACGGGGACCAGGTGACGATCGACTGGACGGGCTGCGACCCGGCGCCTGTGGCGTCCTGGGGCTTCGCCCGCCCAGCCCTGCAGTCGGCCACCTACGACGGCACGATGCACTGCTTCCCCGAGCTGGCGCCGCTTAACCACGGCGTCGTGCGGGCGATCAACATCGTGTCGAAGAAGGGCACCTGCGTGGACGTCGTCGAGCCGACGCCGGTCACCGGCTACTGCTCGGGCGCCTACGAGAAGGTCGACGCCGTGACGATGGCGTGCTGGGGCCAGGCGCTCCAGCAGGTCGATCCCACGCGCGTCCACGCGGCCACCGTGAACCTGCAGAACTTCTGCACCGGCGGCATCCACCCGAAGACGGGCCAGGGCTTCGTGTCCTACATGTGGCTCGAGGGCGGCCAGGGCGCGCGCGCCTACGCCGACGGCAACTCGTTCTACATGATGATCTTCATCGGCGGCGCGTCCAACCAGCCGAACGAGACCCTCGAGCGCTGGTACCCCATGTACTACACGAGCACCGAGGCCGAGGTCGACTCGTGCGGCGACGGCGAGTTCCGCGGCGGCTTCGGCCTGGCGCGGGGTTTCGACGTCTGGGGCGACACCGAGCTGGTGGTGCTCGGCGACCGCGAGACGGTCGGTCCTCCCGGGCTGGCCGGCGGCACGAACGGCGGGCCGAACATCCTGATCCGCAATCCCGGCACTCCAAATGAGGAGAGCCTCGGGATGTTCACGTCCAAGGTGATCCTCAAGAAGGGCGACGAAGTCCACTTCGCCTCCAACGGCGGCGGCGGCTACGGCCTGCCCTGGGAGCGCAAGCCCGAGAAGGTGCTCGAGGACGTGATCGACGAGCTGCTCTCGCTCGAGAAGGCCCGCAACGTCTACGGCGTCGCCATCGAGGTCATCGACGCGGACGCGCTCAGGTACCGCATCGACGAGGGCGAGACGGCTCGCCTGCGGGCGGAGCTGGCCGCGAGCGACGACCGTCCGCGCGGCACGGCGCCGTTCGAGGTGAACCCGCTCGGTGAGAAGCTGTTCAAGCGTCCAGCCGAGCTCGGCACGAGCGAAGGTCCCACCGGGCCGCTGCCGGGTCAGGCCTCGTAGAGCCATGACCAAGCAATCGATCAACCCCGAGGGCGCGCCGGCACCCGTCGGCCCCTACGTGCAGGTCACAGTCGCTCCCCCCGGCGGTCGCATCGTCTACTGCTCGGGGGCCGTGGCCCTGGACGCCGACGGCAACGTCGTCGGCGAGGGTGACATCGTCGCCCAGACGCGTCAAACGCTCGAGAACCTGAGGCTCGCCCTCGCGGCCGCGGGCGCGACCTTCGACGATGTCGTGAAGATCAACAGCTACCTGACCGACTTCAGCCTCTTCCCGCAGATCGCCCCGGTTCGCGCGGAGTACCTGAAGGAGCCGTTCCCCGCCAGCACGAGCGTCGAGGTCAGCTCGCTGATCTTTCCAGAGCTGATGATCGAGATCGAGGCGATCGCGATCGTCCACGACGAGCCCTGAGCGGATGCCCGGCGATGATCCGGTCGTCATCACGGTGGCCCCGACGGGGCCGCTGACCACTCGCGAACAGCACCCCGGCCTACCCCTCACCCCCGCGGAGATCGGCGCCGCCGTCGCCGAGGCCGCGGAGGCCGGGGCTGCTGTCGCTCACATACACGCGCGCGACGCCGAAGGCCTGCCGACCGCGGATCCGGCGGTCTATGCGGAGATCGTGCGCGAGATCCGCTCCCGCTGCCCGATCGTGGTCCAGGCCTCGACCGGCGTCGGACTCGACGTGACTCCCGAGGAACGCGTGGAGATCGTCGCCTCAGCGGACGTGGAGGTGTCGATGGCGACGCTCAACCCCGCCTCGATGACGTTCGGCACCGGCACGTTCCACAACCCGCCCTGGTTCGTCGAGCGCCTCGCCGAGCTGATGCGCGGACGCGGCATCCAGCCCGAGCTCGAGGTCTACGACTTCGGGCATGTCGGCCTCTGCCTCGACCTCGTGCGCCGCGGCTTGGTGAAGGAACCTCTCCAGTTCAGCTTCGTGATGGGCGTGAGGGGCGGAATGCCCGGTGACCCCGCGCTCCTGCCGCAGCTGATCGGGATGCTCCCGGAGGGCGCGATCTGGCAGGCGATCGGGATCGGCCGCGCCCAGCTCCCGCTGTCGTTCGCGGCGCTGGCGCTCGGCGGTAACGTGCGCGTCGGATTCGAGGACAACGTGTACCTCCACAAGGGGGAGCTCGCGGAGTCGAATGCCCAGTTCGTCTGGCGCGCCGTGGAGCTGGTGCAGGCCGCCGGCCGTGAGGTGGCCACCCCGGAGTGGGTGCGCGAGCGCCTAGGAGTCGAATAGTTGGCACACGATCTGTTGATCCAGGGCGGTCGCCTTCCGCTTGCCGAGATGGCAGAGCTGGACATCCTCATCGAGGATGGCGAGATCGCGCAGATCGGCCCGGCGCTCGACGCGCCCGACGGCGTGGAGCGGCTCGACGCCGCGGGGATGGTGGTCTTTCCCGGCCTCATCAACGCCCACATGCATTCGGGCGAGAACTTCAACCCTGGGCTCTACGAGAACCTTCCGCTCGACCTCTGGTTCGTGCACTCGCACCAGGTCACGCGTGTCGACCCACTGAGCCCTGACGCGATCTACGCGCGCACGATGCTGGGCGCGGTGCTGATGCTTCGCGGCGGCACCACAAGCTGCGTCGACTTCCTCTTCGAGGCTCCGGAGATCACCCTCGACACGCTCGAGCCCGTGGTGCAGGCGTATCACGACATCGGCATGAGGGCCACGATCCTGCTCGGAGTCGCCGACAAGCCGTTCGCCGAGTCGCTTCCCCTGACGAATGGAGTGCAGGCCGCGGCACGCGAGGCGGCTCCGCCCTCGCTCGAGTCGATCATGCAGCTCGCCTGCACGGCCGTCGACCGCTGGCACGAGCCGGACGGGCTGATCGGAATCGGGCTCGGCCCGTCGGCGCCCCAGCGCTGCACCCGCGAGCTCCTCGAGCAGACACTCGAGTTCGCCCGCAAGCGGTCGCTGGTCTGGCAGACCCACGTGCTCGAGACGAAGAGCCAGGCCTACACGTCGCGGCGCTGGCACGACCAGTCGTTCATCGAGCTGCTGGCGGACCGCGGGATGCTCGGCCCCGGCACAACGCTCGTGCACACCGTCTGGCTCACCGACCGCGACATCGAGCTGATGGCGGACACCCGCACGACGGCGGTGCACTGCCTCCTGAGCAACCTGCGGCTAGGCGACGGCGTGGCCCGGCTCCCCGCGCTGAGGGACGCGGGCGTGCGCGTGGCGCTCGGCACTGACGGACGCGGCTGCGACGAGACGCTGGACATGCTCGAGCTGGCGAAGATGACCGCCCTGGTGCACAAGGCACGCGGCGGCGACTACCGCCGCTGGCCGACCGCCGCCGAGGCGCTCGACATGTGCACCTCGGCCGCCAGCGTGTGCACCGGGCACGGCGAGCGCCTCGGCCGCATTGAGACCGGCGCGAAGGGCGACCTGATCCTCCTCCCGCTCGCCTCCCCGGCGCTGACCCCGCTCCACGATCCGGTGCGGCAGGTCGTGTACGGCGTCCCCAGCGCCGACATCCGCACCGTGGTGGTCGACGGCCGCGTGGTGGTCGCCGACGGCAAGCCCGTCGGGGTGGACCTCGCTCGCCTGATCGAGCAGGCCGGACCCTTCGCCGAGGATTCACTGGCCGGCGAGCGGCCCGCGGACGCGGCCGCGCTGGAGTCGATGGTGGACGACATGTACCAGCAGGTCGAGTCCATCGACCTCGACGTCGACTCCTACCTGCGCTCTTAGCGGCGGGAGCCGGCGCGCGCCGAGCCGAGCTCCTCGAGCACCTCGCCGAGCGACTCGAGCGAGCCCAGGTTCTGCCCGGGCAGGAAGCGGTCGACATGCGGCATCGCCGCGGCCATCCCCTCCGCGAGCGGCTTGTAGTCGGCATCGCCTGCCAGCGGGTTCACCCACACCACCGCGTGCGCGGAGCGCTGGAGCCGTGCCATCTCGGTCGCAAGCCGGCCGGCGTCGCCCCGCTCCCAGCCGTCCGATGCGATCACCACGACTGCGCCGTGCGTGAAGCCGCGCGGGCCGTAGCGGTTGTTGAAGAGGCGGAGGTTGTCGCCGATGCGCGTCCCGCCCGCCCAGTCCGGAACCGCCCGGGCGGCGTTCGCCAGCGCGCGGTCGGGGTCGTGGCCCTCGAGCTCGCGCGTGACGTTGGTCAGGCGCGTGCCGAACGTGAATGCCTTCACCGAGCGCCCGGCCCCCACCGCCGCCTGGAGAAACATGATCATCGCGCGGGCGTAGGGCTCCATCGAACCTGAGACGTCGACGAGGAACACCAGCTTGCGCGGGACGAGCCGGTTGCGCCGCCAGGAGCGCTCGAACGGGTAGCCCTCGGTGCGGATCGCCGCTCGCAGCGTGCGCCGCTTGTCGAGCAGGCGGCCGTCGTGGGCCGGCTCGAGGCGACGGGAACGGCGCATCGGCGCGGCGCGGGCCACCCGCTCCATCAGCCGCCGCGATGCCCGCAGCTCGGCCCTCGTGTACTCGGCAAAGTCGAGCTCGCGCAGCTGCTCGGCG
This sequence comes from Thermoleophilaceae bacterium, assembly GCA_036555755.1. Taxonomy (GTDB): domain Bacteria; phylum Actinomycetota; class Thermoleophilia; order Solirubrobacterales; family Thermoleophilaceae; genus JAICJR01. Next base: position 5,599 of record DATBKS010000253.1, read on the forward strand.
GCCGACCAAGCGCTGCCGCTCGGCGAGCTCTCCCCGTCGCCGCCCTCCTCCTCCTCGCCCGCCGCCACCATGAGGCGCTCACGGGCCTCCGCCTCGCCGGGCACTCCGAACGGCTCGTCTTGTTCACGGGTGGTCGGCTGTCCGGGCAGCGGCGGCCGGTCTTCACCCGCGGTCGCCGCCGGGTCGCGCTCCCAGAACGCGGCGAACGCGGCGTCGAACGCCTCGATGTCCTTCTGGTGCGAAACGAGCGTGCAGCGGAGCGCCCAGTAGGCCTCGTCGCGCGAGCGCAGGTCGACGGTCTCGAGCGCGAGCAGCGCGTCCTGGAGCCGCCGGGGGCCGACCTCGCCGCCGGCCTCGCGCAGCACCCGCCCGAAGGCGGTGAGCCTGCGCACGAGCGGCCCGGCCGGCGCGGCGTTCACGGCCCCGGCTCGCCCCTTGCCGCGGCCACGAGGTTGCCGAGCCCGTGGCGGCGCACGCGCTCGATGTCCTCCTGGTACTTGAGCACCGCCCCGAGCGTGGCCTCCACCAGCTCCTCGTCCAGCTCTTCGTCCTGAAGCGACTCGAGCGCCTCGACCCAGTCGAGCGTCTCGGCGATACCCGGCGCCTTGGCCAGCTCGAGACCGCGCAGCTCGGCCACGGCGGTCGCCACCTGGCGCGCGAGCCGGTCCGAGACCTCGGGCAGCCGCGCCTGCACGATCTGCACCTCCCGCTCCACGCTCGGATAGCCGATCCAGTGATAAAGACAGCGCCTGCGCAGAGCGTCGTGGAGCTCGCGGGTGCGGTTCGAGGTGAGCACCACGAGCGGCCGCTCCTTGGCGCGGATCGTCCCGATCTCCGGGATCGTCACCTGGAAGTCCGAGAGCAGCTCGAGCAGGAATGCCTCGAACTCGTCGTCGGCTCGGTCGATCTCGTCGATGAGCAATACCGGCGGCGCGGGATCGTCGTGCTCGATCGCGTCGAGCAGGGGGCGGCGCAGCATGAAGTCACGGCCAAACACGTCGTTCACCCGCTCGGGCTGAGCCGCGTCGGCAGCCTCGAGCGTGCGGATGTACAGCATCTGCCGCGCGTAGTTCCAGTCGTACAACGCATGCGCGACGTCGATCCCCTCGTAGCACTGGAGGCGGATCAGCCGGGTGTCGAGCACCTCCGCGAGCGCCTTGGCGCACTCGGTCTTGCCGACTCCCGCGTCGCCTTCGAGCAACAGCGGCTTGCGCAGCGAGACCGCGACGCTGAGCACGGTCGCGAGGCCGCGATCCGCGAGGTATCTCCGCTCGCGCAGCCTCTTGGCGATCTCGACGGTTGAGGTCAGCGGCGGCGGAAGATCTCGAAGCGGATGTACTTGTCGTCGACGTCGATCAGCGAGTAGGCGACGGCCACGCCGTTGTTCGAGTAGTGGAACTCGTGCAGGCGGATGAACGACTCGCCCGACTTGACGCCCAACTTCGTGTTGCGGTCTCGCTTGACCATCGGGACGATCTCGGCGACCGCGTGATCGATCGGGGTCGCGCAGTAGCGCTTGCTGAACTCGAACAGGGAGGCGGCCGGGTTCTTTGGCGGCTCGCGCTCCAGCTCCTCCCAGGGGATCAGGTCGCGGACGTAGATCGCCAGCGCGTCGTCGGCGTAGTAGAGCTTCTCGGTGAGGAAGAACTCCTCGTCGGCGGACACGTTGAACACGTCGACCGCGTCAGCCGGGGGACGTGTGCGCTTCCACGACTGGTCGACCTTGACCTTGTGTCCCTTCTCCTCCAGCAGCCAGTCGAACCCGATCAGCCGGTGGAGTGCGAGCGTGGACGGGCCGACGTGGCGGTTGATCGTCGTCCCAACCGCGCGGCGCCGGGTGATGATCCCGTCCTGCTCCAAGCTGTGCAGGGCGGTTCGGATGGTGGTGCGGCTGACGTTCAGCATCTTCGCCAGCTCGTCCTCGGAGGGAAGCCGGTAGTCGTCGAAGCGGCGGGTGAGGATCGCCTGGAGAATCGCCTCACGCGCGCGCTCGGCGAGCGGAGTGTTTTCGAGCTCTGTGAATAGACCGTCCATGCCTTGGCTCATTGGTGTTACGAAAGAGAAAGAAACATTGTACGCCTGAAGTATGCGTTCAGACCGGGCTGCAACGGACGAGTTCGGGTAAAGATTATGTATGTAGTATGACCAAGTGACCTCAACACGGCGGGGCGACCCGGGGCTGCTGGCGGGGATTCTGGCCGCCGGGTTCAACCTACAGCTCGCCATCATCGCCGTCGGCCCGCTGATCGACACGATCCGATCGGACACGGGTATGAGCGCGGCGCTAGCGGGATTGCTCCAGACGATCCCCTTCCTCTGCATCGGCTGCATCGCGCTCGGCGGACCGCTGCTCGTCGTGAGCTTCGGCGCCGAGCGACTCGTCGGCTACGCCCTTGGCGTCATCTGCGCGGGCACCGCCCTGCGCAGCGCGATGCCGACGCCGGCGCTCCTGCTCGCGGCGTCGATCCCGATCGGGCTGGCGTCCGGCGCGCTCAGCCTGGGACTCCCCGCAGTCGTGAAGGCGCATTTCCCCGCGCGCGGCGGAGCGGTGATCGGCGGCTACACGGCGGCGCTCAGCCTGGGCGCGGCGCTGGCCGCTCTCACCGCCGTGCCGTTCTCCCACGCATTCGGGAGCTGGCGGCTGGCCCTGGCCACGGGCGCACTGCCTGCGGCCATCGCGCTGCCGATCTGGATCAGCGCGGCGCGTCCCTATTACACCCGTGCGCGTGACGGCGGCGTGCGAGCCTGGGACACAGCGCTGTTCCGGCCCCCGCCATACGGCGTCCTGCTCGCCGGGCTGTTCGCGTGTCAGTCAGTGGTCTTCACGGCCGGGATCAGCTGGGTGGCCGCGCTTTACCGCGACCACGGCTGGAGCGACGGCCACGCCGGGCTCGCCACCGCCACGATCTCACTGGTCACTATCCCGGCCGCGCTGCTCGTGCCCGGCCGCTCGGACGGCGCCGACCGCCGTCCGTGGCTGATCGGCTCCGCGCTGGCGCTCGCCGGCGGCACCCTCGGCCTCGCGCTCGCCCCCACGAGCGGTCCCTGGTTCTGGCTCGTGGTGTTCGGCATCGGCACCGGCGCGATCTTCCCGCTCTGTCTCGCGCTGCCGCTCGACCTCGTCGACGGCCAGCCCGACGTCGCGAGGCTCACAGCCTGGATGCTCGGCGCCGGCTACATCGCGTCGGCGGCCAGCCCGACCGTGGTGGGCGGCCTGCACGACCTCACCGGTGAGTTCACGCTGCCGATGCTGCTGCTCGCGGGCATCGGCCTGCTCGCCGCGGTGCTGGCGTCCAGCAACCAGCTCAGGCCACGCGGCCTCTACAGCGAGCCGGCGGCCTGAGCGGAGGCGTGGCCATCACCGGAACGCCATCAGAGCCCGGCCTGGCGCAGCCGCGCGCCGCCGTGCCCGTGGCCGCCGCGGCGTCGGTCACGGTGATGGCCGGCATCCTCGCGGTCTCGTTCAACCTGCGTATCGGGATCGTCACGGTCGGCCCGCTGATCGACGACATCCGCCACGCCACGGGGATGAGCAGCGGCGTGGCCGGTCTCTTGGGAGCGGTGCCGTTCCTGTGCATGGGGATCTTCGCGCTGGTGGGACCCTGGTTAGCCGCGCGCGTAGGCTCGGCGCCGCTGATCGGCTATGCACTGGCCACGCTCGCCTTGGGAACGGTGGCCCGCGCGGTGGCCCCCACCGCCGCCCTCGTCGTCGTGGCCACCGTCCCGATCGGAATCGGGATCGCGCTGACAAGCCTCGCCCTGCCAGGCGTGATCAAGGAGAACTTCCCGGGGCGCTCCGGAGCGGCGACCGGCAGCTACGTGGCCGCGCTCGCCCTCGGGGGCGGGCTGGCGGCGGTGCTGGTCGTGCCGCTGGCGGATGCGCTCGGAGGCTGGCGCGAGGCGTTCGTGCTCACGTCGCTTCCCGCGTTCCTTGCGCTGCCGGTGTGGATGCACGCGCGCGGCGAGGTCCGGGAGGACACCGGGCGCATGGCCGCGCTGGCGGACGCGACCGACAAGTGGCGGCCCGGGTCGCGCGGCGTCCGCCTCGGGCTGATGTTCGGCCTCCAGTCGATGTGCTTCGCGTCGGTGATCAGTTGGGTGGCGGCGCTCTACCGGCACGAGGGCTGGGGCGCGGACCACGCGGCCCTCACCACCGCCGCGGTCTCCTTTCTGGTCGCGCCGGCCGGGCTCGTGCTGCCGCGCCTCTCGGAGGGCCGGGACCGGCGCATCTGGGTGTTCTGGACCGCCGTCGTGATGTCGTCCGCGGTGCTCGGGTTGGCCATCGTGCCCGGCACGCTGCCCTGGCTGTGGGTCATCGCCTTTGGCCTCGGGACGGGCTCGATCTTCTCGCTGATGCTCACGCTGCCGCTCGACCTGGGCGGCTCCCAGGCCGAGGTCGACGAGCTCACCGGCTGGATGCTCGGACTTGGATACATCCTCGCGGCCGCCGCGCCCGCGCTCGTGGGCGTGGGCCGCGATGTCACTGGCAGCTTCGGGATCCCGCTTATCGTCATGGCGGTGCTCGGGTTCGGCGCGGGATTCGTCGCGCTGAGCCCGGCGCTTGAGCGCAGCTCCCCGGGAGGTGGAGGCCGATGAGTCCACGCGTGATCGACGCCCACACGCACCTGTACAGCGACGAGATGACGCCGCACTACTGGGTTGACGCAATGGCCGACTACGGCAGCAGCATCTCGACCCGGACGAGCTCGTACGTGCGCGAGCGGATCGTGGAGGACTGGTTCGATCCGACGGGGGACCTGCTGGTCGCGGACATGGACGCGGCGGGAATCGAGAAGTCGGTGGTGTTCGTGCTCGACTTCGCGCTGCACTCTGGGGTCGGCGACGGCGTCTCGCTCGAGCGCCGCTACGAGCTGTTCTCGCAAGCGGTGGACCGCCACGGCGACAGGCTCGTCCTGTACGGGGGGATCGATCCGCGTCGCCCCGACGCCGCGGCGTTCGTCGAGCGAGCGGCGAGCGAATATGGGATCAAGGGCGTGAAGATCTGGCCGCCCGCCGGCGCGCTGCCGAACGAGGCCTACTGCTACCGCGTCTACGAGCGCTGCGCCCAGCTGGGGCTGCCCGTCGTGATCCACACCGGCCAGGAGATCGGCCCGCTGCGCAGCGAGTGCACGCGCCCGATCTTCGTCGACCAGCCCGCGAGCGACTTCCCCGAGCTCACCTTCGTGCTCGCTCACGCGGGCATGGGCTGGTGGCAGGAGGCGGCGGAGATCGCGTGGCACCACCCGAACGTCTACGTGGATATCGCCTACTGGCAGGCCAAGTACCTGCGCAGCCCAGAGACGTTCTGCCGCGAGCTGCGCCAGCTGATCTCGATCGCCGGCAAGGAGCGCGTGATCTTCGGGACCGACTGGCCCGCGCTGCGCAAGGTGCCGCGGGTGAGGCACGACGTCTGGATGGACGTCCTGCGGAAGCTCCCCGAGGAGGCGCCGGGCGGCGTCCGGTTCGAGCGCGAGGAGATCGACCTGCTGCTCGGCGGCGTGGCGGAGGCCGCGCTAGGTCTCTGAATCAGAGCGGCGCGAGGGCCGGCAGCACCTCGTCCCGGAGGCGCTTCAGCCGCTCCAGCCTCCCGCCTCCCATCAGCGGGAAGATGAACTCGCCCACGCCCGCCTCGAGGAGCCCGCGCAAGCGCTTTGCGCACGTGTCCGCGTCGCCCGCCACCGCGAGCAGCCGGACCAGCTCGTCGCTCACCGAAGCCTGGTGGCCCGCGCGTGTCGAGAGGTGCTCGCCGAAGTCGTAGCTCTCCTTGGCGTGGACCAGCTCGTCGCGGTGGGCCTCGAGGCTCGGGGGCAGGTCCTCCACCTCCGCCAGCAGCCGCGCCTGTGCGCTCGCCCACGAGCGCACATCGTCGAGCGCCGCCCGGTCGTCGCCGGGGGAGGTGGTGGCGACGAAGGCCAGCTCCACCTCGCCGGGGTCGCGGCCCGCCTCCTGGGCGCCCTCGCCGATCCACCCCACCTGCTGGGCCACGAGCTCCGGCTCGGCGGCGCCCATGACGATCGCGCCGTCGGCCAGCGCGCCCGCGAGGCGGCACATGCGCGGCCTGCTCACCGCCAGGTGGATCGGCACCCGCAGCGGCCGGTGCGGCAACTTCAGCTCTCGTCCGTCCCACTCGGCCGGCTCACCCGCGAGCACCGCCCTGAAGAAGCGCACCGCCTGTTCCACCTCGGCGATTCGTGACGGGCGCGCGCCGATGCCCCTCACGGCGGAGTCGCCCGCGCCCAGGCCGAGCAGCGCGCGGCCGTCGGACAGCTCGGCCAGCGCAGCCATGGCGCCGGCGGTCACGGAGGGGTGGCGGGTCAGCAGATTGGTCACCCCGGGGCCGAGCTCGATCCTGCTCGTCGCGGCCGCCGCGGCGTTCAGCCCGGCGTACACGTCCTTCATCGCGAGCTGCGAGTCGATCAGCCAGAGACGGTCGACGCCGCGCTGCTCGAGCTTCGCGCTGAACTCGGCCCAGTCGCGGAGCGACTCGCGCGGGCTGATGCCGACGCTCACGGCTAGGCGCACGCGCTGTCCTCCTTGCGCCTGTCGTAGAGCCGCCGGCGCTTGCGGAAGCGGTCCTCGATTCCCGCGGTCAGAGCGTCGCCGGGCACCGTCTGCACCGTCGCGCCCAGGCCGGTCACCTGCCTGACGGCGACGGCCACGCGCTCCACCGCATCGGAGTCCTCGCCCGCGAGCTCGAGATCCACGCACAGGAGCTCCCGGCCATCAGGATCGGTCTCCACGCGCGCCTGGTAGTCGCGCACCGAGCCGACGCCGAAGATCGCGGAGTCGAGCGCCTCGGGCCAGAGGTTGACGCCCCTCACCTTGACCATGAAGTCATAGCGGTCGACGGAGCCCGCCGCGAGCACCGGGCCGGGGCGGCCGCACGGACAAGGCCGGACGACCGTCACGCGGTCGCCGGTCGCGAAGCGCACGAGCGGCGAGGCGCTCGACACGAACGGCGTGACCACGAGCTCACCGGGCCCTTCGGCGACGATGCCACCGGTGTCCGGATCGATCACCTCGTATACGCCGTGATCGGAGAGGGCGTGCAGCACGCCGCGCCCAGTCGCGGTCACGGCGCCCGCCGGGCAGGCCCACGCCATCGCGCGCTGCGTAGAGCCGTACTGCTCGTACACGCGCGCGCACCACTCGCGCTCGAGCCGTCGCATCCAGTCCACCGACCAGGACTCGCCGGCCACCACCACGCGCTCGATCGGTAGCGACGCCGGGTCCAGGCCCGCGCGCCGTGCGTCGAGCGCCAGCCGGAGGACGTATGAGGGAGTGCCCACCAGAGTGTCCGCACCGAAGCGGTCGAGGTACTCCAGTTTGCGCTCGGTCGAGTAGGTCCCGACCTCGAGCACCGTCGCCCCGAGCAGCCTCAGCGCGTGGTAGTACCACTGGCCGGCGGCCGCGGTTGTGAGCGGGAGCGTGTTGAGCACAACCGACCCCGCGGTAACGCCCGCAAACGAGAAGCCGCGCGCGGCCATCGCATAGACCTGCTCCTCGTCCTCGGAGTCGAGCGGGTAAGCCTCCTCGCCCGCTCCACTCGTCCCGCTGGTCGTCACGACCTGGCGGATCGCATCCGGCGCGACGCGCAGCCGCGACCCATACGGCGGGCTCGCCGCGAGGTCGGCGAGCACGTCGGCCTTCGTCGTCACGGGAAACTCGCTCAGCTCGCTCAGATCGCTGACCTGCTCGGGCAGCCCGCGATGCCGTGCCGCATAGAACGGCGTTTCGCTCGCGCGCCCGAGGACGAGGTTGAGGCGCTCGATCTGATGGCGCTCGAGCGCGACCGGGTCGAGAAGTTCGTGCGGGAAGTCCTTCACTCGCTCAGCGCCTGAGCAGGGTCAGTGCGTAGGCGGCGGAATCCATGCTCGTGAGCAGGCCGCCCTGATTGTGCGCGAGGCCGACGAGTGGCCGCTCCTTGGCCTGGCGCTCGCCGGCCAGCCCACGCAGCTGCCAGACGAGCTCCGCCACCTGTCCGAGCCCGGTGGCGCCGACCGGATGGCCGCGCGAAACGAGCCCGCCGCTCGGGTTCACCACGTGCTCGCCGCCGATCGCGGTCGTGCCGTCGCGGATGAGCTTCGGACCCTCTCCCGGGTCGCACAGCCCAAGGCCCTCGTAGATGAGCAGCTCCACCGGCGCCATCGCGTCGTGCACCTCGGCCACGTCGATGTCCTCCGGACCGATGCCGGTCTCCTCGTAGAGCTCGGCCACCATCTCGCGCAGGCTGCTGTAGCCGTTGTCGGCGCTGGTGAAGAAGTGCCCCGAGCGGAGCTTGGCCGCGGCGATCGTGACCGGTTCGGACTCGCTGAGCGCCCGGGCTTCGTCCTTGGCGCACACGATCGCTGCCGCCGCGCCGTCCGCGATGGACGAGCACATGTACAGCGTGAGAGGGTCGGCGATCATCGGCGACGCCAGCACCTCGTCAGCGGTCAGGGCGCGCTGGTGCTGGGCGAAGCGGTTGAGGGACCCGTGACGGCTGTTCTTGACCACTACGTCCGCGAAGTCGCGATCGGTCCAGCCGTACTCCTCCATGCGGCCGCGCAGGTTGTACTTCGGATGCGAGGCGTAGGTGGCGCTGAACTGCATGCCCATCTGTGCGAGTTCGACCTCGGAGTCCGACGCGAGCGCGGCGAGCGAGCGCGCGGTGTCCCCCACGAACATCTTCTCGACGCCGAGGGCGAGCGCCACGTCGCATGTGCCCGCTGCCACCTCGAGCCAGGCGCCGCGCAGAGCCGTGGTGCCGCTGGCGCAGGCGTTCTCCACGTTGATCACAGGGATCTCGTCGAGGCCTGCGTCGTGGAGGATCACCTGGCCGCGAATGCCCTCCTGCCCGGTGAGCAGGCCGCCGAGCGAGTTGCCCACGTAGGCGCAGCCGATTCGCCGGGGATCGATGGACGAGTCGTCGATCGCCGCCCACACCGCCTCCCGGCCGAGGTCCTTCAGCGAGCGATCGACGTGCTTGCCGAAGGGGTGCATCCCCACGCCGATGATCGCCACCTCACGCATGCGATTCGGCAGGCCGGTACTTGAAGGTCGTGGTCTCGGAGCCCGGGCGAACCTGCTCGATCACCAGCTCCATGGGCATACCCGGACTCAAGGAGTCCGCTGCCGCCGGGACGCTGTCCGCCACCAGGCTGAAAACGCGGATTCCCTCAGGGATCTCGACGTAGGCCTGCAGGTACGGCGCCTCCCAGCCGGCGGGCGCGACGTGGCAGACCGTGAAGCTGTAGAGCCGTCCACGCTCGCCGAGATACGCAAGCTCCATCGAGCGTTGCTTGCAGCGGGCGCAAACCGTCCGCCTCGGGAACCCATAGGAGTGGCATCGAGTGCACCGGCTGCCTACGAGGCGCGGGCCATTCGGCCCCAGCTCGCAGAGCCCCGGGATGAGGTGCTGAGCGGGTTCCCTCGACACGATGCAAAGGTACTACGAATGATGATCTCAGCGTGGATCAGTCGGCGCACTCATTGCACAGCACGCGAAGCGCCACGCCGGCCCGAATCGACCCCGGTTCGCCGCAGCTCTCGCACGTTTCAAGAGCTCGCTGCTCGTACCGCCGTACGATCACGTTCGTGGCTGAGCGCGACTCGCGCGGGACGCGCACCTCGAAAGTGAGGAGGCCAACAGCGTCGAGGCGTGCGCGCCCCGTCACGCCGTCGGGGTGAAGCTCGCCCAGCTCGATGTCCAGCCCCTCAGCCAAGAGCCTCCATCCCGATCCGAGAGCGGGGGGCGTCTCGATCATGTCGTCACGATACCGTGGCCGGTTGCGCCCTTCTAGAACGGCGCCGGCCCGCTACGCTCGAATCGTGACGCCGGAGGAGCTGGCCAACCTCGCCCACCTGCGCCGCGCGCGCGACCGGATGGACCGCGAGTACGCGCGACCGCTCGACGTCGCCGCCCTCGCCCGGACCGCGTTGATGTCGACCGCGCACTTCGCCCGCCAGTTCCGCGCCACGTACGGGGAGACGCCCTACTCCTACCTGATGACGCGAAGAATCGAGCGGGCGAAGCTGCTTCTGCGGCGCGGCGACCTGTCGGTCACCGAGGTCTGCCTGGAGGTCGGATGTACGTCGCTCGGCTCGTTCAGCGCGCGCTTCACCCAGCTGGTTGGAGAGACGCCGACGGCCTACCGGGCCGCCGACCACAGCGAGCTCGCGAGCGTGCCCGGCTGCATCACCAAGGAGCTCACCCGACCGATTCGCAAGCCGAGCAGAAATGGAGAAGCGGTCGCGGCCGCGGCTCGCTAGCGTCGGGCGCATGAGCAATCTCACTCTCTCCCAATGCTTCGTCCTGGTCCACGACCCCGACAGCGCACTGGCCTTCTACCGCGACGTGCTCGGTCTCGAAGAGCGCAACGACGTCGCCCGTGAAGACTTCCGCTGGATCACCGTCGGCGCCGCCTCGCAGCCCGACGTCGCGATCGTCATCACGAACTACCTGAACGGCAGTCCCGCCGACAGCGAGGCGCTCGCCGGGCTGATCGCCAAGGGCGCGCTGAACGGCGTGCAC
>DATBKS010000254.1:0-45744 GCA_036555755.1 Thermoleophilaceae bacterium
GACAATGTGGAGCAGGTGCGAGGCGTCGGGTCCGGGTCGGTTATCTACAAGGTCAAAAACACATCCTCGACGGTCGACGGCATGGCGGCCGAGCCGTTCGCTCTTGCCGCCAAGAATCCACTGACGTCCGTCGCGGCACCCAAGCCGACGGTCACCCTCGGCCTCGAGCGCTCCAGTTCGCGCCGAGATGCCGACCTCACCGTCACCGAGACGATTCACAACCCGTCCGCCGAAATCACCGGTTCAAGCGCCACCGCGAGCCTCGTTCTGCCAGCTGGGGTCACCGTGGCCTCAGGCGGATCCACCACGTGGTCTCCCGGCAGTGGCACTCTCGCCGCCGCCGCGACCGTCAGCCACCAATGGACCGTGAGCGGCAACGCCGACGGCATGTACCAGCTGACCGCAACGGCACAGGACACGGCTTACGACGAGACCTTCGCCACGTCTGACAACGCATCCCTCCGGATCGACTCGACAGCCCCGACGCCGTCCATCTCCTGTCCGGCGAACGGCACCAACCCCGTCCTCCCGATCACCTGGAGCGCGAGCGACGCCTCGCCGATCGGCGGCTTCGACGTTGACGTTTCCACCAACGGTGGCAACTACGTCTCGTGGCTCGCGGGGACCAACACGACGTCCTCGACCTTGGTCGGGCAACGCGGTTCGTCGTACCAGTTCCGCGCCCGGGCGAGCGACGCGCTCGGCAATCGCTCGTCCTACGTGTCCTGCGGGCCGGTTGCGATCGGCTTCCTACCGGTACCTCCGTCGGGCCCCTTGGCTCCCATACACCTCCTGCCGGCGCCACCCCATCTCAAGCTGGCCGCGCTCCGGGTCAGGCGCGGCCGACTGACGATCCAGGGGCGGCTCGCGTCGAACGCGACGGGTTGGATTACCTGCAGCTACACGACACGCGGGCGGCACCCGGTGCGCAGGCGCACCCAAGTCGCGCACGGCAGGTATCGCCTGTCACTTCGGGTGCGGGGCGCACACACGCGGGGAGTCGTCCGGATCCAATACTCGGGCGACCGGAATTTCGCTCCACAGCGCATCTCCCGCCGCCTCAAATAAACGCGCATCCGCCTTCGGCAAACTGCTGCCCGTGAAGATTCGAATCGGAACGCGCGGGAGCACTCTCGCGCTGGCCCAGAGCGGGCTGGTCGCCGAAGCGCTCCAGAACCTCGATGCCGAGGTCGAGCTCGTCTCGATCACGACTTCGGGAGACAAGGGCGCGGTCAAAGAAGACAAGTCCCGCTTCGTCAAGGAGATCGAGGAGGCACTCCTGGCGAACGAGGTCGATCTCGCCGTGCATTCCGCCAAAGACGTGCCGGGCGACCTGCCCACTGGCCTCGCCATCGTCGGCGTCCCCGAGCGCGCGGATCCGCGTGACTCGATCTGCGGCGCATCCGGGCTCGGTGACCTCCCCGCCGGCGCGCGCGTTGGGACAAGCAGCCTGCGCAGACAAGCCCAGCTCCTTGCCACCCGCCCCGACCTTGACGTCGCCGAGCTGAGAGGCAACGTCGATACCCGGCTAAGGAAGCTCGCTGACGGCGACTACGACGCCGTCGTGCTTGCCGCCGCCGGTCTCGCCCGACTCGACAGAGCAAACGAGGGCACACCCATCAACCTCACCCCCGCGGCCGGCCAGGGCTGCCTCGCGCTCGAGGCACGCGCCGACCACGAAGCCATCGCTGAGCTCGCCGCCCAGCTCACCCACCGCGAGTCGCTCGTGTGCCTCACAGCGGAGCGCGCGGTTGTGTCCGAGCTTGACGCCACCTGCCACACGCCCGTCGCCGCCTACGCGCGGCTCGACAAAAACGAACTCGAGATCGACGCCTTCGTGGGCCTCCCCGACGGCAGCACCTGGATCCGAGACGCGCTCACAGGCGACCCAAGCGACCCGGCGGCAGTCGGCAAGGAACTCGCCCACCGGCTGATCGCGGCAGGCGCAAAGGATGTCCTCGAGCAAGCAGAAGACGCCGCCCGTTAGGGCGGCGGCCTAAGGCGGTGCTCGGGCTCGTCGCTACAGCTGGTCTAGGCGGCGGCCAACCACGCGAGCCATGTAATCACTCGCACGGATAGCTTTCAAGCCGTGGCCGGCATCGTCTACCTCGTGGGCGCCGGTCCGGGCGATCCCGGGCTGATGACGCGCCGCTCGCTCGAGCTGGTCGCGAGCGCCGACGCGATCCTCCACGACCGCCTGATTCCGCCGGGCGCACTCGCCGGCGCGCGGCCGGACGCGGAGCTCGTTTACGTGGGCAAGCAGCCCGGCGGCCACACGATGCGTCAGGAGGAGATCAACGAGCTGCTCGTGAGCCTCGGGCGCGGGGGCAAGCGCGTTGTGCGGCTGAAGGGCGGCGACCCGTTCGTGTTCGGCCGCGGCGGTGAGGAAGCGCAGGCGCTGCGCGAGGCGGGTGTTCCCTTCGAGGTCGTGCCGGGCGTGACCGCGGGCGTGGCGGCGCCCGCCTACGCGGGCATCCCTGTGACGCACCGCGACGAGGCGTCGGCCGTCGCGTTCATCACTGGGCACGAGGATCCGATGAAGCCGGACTCGGCCATCGACTGGTTCGCGCTCGCGGCCTTCCCCGGCACGCTCGTCCTCTACATGGGCGTGGGGAACATCCAGGGGATCTCGCGGCGGCTGATCGAGGCCGGGCGGCGCGAGGACGAGCCCGTTGCGGTGGTGGAGCGCGGCACGCTGGCCGGCCAGCGGACGGTGACCGGCATCCTCGCGGACATCGATAAGCGTGTGGCGGACGCCGCCATCCGACCGCCGGCGATCACGCTCGTCGGTCCGGTGGCCAAGCTGCGTGAGCAGCTCGCCTGGCTAGAGGAGCGGCCGCTCTTCGGGCGCAGCGTGGTGGTCACGCGCGCGCGGGCGCAGGCGAGCGGCCTGGCCGCGCGGCTCGGCGCGCTCGGCGCCGAGGTGGTGGAGACGCCCGCGATCCGGATCGAGCCGCGGCCGGTGGCGGGCGAGGTGCGCGCCGCGGCCGAGGCGATCGGCGAGTACGCGCTCGTCTGCGTGACGAGCCCTAACGGCGCGACGCTCCTGATGGACGCGCTGGCGGAGACGGGCAAGGACGCGCGGGCGCTCGCGAAAGCCACGGTGGCGGCGATCGGCCCGGGCACCGCGGCCGAGCTGGCGCGGCGCGGCATTCGCGCCGACGTCGTGCCCGAGCGCTCCGTGGCCGAGGCGCTGGTGGAAGCGCTCCAAGAGGTTCCGGTGACGGGCCGCCGCGTGCTTGTGGCCCGCGCCGCCGAGGCGCGCGACCTCCTGCCCGACGCCCTGCGCGAGCGCGGCGCCGAGGTGGACGTGGTCGCGCTCTACGACACGGTGGCGGAGCCGCTCTCGGACGGCCAGCTCGACAGGGCCGCAGCCGCCGACTACTTGACCTTCACGAGCAGCTCCACGGTGCGCTTCTTCCACGACGCGGGCGGTCGCGTGGGCGAGGACACGCGCGTGGTGTCGATCGGCCCGGTGACGAGCGAGACCGCGCGCGAACTCGGGCTGACCGTGGACGTTGAGGCGGACAAGCACGACATCGACGGGCTGGTGGAGGCACTGCTGAGCGACGCGGCGGCCGCCGGGTGATCATCACCCTGCTCACCGACTACGGCCGCGACGACGACTTCGTCGGCGTCTGCCACGCGGTGATCGCGGGGATCGCGCCTGGCGTGCAGGTACTGGATCTGACCCACGGCATCGCGCGCCACGACGTACGTCGCGGCGCGCTCGTCCTGCGCGACACCCTGCCGTACGTGCCGATCGGCGTGCAGGTGGCGGTGGTGGACCCCCAAGTGGGAACCGAGCGCCGGGCGGTGGCGCTGCGCACGGAGGACGGTCGGATATTCGTGGGACCCGACAACGGCCTGCTCAGCCTCGCCTGGCAGCGCGCGGGCGGCGTGATCGAGGCGGTGGACGTGACGCGCTCGCCGCACCGGCTCGAGCCCGTGTCCGCCACCTTCCACGGGCGCGACGTGTTCTGCCCCGTGGCGGCGCACCTCGCAATCGGCGAGGAGCTTGCGGAGGCGGGCGACTCGCTCGACCCCGACCTGCTCCAGACGATCGCGCTGCCCGAGCCGCGCGTCGAGGGCGACTCGCTCGTCGCGCATGTGCTGTCGATCGACCGCTACGGCAACGCGGCGCTGAACGTGTCGCACGAGGACCTGGCAGGCACCGGCATCGTGCTCGGCGGGCAAGTGGAGGTGACGAGCGGCGGCGAGCGCTTCCTCGCCGCGGTGGCCCAGACGTTCGCCGACGTCCGCCCCGGCGACATCCTCGTGTACGAGGACTCCTACCGCGCGCTGTCGGTAGCCATCAACCGGGGCGACGCCGCCGCCACGCTGCAGCTCGCGCTCGACTCCGAGGTGCGGATCACGCCGCGATGATCGGCTCGCCGCGCGTGCACCACCGCACGACGGACTCGACCAACGAGCGCGCGAAGGAGCTGGCGCTCGGGGGCGCGCCGCACGGCACGCTGGTTACCGCAGACGAGCAGACCGCCGGGCGCGGCCGCCAGGGCCGCCAGTGGGTCGCGCCGCCGGGCAAGGCGCTGCTGATGTCGGTCGTTCTGCGCCATCTGGGCGGCGCCCAGGCGCACCTGCCACTAGCCGCCGCGCTGGCGGCCTGCGAGGCGGCGGAGCTGAGCGCGCCACCTGTGCACTGCACGATCAAATGGCCGAACGACGTGTGGATCGACGGGCGCAAGCTCGCCGGCATCCTGGTGGAGGGGCGCCCGCAGGAAGGCTGGGCGGTGCTCGGGATCGGGCTGAACGTGGCGACGAGCGAGGACGAGTTTCCCGAGGAGCTGCGCGGGCTCGCCACCTCGCTTAGCGCCGCCACGGGCAACGAGCCTCCCCCGCTCGAGACGGTGCTCGACCACCTGCTCAGGGAGCTCGATGCACGGCTGGACGATTCCCCCGACGCGATCGTCACCTCCTGGCGCGAGCGCGACGCCCTGCGCGGTCAGCCCGTGCGCTGGCAGGGAGGCGCAGGAACTGCCACCGGGATCGACGATTCAGGTGCCCTAATCGTCGAGACATCCACCGGCCGGGTGACGCTGGATGCGGGAGAAGTGCACCTTTTGCGTTGAAAACCGACCCCTTTGCGATCGTCGGAAAAGAGGACTGGCGCAAAAGTCAGGTCGCGGTTACTGTAGGCCCCAGGCTGAGGCTTCAAGCTGATCCGTCGGAAGCCTGAGCCGGATATGGGGCTCGACACAGGTTCCGTCAATCCCGCTTACCCCGGAAGGCGGGTCCTGGAGGCGTGTCACACGCATACACGGATGGCCGTAATGAACTTCCACATTGGCGAAGAGACCCTCGCCGGGGATCTCATCATCATCAGGCTTGAAGGCGAAGTAGACCTTTACGCGGCGCCTGACCTCAAGGACCACGTGAACAGCGCGATCGAGCGCGGCCGCAACAAGCTGATCCTCGACCTCTCGGAAGCCACGTTCATCGACTCGACGACACTCGGCATTCTCGTCAGCGGCATGAAGCGACTGCGCCCGCGCGGCGGGATGCTCGCGGTCCTTTGCCCCGACCCCACGATGGCAAGGATCTTCGACATCACCGGGCTCAACCGGATGTTCTCGGTGCACGCGACGCTCGACGCGGCGATCGCCGCTCTCGAAGAAGCGCCGAAGTCGCGCGAAGAGAGCTAGGCCGCGGCCGACTCGTCGGCTTCTTCTGAGTCGTCTGCCCCTGCGTCGTCTTCGCCGGCCTGCGCTTCCTCCGCATCGGCCTCGGCCGGCTTGGGCTTGGGCTTCTTGCTGCGCGAGCGGCGCTTGGGCTTCGGCTTGGGCTTCTCCTCGGCCTCGGAGTCGGACTCCGGCGCGTCGCCGTTCGAGCCGTCGACCTCCTCGGCCTGGCCCTCCTCCAGCTCCTCGGCGTTCACCTTCGCCTCGCCGTTCTGCGACTGCTTCTTGGCGGCGCCGTCCTCGGACTGGGCGCCCTTGCCGCGACGCCGGCGACCGCCACGGCGGCGACGGCCCTTGGGGAAGTTGCGCAGCAGCTCGCGCGCCAGCGCCGAGGGCTTGCGCGCCATGCGAGTACGCGCTCCGCGGAGCACCTCCTCGGCCTCCGGCGTGTGCGCCAGGGCGGCGGCGAGCAGCGCCGCCGCGAGGCGGCGGTCCTGCTTGCGCGAGGCGTGCACGAGCCTGCGCGCGTTGCGCGCGTGCGCGCCGCCTGAAGAGTTGACCAGCAGGCCGAGCAGGCGCTTGGTCTCCGGCCAGCGCTGCACCGCGTACTCCTCGTGGACCTCGCGCGTGTACTCGGCGAGGCGCCAGAGCCAGGCGCTCGCCTGGTCGCGCCGGCCGATCGAGCGCTCGGCAAGAGCCTGGAGAAGAACCTTCACGCCCTCGCGGCGCTCATCGCGCGACCAGCCGCCGACGATCTCCACCGCCTCGTCGAACGCCTCGGCGTCGCGCGCGGCCGCAATCTCCTGGAGGGCGCGGATGCGCAGCTGCGAGTTGCGGTTGCGCTGAAGGCAGGTGATGAGGAAGCGGCGGCGCAGCTCGCCCGTGTTGTCGAAGTGGATCATCGCCTTGGCGCGGCGCCAGTTGTTGGAGGCGACACGCGCGCCGGCCAGAGCGGCCCACACGTGCTGCTCAGACCACGACAGGTTCTCGACCGCGATCCGCCACAGCTCGCGCTCGAACACCGATGCGCGGCGCTCGGGGTCGGCGGTGACAGGCAGCACGCGACGCTCAACGCGGATGCGCCGGCCGCGGCCGCGGCGCACCGGGCCGACGACGATCGCGCCGCCGCGGTAGACGTCGCGGTCGAGCAGCGAATGCAAGGTGACCACCGGGTCGTCGTGGGTGGTGGCCGGGTGGACGAAGTCGACGACGATGCCCGCCTCCTTGCCCGGGTGGCGGCGTGTGACGCGGCCGACTCGCTGCTGGTAGATGCGCTTGGACGCGGTCGGCGCGAGGTGCATGCACACGGTCGCGCGCGGTGAGTTCCAGCCCTCGGCGAGCAGCTGGGCATTCACCAGCACGTCGATCTCGCCGCGCTCGTAGGCGGCGAGGATGCGCGCCAGCTCGCGCTTGGGCGTCTCGCCCGACACGCCCTTCGCCTTCATGCCCGCGTCCTGGAAAGCCTTGGCCACGTTGTAGGCGTGCTGCACGCCGGCGGCGTAGACCACGCCCGGCAGGTCCTTGAAGCGCACGCGATAGAGGTCCGCAACCGCGGCGTTGAACGGGCCCTGGTCGAGCAGTGCGGCCAGCTCTTCCTGGTCAAAGTCTTGGTCCACCTCGCCCTTGCGCAGGGGCACCTTGGCGATGGTTCTCACCCCCACCCCGGGTGGGATGCGCACGCAGCGCAGCGGGGCGATCACGCCGCGGCGGGCGGCCTGCGCAAGGTCGAAGCGCGAGGTCTGGGTTGGGAAGAGGTCGGTGACGTGGCGAGCGATGAGCGCGCCCGTGGCGGTCATGCCGATGAAGATCGGGCCGTGCCAGTCGCGGATCGCCGTGCTCGTCTTCTCGCCGAGCGCGGTGTGGGCCTCGTCGCAAATGACGATCGTGTAGGCGTCCGAGATGTTCCCGGCGTTGCGGACGAACCACTGGTAGGTCTCGACCGTGACCGGGCCGATCTGCTTCGGGTCCTTGTCGCGGCCAAGCAGGGCAGGTGTGACGCGCTTCTTGTAGCCGCGGTCGAACAGCTCGCCGTGGAACTGGTCCACGAGGTTGCGGCGGTGGGTGAGGATCAGGATGCCGCCGGTGCGCGAGGCCTCGACGAAGCCGAGTGCCGCGACGGTCTTGCCGGCGCCGGTGGCGTGCTCGAACCAGAAGCGGCGGGCTGAGTTGGGATCCTCGATCAGCGAGTCAGAGGCGCGCTCCTCTTCCTGCTCCTCGGCCTCGTCCCAATCGAGCGGCTCGTCGTCAGAGTCGAGGTCCTCGTCGCCCTCGATCTCCTCCTCGCCGGAGGGAAGCTCCTCGATCTGGGCGCTCCGGCCGCTCCCGTTCCCATTGCCGTTCCGGTAGCCCTGGGCCTCCGCGATCATCGCGATCAGCGTCCCGGAGAGCGCGTCCACTTGGTGGGCGGACAAGGTCGTGCCGTCGGCCAGGTGCGGCTCGTCCTCTGACACGAGGCGCTCGAGACCGAGCAGCAGCGAGAACTGGCGGCGCCACTCCACTGAGGGGCGGTCGCGCCCCTCGTCGAGCTCCGCAAGCGCGGCGTCGAGCGCGCGCCTGCGCGGCGTGCCTTCCGCGAGCGCAAGGGACGCATCCTCGCCATCAAGCAGGAAGGGCTCGAGCGCGAACTTTTCGGCGCGCTCTAGATCACCGGCGGAGACCGGCGCGTTTGCAACGGCAGAAGTGCTGTCAGCCATAAAGAGGCTTCTCGATCCAACGAGTCTTGAAATGGCGCCGTCTGCGGTGTGCCCCGCCGCGGGGTTCAGGCGGCGGTTCGTCCCGGCGTGTTAGCTGCTCTAGCGGCCCTGGAGCAGCAGGCCCGCGCCTCCCTGCAGCGCGGCGTCTCCGTGTATTAAAGCACCCTTAGGTGTTCGCTGACCCACCGGCGGTGGGCGAGCCCTGTGCCAACCTATACGCCGCTCATGCGGCTTGGACTCCTCATCGCGGTCTTGGTTGTCGGCGGCGTCATCGCTTTGGCGATCACGCGCGGGGGTAGCTCCGACAAGAAAAGCGCGGCGCCGAGCCAGGCGGCCGAGCAGAAGGCGTTCGCGGGCTCTCCGCCTGTGCTGGCCGCGGTGCACACGCAGCAGAATCAGCTGCTCGACGGCGGCACCGACGCGTTCAAGCAGCGCATTCAGGCTCTGAAGGGTCATCCCGTGGTGGTGAACAAGTGGGCCGCGTGGTGCGGGCCCTGCCGCCAGGAGTTCCCGGTCTTCCAGAAGGTGGCGGTGCAGTTCGGCAAGCGGGTGGCGTTCCTCGGCGTCGACTCGCAGGACAACAACGGGTCCGCCAAGCGCTTCCTCGGCCAGTTCCCGGTGAGCTATCCGAGCTATTCCGATCCCAACCTGAAGATCGCCCAGGCGATGGACGCGGTGGGCGCCTTCCCCACCACGGTGATCTACAACTCGAACGGCAAGATCGTGAACACCCACATCGGGCCGTACACGAGCGACGCCGCGCTCGTCGCCGACATCAAGCGCTACGCCGAGTAGTCTCGGCGGCTTGCCTGAGCTGCGAATCGACCCACTTACGGGTCTGAAGACGATCGTCGCCGGGGAGCGCGCCGGGCGTCCCGGAGGGGGCTTCAGTGCGGAGCCGCCGGCGCCGCTCGATCCCGATACGGATCCGTTCTTGGAAGGTCATGAGGACAGGACCCCGCCCGAGGTCTACGCGCTACGCGAGGCCGAGTCGGAGCCCGACACACCGGGCTGGAAGGTACGGGTGGTTCCGAACCTCTACCCCGCGCTCTCGGCGGACGGCGGACGGCGGACGACAGACTCGTTAGACGACATCGATCCGCTTGCTTCGGGCCGAGGCGAGCCTGGGTTCTTCGCGTCGCAGCCGGCGGAGGGGGCTCATGAGGTGATCATCAACTCGCCGAAGCCGGTGACCTCGCTGCGCGCGCTGTCGCCGGAGGAGGTCGGCACGGCGATGGGTGTCTGGCGCGAGCGGATGCGGGCGCACTCCGATTCGCCGTACGTGCACGTGATCGTCAACGAAGGGCGGGACGCGGGGGCGTCGCTGCCGCACACGCACTCGCAGCTCTACGCGCTGCCGTTCGTGCCCGCGGCGATCGCGCGCGAGCGTGAGCGCTTCACCGCCTATGCACTGCGGACGCATGGGCGCAACCTGCTCGCGGATCTTCTCCAGGAGGAGGTGCGGCTGCGCGAGCGCATTGCGGCGATCGACGACGAGGCGGTGGCCATCTGCCCGTACGCGTCGCAGGTCCCGTTCGAGGTGCAGATCGTGCCGCGCACGCCGCGGGCGAGCTTCCAGGACGAGGGTGCCCTTGGCGCGGCGATGGTGCACGACGTGCTCGGCCGCTTCGAGCGGGTGTTCGGCGCGCTGCCGCCGCTGAACCTCTGGGTGCGCACCGCGCCGTCCGGTGCGGAGTACTTCTGCTGGCGAATCGACGTTCTCCCGCGGCTCACCAAGCTGGCCGGGCTCGAGATGGGGACCGGCGTGAACCTCAACGTGATGCCGCCCGAGACGGCGGCAGAGCAGCTACGCGGCGTCTGACGCGTTAGTCTCGCGCCGCGAGTGCCGCCCGACGAACGTCCAATCCCCCGCTACATCGCCGAGCACCCGCGCGAGGCGCTGCCGTATGGCCGCTGGGCCGACGCGCTCGGCAACCACTTCCTCGAGGCCTGCCGCCGCATCGAGCCGGAGGACGAGGACATCGGCGACCCGGGCACCATCACCTGGTTTCCTGACCGCACCTACGGCGGTCGCACCTACGTGCCCGCGACGTCGATCACCTCCAACGGCTTCGAGCTGTTCGGCTACGTGTCGTTCCACCGCGACCACGAGGGTGCCGAGGCGCGCGACTTCGAGGCCTACGCGGATTACACCGACGAGACGGCCGAGGCCAACCCCGACTGGTCGCTGGACCTGTCCGACGACGTGATCGGGTCGTGGCGCGGGCCGCAGGGCCGAGCGGGCGAGATCGCGCTCGTGTGGGGAGTGGCGCTCGTGCAGAACGGCGCGGTGGCCACCACGGAGCTCGGCCCGACCAGCACGGACCAGTGCATCCTCGCCGAGGACCGCTTCACGCTCGTCTCGCTCGACAACTACACGGGCGACTACATCGAGGTGAAGCTCTGGGGGCCGAACGGGCGCGAGTTGGCGTCCGAGTCCCTGTACGAGGAGGGGTAGCTCGGGGCTATCGTTCGGCCTGCGGGCCCCGATAGCTCAGATGGATAGAGCGACTCCCTCCTAAGGAGTAGGCCGCAGGTTCGAATCCTGCTCGGGGCGTCTCCACAACCGCTAACGGTTGCCTAAAGGGCAGTTACCTCACGGAAGGCCAGCCTGGGCGGTCGCGTCGTAAAGGAGAGAAGCAATCCGAATCGACACATGACCGTGAGGTGAAGTTCCCATGAACAACCTGGCTCAGCACCGCCGGCTTCTGATCACGCTGGCTGTCTTGATCGTGATCGCACTGGCCATCACGCTGGTCGCCGTTTACTCCGGCGGGGGCGGCGGCGCCTACTAGTGTGCTCGAGCTTGGGCGGCGCCACGCGCACGCGTGAGCTGGCGCGGCGCGCGCGCCCGGCTCGACCGGTGCGATCCACCGCGCTCACCGAGACGCTCACGGCGATCTTGCCCGCCGCGGGAAGCGCGATCCGCAGCCGCGCCCCCTTGATCGTCTGGGTCCAGCGGCGGTGGTCGCTGGTCTTGACAGAGACGAGGTAGTGGATCGCGCCGCGCACGCGGCTGAAGGTGAGCTGCAGCGACTTGCCCTTCCGGCGCAGGCGCAGGTGGCGCGGCGCCACCAGCCGGGCCGGTGCGGGCGCGCGGTATCCGGCAACCTTGATGCGCTTGACGGGCACGCCGCGGTGGGCGATCAGCGCCATCACCTGGCGCGTGCCGGCTGGGCCCGGCGACGGCGTGAAGCGGATCGTGCCGTGGCTGCCGCGGGCAATCCCGATCTTCTTGCCGGACTCGCTCCCGTTCTCGCTGAGGGTGATCGTCTGACCCGGCAGCGGCTTGACGCGGTAGCGGAGGATGCGCTGGACGCCGCGCCCGCGACGGATCGAAGCCTTGACGGACGCGGGCGGCAGACCGGCGGCGCTGTCAAACGACGTGACCGCCGGGGAGCTGTCTGCCACCTTCACGAGCCACGCTCCCGCGCGCGGGCGGCGCACCGCGATGGTGGTCGTCTTCGCGGCATCGTCGCGCGTGACGACGGCGCTCGATCCGACCGACGGCGCCGTGGCTGTGTCGACCATCGAGCCGTCAGGCCCGGCCAGCGTGACCACCGGCGCGCCGCTGGTGCCGTGGAAGATGAACTCCTCGCTCGGCGGCCTGCCGGAAACCCTTGCGGCGAGCACGCCGCCCGGCGGAGCGCTCCGCGCGAGGCGCGCGCTCGCGGCGGAACCGACGTCCACGCATTGGTGCTGGGCGAGCGCGGTCTGCGCGAGCAAAGCGACGAACGACACCGGGCTGTTCAGCAGCGTCCGAAGACCCGAGCACGTCGGCAGCACGGTCGGGCGGATGTTGTTCAGCCCGTCGCAGCTGAAGAACGAGGTGCTGATGTCGCCCTGCCAGGTAGAGGACAGCGCCACGCTCACACCGGCATCCGTGCCGCAGACACCGACACCCAGGTTCGACAGGAACGCCTCCGCGGCGGCGAGCTGTAGGCCCGAGTAGTTGATCGCCGTATTGCCCTCGACGAACCAGCTCCCCGAGCCGTCCTCGGCGGCGTCGAACGACATCTGCCCGATGTGGAGCTTGCCGAACAGGTCGATCGGGTCGGCCGAGCCGAAGATCGAGGCGTAGCCGGTGGACCAGTAGTCGAGCGTCGTGTTCGATGTGGGGTGGCCGAGCACCGACAGCGCGCCGGTGACGTGAGTGCCCCACGGATCGCCCTGGAGGTCGGGCAAGGTGAGCTTGGCGTCGGCGGTTGCGTCGAACGGGTACTGGTTGACGAGCGGCAGCTGATCCGTCGAGCGGACGTGCGCCCCGCCCTCCACCACGAGTTGCGGCGACGTGAGGATCCCGATGTGCAGGTCGAGGAACTCGAGCGGCAGGCCCGGCGCAGGCGCCGGCGGATTGAACCCTTGAATGCACGCGAAGTGCAGGCGCCCGTTCAGCACGTCGACCACCCCGCGCAAGCCGGTCGACTGGCCGAAGCCCGAGGGGAAGTGCGAGGTCCCCTTGGCGACGAAGTGGCCGAGACCGTTCAGGGTCAGGGTCCCGTCGGTGAAGCCGAGGCCCTGGATCGCGAGCGACGGGAAGTGGACCGTGAGCGCGTGCGAGCCGGTCGGGAGCGGACCAGCCAGCCCGGTACCGCAGTTGTCGGCCACCTGATGTGCGCTGCCCGCCGCGAGCGGTGGCCCCGAGGTTGCGGCGGCGAGGCCGTTAGTCACTGTCCCGCTGGCGAGCTTCAGCGGGGAGCCGGTCGTCATCCCGCCCAGCTCGGACGGCGAGCGCACCGTCAGGTCGGAGCTGGCCGCACCGACCTTCATCGTCGGCGGCTGGGCGCTCGCAACGGACAGCCCCTGGATGTTGCTCGACGGCGGCACCGGCAGCGCGGTCTGGCTGTGCTGGCCGGAGCCATGCCCCCATGAGGTGCCGTAGCCCCCGCCGTTCGCGAGCGGATCGAAGTACCAGGTGGTGTTGCCCTGATCGAGGACCACGCCCTCGAGGCTCACGGTCACGGACGAGCCCGAGACCGAGAAGTGCTCCTTGCCCGCCGCGTCCACGTTCATGTCGACCTCGAGGCCATTGCCCGCGAAGTCGACGCCGTCGGCGAGCACATGCCCCACCGCGCTCCCGCACGCGCCTCCGCACGACGGCCCGGTGAAGACCCAGCTGTGCACGCCCAGGCTCGTGGATCTGGATTTGAGCTTGAGGCAGCTGGCGGTGATCGCAAGGTCGCTGTTGCCGCCGATCGCCGTGGCGCACTGCCCGATCTGAAGGCCGGACAGCGAGCCGCACGACGAGCCTGCGCAGTAGTAGCCCGACCCGTGGTTCTTGAGCTGCCCGATCGCCGGGTTCAGGCCGGCGACCGGCGGCGGCCCCGAGCCGGTCTGCGGCGGAACCGACTGCGCGAGCGTGGTGAACTCGGCGACCGCGCTCTTGTTCGCCTGTACGTTCACGAGCGTGCACGTGGCGCCCGCCCCCGCGCAGGCTCCGGTCCAGTCGTGGAAGACGTGGCCGCTCGCAGGCGAGGCAGTGAGCTTGACCGTGTCGCCCGCGTCCACGGTGCAGGAGCCGGACGTGCAGACGGCCTGGACTCCGCTGCTCGTCGCGCTCACGCTGCCCCCGCCCGCCGAGCTCACCGAGCCCGTGACCGTGTAGCGCGCCGGGCCCGCCGTACGCGAGAACCCCGCGACCGCTCCATCGCCGCCTACGTAGACGTGCTTACCGTCCGGCGTCACCGCCACGCCGGCGGGCGCCACGAGGCCCTTGTCCTGGGTGCAGCCGGCCACGCCGATGGCCTCGACGTGGCAGCCCGCGCTCCCCGAGAGCTGCGTGAGCGCACCGCTGCCGAGCATCACCGAGAACACGTCCACAGCGTTGTCGCTGTCGGAGGTCAGGTAGATGCTCTCGCCGTCCGCGCTGATTGTCCCCGCGTTGGCGTCGGAGAGCGCGCGGCCGCCGGCACAGGTTCCGGAGGCGCCGTCGTCGCCGCTCGCGGTCAGGCACCCAAGCGTGCCCGAGAGCTGTGTGAGCCCGCCGCCCACCGCGTCGCGCGCGAACGCCACGAGGCCGCCACCCTCGCCGCCCGGGTCGGAGGTGATCACATAGAGGAACCTGCCGTCCGGCGTCAAAAGCGCGGCGGGCTGATCCCCGCGCAGCGCCCGCGCAGCGTGGCACTGCGGCACGAGCGAGGTGTCGAGCACCACGCAGCGCGCGTTGCCGGTCAGCTCCGTCAACGCACCGGTGGAGGTGTTGCGCGCGAAGTCGTCGATCCCGTTGTCGGCCGACGACACGACGTATGCGAACTTGCCGTCCGGACTCACCACGAGGTCGCGCGTGTCGTCCACGGCCGTGCCCTGAGTGCACGTGGGTGTCCCCGAGTTGGCCACACATCCCGCCGCGCCCGAGAGCTGAGTCAGCGCGCCGGTGCTCGTGTCGCGCGAGAACACGGACATGACCGAGTTGATCCCCTCCGAGCCCGAGTAGACGTTCTTGCCGTCAGAGCTCACCGCAACCCACTGACCCACGAAGCCGCCGCTGGCGTCGTCCTCGACGCAGGAGTTGGCGTGGCCGTTGCCATCGCTGCCGTCCCCGGACACGCAGCCGTTCTTGCCGCCGAGCTGGGTCAGGGCGCCCGTGCTCGTGTCGCGCGAGAAAACGAGCATCGTCTCGTTGTCCGCGAAGTAGACGTTCTTACCGTCAGGGCTCACCGCGACGTGGTTGAACGAGGTGTCGCCCCACGCGGTCGCCTGCGTGCAACCGTCGGACGCGTCGCCGTTGAAGCAGCCGGCGCCGCCGGAGAGCTGCGTCAACGCGCCCGTCGACGTGTCGCGCGAGAACACGCCCAGCGACGCCCCGGCGAAGTATGCGCTCTTCCCGTCCGGGCTTACGGCCATCCCGTCCGCGCCGTTCGTCGCAGACGCCGGCCCGCAACTGTCACCGAAGCCGGTAACGGCCAGGCAGCCGGACGTTCCGGGGAGTTGGGTGAGCTCGCCCGTCGCCGCTTCCGCGGCGGATGCTCCGACGAGAGAGGCAATACACACCGCCAGCGCGAGTAGACGGGGCATCAACGCCACTCTCCCCCCGCCGCCCCACAGCCGCAATACGTATCGCTACGTATCTCTTGTCAAGCGCAGCGGGTCGGCTTAACGTTGCCCAAGCGGTGGAACTGGTCCAAACCGACGTCCGAAGAGCTCTGGAGCTGGCGCTCGAATGGCACGAAGCCCCTTGCCACGACGCGCTCCTCCACCAGTCGATCGAAGGCCTGAACGAGCTGATTGGCGTCGATGCGACGGGCTGGAACATGCTCGACCTCGCCGAGGGAAAGCTCGAGGTGATCGCCTACCCCGAGTCCGCCACGTTCACGCGCGACCTGCCGCTGCTCGAGGCCCTGATCGAGCAGCACCCGCTCGTGCCATACGTGGTCTCCCGGCCACTCGACCCGCCGATCACCCACTCGGACGTGATCTCGCAGCGCGAGCTCGAACGGCGCCAGATCTACCAGGACTTCTTCCGTCCGCACGAGATCAGGCACCAGATGGCATTCGTGTTCAGCGTCGAGCCGTTCATCGCCGTCGCCATGAACCGCCGGGACCACGACTTCACCCTCCGCCAGCGCGAGCTGGCAGGGATGCTTCAGCCGCACCTCGGGTCGGCTTACCGCGCGATCGCCGAGCGCGAACGTGCTCGCCAGAGACTGGAGGCGCTCGAACGCGGACTCGAGCTGAGCGCCGGCGCCGTGATCCTGCTGAGCGGTCACGGGCGCATCGAGCACTGCTCCCCGGCCGCGCGCGAGCTGCTCACCACCTGGTTCGCAACCACCGAGTGCGACCGGCTCCCCCACGCCCTGATCGGACTGCGCGGCGCGCGCAGGTTCCGCAGGCCCAGCGTGGAGCTGCTCGTGTCCGCGATCGACACCGACCCTCCGCTGCTCCTGCTCGACGAGCGCCGCGTGCGTCCCGAGCCGGAGCGCATACGCCGCCTCGGACTCACCTCGCGGGAGGGCGAGGTGCTCACCGCCGTGGCCGCGGGACTCAGCGACGCCGAAATCGCCGAGGAGCTGTTCATCAGCGCCCGCACGGTGCAGAAGCACCTCGAGCACATCTACCGCAAGCTCGGCGTGACCGACCGCGACGCGGCGGCGGCTTGCGCGCTGGGCGCAGACCGGGGAGGATTCAGCGCGTGATCGTCCCGCTCGGACACGTCGCTGGAGTGCCAGTCGAGGAGACGGCGCTCGCGCTCGCGCCCGTGTGGGGCGGCGCGGCGGTGCTGATCGCGGTACGCGCCCGCTCGTTGCGCGAGCGGCTGCGCTTCAAGCGCCGGCGAGGCGCAGGCTAGTCCAGAGGCCTGGGGTCCATCCCCTCGACGCGCCAGTGCCGGAGCACCCGGACCGGCCAGGCGCTGCTGTTGTCCTCGCTCGGAAAGAGGACGAAGCGCGTGATCGTCCGCTGCCCGCCCTCGTGGTCGCCGTACAGCAGGTCGATCGTCAGCGCATCCGGTTCCGCCACGGCCTCGCGTGCGGGGATCAGGAAGGGATCGGAGTCGTCCCGCACCGCTCCCTGCCAGTAGCCGATCTCGCCCGGCGGGATGTAGAGGTCGAGCTGCTGGGTGCGGAAGTCGTCGACCAGGTCGCGAGGGTCGCCGCCTGCGCGCCTGCCCTTCGCCAGGCGCCACCCGTGAAGCACGCCAAGCCCCGAGCCCACGTTGCGGAGTGGGATCGCCATGTAGACGTTGCCGCCGACCTCATCCACGGCGGCGGTGTGCCCTTCAACGCGGAAGTAGTGCTCGTCGCCGAACCCAATCTGCTCGCCCGGATCGGTCTCCCGGGAGACGGTCAGCACCGGCCGCAGCCCGATCAGGAGCGCGCGCTCCGCGACCCGCGCGGAACGGTTGGCCGAGCGCACCGATGCGAACGTCGCCACAGCGAGAACGAGCGTGCCACCCGCAGTCGCGAGGGAGGAGATCGTGACCCAGTCGGCCATGGCGGGGAGAAGTTAGCGCCATCGCAACGCAAACTTCATCAATCTTTCATCGGACCTTAGGACCCGTTGAGACGCCGGTGGTTCGATGGGTGGCGATGACGGCCACGATCGACCGCACAGTCGCCCAGGCGCAAGCGACGCGGTACGTCGGAGTGGCCGATTGGTGGGGTCGACACGTCTGGCTCGAGCGAAGCGGCACCCGGAGCTCGCTCCCCTACCGAGGCGAGGACCAGCTCGCCACCTTCGCTTGGGGCCGACGCGGGATCGGCGCGCGAGAGCTGTCGCGCTCGATCCTCCACGATGCCACCGGCAGCGCCGCGCTGGCCGACCTCCTTTGCCGCGAGTTCACCCACGACGTCGTGGCGGACCTGCCCGAGGTGGGCTTCGAGCTGGACCGTCAGCAGGTGCTCGCGTGGTTGGCCGAGCGCCGCGCCGCCGCCTGAGTCTCTTCCCGAGGGTTCCTAAAAGAGGACCGCCCGCCTGTCGGATCCGACTGGCGGGCGGTCACTGAACCCCGTGTGGACTCGCAGCATCACGGAGGTGTGCTTCCGATGATCCCTGGGAGGGTTTCTGGAAGCACTCACCCAAGTGAAGCAGCGGAATCTAAGAACGACAAAAAGAATCTGCTCGTATTTGGGTACGACTCCCAGGATGCAGACCCGTCGCTTCGGCTCATCAGGCCTGGAATTGCCCGTGATCGGCATGGGGAGCTGGCAGACCCTCGATCTGTCCCCCAGGGAACAGCCGCTGGCCGACGAGGTGGTCGAGACCGCGCTCGACGCCGGCACCAGGGTGTTCGACTCCTCGCCCATGTACGGCCGCGCCGAGGAGGTGCTCGGGAAGTCGCTGGAGGCAAGACGCGGAGACACGTTCCTCGCAACCAAGACCTGGTCGCGCACGCAGGCGGCGGCCGAGGCGCGCTTCGGCGAACAGCTGCGCTTCTTCGGCGGGCACATCGAGCTGATGCAGATCCACAACCTCGTGGACTGGGAGGAGCGGCTGCGCTGGCTCGAGGGAGAACGCGAGGCCGGGCGCGTCGGGCTGATCGGCGCGACGCACTACTCCTCGAGCGCCTTCGACGAGCTCGAGCAGGTGATGCGGACGGGACGCATCCACGCGATCCAGATCCCCTACAACCCGTACGAGCGCGAGGTGGAGGCGCGCATCCTGCCGCTGGCCGACGAGCTCGACTTGGGAGTCGTCGTGATGCGGCCGCTGGGAGGCGGCTCGCTCGCGCGGCATTCCCCCGCGGCCGAGCGGCTCGAGCCCCTCGGCGTGGACACATGGGCGCAGGCGCTGCTTAAGTGGGCACTGGCCGATGCCCGCGTGCACGTCCTGATCCCGGCCACAAGCAAGCCGGAGCGCGCGCGGGAGAACGCGGCGGCGGGCGCGGGAGCGACGCTCGACCCCGACCAGCGCTCGCTGGTGGAACGAATCTCCGGACGTGATGGGGGTTAACGCAGGGGAGTGCTTCAACTAATCGAGCGACAAAGAGACGGGGAGCAGCGGTCGCGTAGCTGGCGCCTGCGCCGACCGTCGCGCCGGGGATTCCTCCGCGGCCTGGGCATGGCCGCGGCGGTGCTCGCCATTGCGCTCGCCGGAATCCTGGTCGGGCTGCGCGCGTCCGGCAAGACGACGCGCGACACCGCAATCGGGAGCGTGTCGTTTGCCATCTCACCCTCGATCCACGGGCAGGTGGACGCGTTCATCCCGATCGCCGACTGGGGCGTGCGCACGCATGCGTTCCGCGCGCCGCTGAAGGTGCACGTCGAGCCGCGCGCGGTGGAGCGCGGCGCGGTGGTGAGCGCGGCCGGCGGCAACGGCACCGTGCTTGCGCAGGCGGAGCGGGACTCGCGCAACGCGGCGCGCACCGCGCTGCTGCGGGCCGGTGGCGTCGTGCTGGTGAGGCTGGCCACGACGTTCGACTCAGACGCGTTCTCGCACCCGCACTTCTACGCGCGCGGCGCCGAGCTGCAGCAGCTTCTGAACGTGGCCGACAACGCGCAGCAGGAGGCGTCCGGCTACACCTCGGAGGTGCAGCGCGCGCTGGGAAGCTTCGCCGCGCTGGTGGCCACCGGCGGGCGCTTCTCGCGCGCGGTTCCGGCCACGCGCCAGGCGATCCTCGCCTCCGACCTGCACGACAACCTGCTGGCCCTGCAGGCAGTGAAGAGCCAGTTCGGCAGCCAGCCGATCTTCTTCCCCGGCGACTTTGGCCAGACCGGAAGCTCCACCGAGACGCGCCTGCTCGTCCCGCGCTTCGAGCAGCTCAAGCAGCCGGTGATCGCGGTGTCGGGTAACCACGACTCGGCACTGCTGATGAGGCGCCTCGCGGCCGCTGGGGTGATCGTGCTGACCAAGACCGGGCGGCTGAACGGCGCGGGCAAGACCGACGGCGAGCCGGTGCAGAAGCTCCTCGGGATGCGCGTGGCGGGCTACCCCGACCCGCTCGAGTCGACGCACGGCAACCCGGCGAACCCGCGCCGCATCTACTCGTTCGACGACATGCCGAACGGCAACCTCTTCTACGCCGCGGCCGAGCAGCACCTGCTCGACTGGTTCGAAGGCCTTAACGACCCGCCCGACGTCGTGCTCGTGCACGAGAACGGCCTGGCGTGCAACGGCGAGCAGGAGCTCGCCTGCCACAAGCCGGACAGCGGCTAGGCCGCCGGCGGGAAGTCCGGCACGCGGTCGGCCTCGTGGGCCAGCCGGTACTGGACGTACAGGTAGCCCAGCGCGGAGACGCAGAGGATCAGGAAGGTGATCGCGGACGCCGTGTCAGTCTTCAGCATCGAGTAGGCGCCGAGCAGCTGCGCCAGCGCGAGGACCAGCCCGCCGATCATCTGCTGGCCCCTGGCCAGCAGGAAGAACGCGCCGGCAAGGACGACGAGTCCCACGATCGCGATCACGTAGTGGCTGTGCTGGGTGGAGCTCATGCACTGAGGCACGTCGCAGGGGCCGATCTTCAAGCCGAGCGAGGCGCCCCAAACGAGCAGCGGCACCGAGACGAGCCCGATCAACGTCAGCGGGAGGTCCGCCTTTGTCTTCCCGATCACCACAGAGCCGATCAGAATCGGAAGCGCCAGCCCCACGAACAACATCACCCAACCCACGCCGCGCAGTGTAGTCCGGAAGCGCGATTCGCACACCTGTACCCTCGTCCCCGATGGACTCGCCCTCGGTACGTGATCCGCTGGCGCAGGAGCACGAACAGGAGCTCGTCGCTGCCCTCAAGAAGCGCGACGAGGCCGCCTTTGCCGAGCTCGTGGACCGCTACCAGGCGTCGCTGGTGCGTCTCGCGCGCATGTATGTGCGCGATCGGGCCACAGCCGAGGAGGTGGCGCAGGAGACCTGGCTCGCGGTGCTCAACGGGATCGACCGCTTCGAAGGTCGCTCGTCGTTCAAGACCTGGCTGTTCCGCATCCTCACCAACCGCGCGAAGACGCGCGGCCAGCGCGACGCGCGCAGCGTGCCGTTCTCCTCGATCGGCGATGCGGACGAGCCCGCCGTCGATCCCGATCGCTTTCAGGGCGACGGCGAGCCGCATCCCGGCGGCTGGCGGGTCTTCCCGACGCCGTGGGAGGGCGACCCGGAGGAGCGGCTGCTCGCCGGCGAGGCGCGCACGCTGATCCTCGACACGATCGAGCAGCTGCCGCCCAACCAGCGCGCCGTGATCACCCTCCGCGACATCGAGGGGTTCAGTGCCGACGACGTGCGTAACGTCCTCGACGTCAGCGATACCAATCAGCGCGTACTTCTCCATCGGGCCCGCTCGAAAGTGAGACGGGCGCTGGAGAAGTATCTGGAGGCCGATACATGAGCTGCAAGGAGCTCGTAGAGCTCGTCACCGACTATCTCGACGGTTCGCTGTCGTGGCGGCAGAGACGCCGCTTCGAGAAGCACATCGCCGCCTGCCCGGGCTGCACCGCATACGTGGAGCAGCTCCGCACGACGGTGCGCCTCGTCGGGACCTTGAGCGAAGATTCGATCCCTCCAGACACGCGCGAAGAGCTGCTTGCCGCATTCCGTGACTGGAAGCGCGCCTAGCGCGGCGCCGCCCGCCGACAGCGCCGAGCGCGTCTCGACGCTCGAGCTGTTCTTCGACCTCGTCTTCGTATTCACGATCACGCAGCTGAGCACGCTGCTCGTGGACGAGCCGACCTGGAAGGGCGTCGTCCAGGCGGTGTTCATGCTCGGCGTGATCTGGTGGATGTACGACGGCTACGCGTGGCTCACGAACGCCGTGCCGCCGGATCGCGCCAGTCGCCGCGTGTTCCTGCTCGCCGCGATGGCCGCGTTCCTCGTGCTCGCCCTGGCGATCCCGGGAGCGTTCAGCGGCAGCGGCGCGAGCTTCGGGATCGCCTACCTCGCGATCGTGCTGATCCACGCCGGGCTGTTCGCCAGCTCGACGTCGCAGAAGATCACGCGCGCGATCTTCGGGCTCGCGCCGGCAAATGTGATCTCGGCGTTGCTCATCCTGGCCGGCGGCATCGCAGGCGGCACGGCGCAGTACGTCCTCTGGGGGCTCGGATTCGCGACCGAGTGGGCCACGCCGTTCTTCATCCGCAGCGGCGGCTTTCTGATCGCGCCGGCGCACTTCGTCGAACGGCACGGGCTCGTGGTGATCATCGCCATCGGCGAGTCGGTGGTGGCGGTGGGCATAGGCGCGGGCGGGCTGCCGGTGGACCTCGAGCTCATTGGCGTCGCGGTGCTCGGGCTGCTCCTGAGCGCGTGCCTCTGGTGGGCGTACTTCGGCACCGGCGACGCTGACCGCGCAGAGGCGGCGCTGAGTGCGGCACCCGCGGCCGAGCGGCAGACGCTCTCGGTCACCGCCTTCGGCTACTGGCACATGCCGATCCTGTTCGGGGTGATCGCGATGGCGGCGACGCTGCGCCACGCGATCGGGCATCCCTCAGACGACCTCACCACCGAGCAGGCGCTGCTACTCGGCGGCGGCGCCGCGCTGTTCCTGGTCGGCGACGTCTTCTACCGCCGCACGCTCGGACTGGGCCGCGGCCCGTGGCGGCTCGTCGCTGCGTTGCTGGCGCTCGCCACAGTTCCGCTCGGCACGGGAGCGTCGGCGGTCGCTCAGCTCGGTGCGCTCGCGGCCGTGCTCACCGGAGCCTTCGCCGCCGAGCAGGCCACCGAAAGCCAGCCCCGCTACTTGTCCGGGCGGTCCGGGTAGACGTCGTCGATCGTGGTGAGCGGGACGTAGGGCGCGCCACCGATCGCGGCCGAGATCGCCTCGCCGCCCCCGGCCAGGCGGTCGAGCACGCTGACCACGCCGACCACCTCGAGCCCCTCGCTCTGCACACGCTCGATCGCCTCGATCGTTGAGCCGCCGGTGGTGACCACGTCCTCGACGATCAAGCACCTTTCTCCCGCCCGAAGTTCCGGCCCCTCGATCCAGCGCTGGAGGCCGTGCTCCTTGCGCTCCTTGCGCACGATGAATGCTTTCTCAGGAAAGCCGGTGGCCAGCGGTGCGCAGGCGACCGGGATCGCGCTCACCGGAACCCCGCCCACGGCGGTGGCGCCACAGGCGCGCGCCTGCTCCGCGACCAGCTCGGCAAGGGCGTTGAAGCCCTCCGGCGTGAGGATCGCCCGCTTGGCGTCCACGTAGTACTGGGCCCTGCGTCCGCTCGTGAGCGTGACCTCGCCAATCACAAGCGCGTGGTCGCGCAATGCGGCCACGAGGCGGTCTCGTGCGGCCTGGGATCCAACATTCGCGGAAGGAGAGCTCATAACGCGCGCGAATCCTAGCCACGCACCCGATGGGGGCCTCGTGATCAAGCGGCTGCTCTTTCTGGCATCAACCCTCTGCACGCTGATCGTTGTGGCGAGCTTCGCGATGTTCGCCGTCGAGGAGGCTCACGCCAGTTCGTCCCAGCAGCAGGCCAAGATCCAGGCCATCAACGGCCCGGACCCCACGCCCGCTCAGGAGAATGCCCGCGCGAAGAAGCACACCCAGGTCCGGGAGTGGATCGATGACGCGAACGACGGGCTCACCAAGCCCTTCGACGGCGTCACGACCTCGACCAACATCTGGGTGCAGCGCGGCGTCCCGGCCCTTTTGGCCTTCCTCCTCTACTTCGTGCTGCTGCGACTGCTCGCGGGCTACGCGGTCAGACTGAGGGTCTGAGCCCTTCCCTAGCGGTAGACGAAGATCGTCTCGCCGAGCTGGATCCAGTTGTAGATCGACGCGGCGTCCGGGACCGGGACCCGGATGCAGCCGTGGCTCGCGGCGTACGGCGGGACCTCGGCGTAGCCATGCACGGCGTAACCGCCGATGAAGTAGCTCGAGTCGACCATGCCGTGCGAGTTGGTGCCCGGCGTCTTCGAGTAGAAGTGGAAGGTGCCGAACACGGTCGGCGTAGACGGCTTGCCGGATGACGCGTGGTAGATGCGCACGACCTTGCCGGCCTGCGCGAACACGAGCACCTGGCGCGACCAGTCGAACTCGACGTGCCGGCCGGCGTTCGGGTGCTTCAGCGTGAAGCCGCCCTTGCCGCGGAAGAGCTTCTTGAAGATCGCAAGCGACGGGCTCTCCGTGCGCGCCATGCCGTTGACCTTGCGGAACGCGAGCACGGCACGGCCGGTGGCGTCGTTGTAGCCGCCGCCCTCGGGCGTGACGTAGCCGAGTGCCCGCAGGCCCTTCTGTAGGAGACGCGTGGCGCGCCCGTGCGTGGCGGCCGACGCTCCGCTCTTGATCTTGATCACGTGCACGCCGACGGACGCGGACCCGACCTGCACCGGTGCGGCGGGGTCGGTGGCCTTGAAGACCTTGATGACCGCCTTGTAGGCACCGATCTTCTTCGCGGTGAAGTGCAGGAGCAGGCCGTCGGGCGCACCGACCTTGCCGCGGAGCGGCGAGCGCGTGGTGGCGATCTCCTTGCCCTTGAAGTAGATGCCCGCGGTGGCGTAGCCGTTGTCGGCGAACGCGCGGGTGCCCTCGATCAGCACGCGCTGGCCCTTCATCACCCAGACGCGGTGGCCGTCGCGGATGCCCGACGCAGCGTGAATCCGCATGGCGGGAGCGGCGTGAGCGGAGGCAGCGAGAACAGCAAACAGCGTCGCGGAAAGGGCGAGGGTGCGACGCATTGGAGAGAACTGTAAACGCTGATGCGGCGGTTGCGCCAACTGGTGGCTCACGCCACTAGCCGCTTGCGCATCCAGATCACCGGAATGACGAAGAGCGCCCCCGTGACGACGAGCAGCCAGAGGGCGTTCGAGAACACCGACAGCGCGTCCGGTCCGAGTATGAGCCCGCGCGTGATGAGGACGAGGTGGTAGAGCGGCGTGAACCAGGCCACCACGTGCGTCCAGTCCGGCAGGCGGTCGAGCGGATAGAAGATCCCGCTGAACAGGAACATCGGCGTGACGAACAGCGTGTAGTAGTAGGTGAAGTAGTCGACCTTCCCCACGATCGAGGTGAAGCTCAGCCCGATGACCGCGAAGCAGGCGGCGCCGAGGATGAGGAAGGCCGGCGTAAGCACCGCCCACGGCGAATCGATCAGCCCGAACACGAGGACGATCAGCAGGAACGCCGTGCCGTAGATCACCGCGCGCGTGCAGGCCCAGGCCATCTCGCCCGCCACCAGGTCCTCCACCTCCACCGGGGTCGACAGCACGTTGTCGTACAGGCGGTACTCGGTCATGCGGAAGTGGACGTTGTAGGTCGTCTCGAAGACGGTGGCCCACATCGCCGCCGACGCCACGAGCCCCGAGGCGATGAAGTCCTTGTACGGGATGCCGTTGATGCTCGCCAGGTAGGTGCCGAGGCCGAAGCCCATCGCCAGCAGGTAGACCACCGGGTCGAGGAACGTGGGCAGGAGCGCGCCCTTCCACAGGTAGGAGAACACGCGCAGGTCGCGCCGCCAGACGCGCCAGGCCATGCGGAGGCTGGGCACCGGGATGCTCATTCGCGCAGCCCGCGGCCCGTGATCTCGATGAAGACGCCCTCGAGGTTGGGCTGCCCGAAGCGCTCGAGCAGCTCCGCCGGCGAGCCCGACTCGACGATCTTGCCGTGATCCATGATCGCGAGGCGGTCGCAGATCCTCTCCGCCTCCTCCATGTAGTGCGTGGTGAGGATCAGCGCCACGCCGCCGCCCTTCAGGCCGTCGAGCAGGTCCCATACCGCGAGGCGCGCCTGCGGGTCGAGCCCGGTGGTGGGCTCGTCGAGGACGATCAGGTCCGGGTTGTTGATCAGGGCCCGCGCGATCAACAGCCGCTTCTGCATGCCGCCGGAGAGCTCGCGCGGCTTGCTCTCGCCGCGCTGGGCGAGCTGCGCCAGCTCGAGCAGCTCCTCGATGCGGCCGTCGGTGCTGGCGCCGTAGTAGAGCGCCTGCTGCACGAGGTTCTCGCGCACGGTCAGGTCCCAGTCGAGGTTGGCCTCCTGCGGCACCACGCCGAGGCGCGCCTTCACCTGGCGCCGCTGCGTGCGGGCGTCGAGGCCGAGCACGCGCAGCTCGCCGTCGTCCACGTGGGCGAGGCCGTAGATCATCTTCATCGTCGTGGTCTTGCCAGCGCCGTTCGGCCCGAGGAAGCCGAAGCACTCCTGCCTGCGCACGTCGAAGTCGATGTGGTCCACCGCCACAAGGTCGCCGTACGCCTTGTAGAGCCCCCGCCCTTCTACGGCGTTCATTGCGTCGCTGGCTCGCGTAACGCGGGCACGACCTGCGGCGCGAGCGCGCAGGCGCCCACCATCAAGGCCCCGAGGGCGAACGCCACCCCCGAGCTCGAGTGCACCGTGACCGCGTAGGAGATCGAGTTGTTGAGGGCGTGCAGCGCGATGCCCGGCAGGATCGAGCCCGTCCGCTCGTAGAGCATGCAGAAAACGAAGCCGAGGAAGGCGAGCACTGGCAGGACCGACAGCGTCTGCGAGCCGGTGTAGTGGACCGCGCCGAACACGAGGCCGTCGATCACGGCGGCCGCGAGCACGGTGAAGCGGCTGCGCAGCGCCTTGTAAAAGAAGCCGCGGAAGAAGAACTCCTCGCAGGCGGGTGCGATGACGATCACCAGGATCGCGGCGAGCACGAGCAGCAGGCCGCCGTTGTCGGCGCCGAGGTCCTTGGCCACGGTCTGCTTGCCGTGCGGGTGGAGGATCAGCTGGTAGACGACGGAGAAGAGCCAGAAGGCGGCGTACGCCGTCAGCGCGGCGTTGACCGCCTGGCGGAACGGCGTGGCGCGCAGCCCGAATTGCCACGGCCGCGGCGGCGCGATGCGCGACGCGAACAGGATGGCGGCGCCCACCAGCAGGCCGTCCTGGACGAGCGTGCCGCCGAGCGCGATGCCGGCGCCGCTCGTGGGGAAGTCGTGACCGGTGGCGGCCACGATCACCTGGGCCACGGCCGCCACGATGAACACCCCGAGGATGCCGGTGACGAAGGCGCCGGGCGCGTACCAGGCGGGCCAGCGCGGGCCGCTGTCGCCGAGTCCCGAAGGGGGCTCGTCGGGCGGCTCGCCCTCGGGCGGCAGCGGCGCTTGCTCGAGCTCGCTCGTCACGCGTCCAAGACTAGGGGCGGCAGCTCCGCAAGAGTGCGAATCACGGGCGCCTCGACGCCGTCCGGCGGCTCGCCGTCGCGCGCGATGAGCACGGCGCGCATCCCCAGCGCAAGCGCGCCCTGCACGTCCTTGTCCGGCCGGTCGCCCACGTGGAGCGCGTCGGCCG
Source organism: Thermoleophilaceae bacterium (assembly GCA_036555755.1). Lineage (GTDB taxonomy): Bacteria > Actinomycetota > Thermoleophilia > Solirubrobacterales > Thermoleophilaceae > JAICJR01. The sequence continues at coordinate 26,925 of DATBKS010000254.1, forward strand.
GCGGGGCGCCCGCGATCTCGAGCGCCGCCTCGAACAGACGGGCGTCGGGCTTGGCGGCGCCGGCGGCGGCCGAGGACACGACGCCGTCGAGGAGCGGCGCCAGGCCCGTGCGCGCAAGCACCTCCGGCAGCGACGAGTCCCAGTTGCTCGCCGCCACCACGCGCAGGCCGGCGGACTGCAGCCGCTCGAGCGCGGGCGCAGCGTCGTCGAACGGGTCGAACTGAAGCGACGCCAGCAGTGCTTCGCGCACGACGCCGAGCTCCACGTCCTCGATCCCGAGCGCAGTGCGCAGCACTCCGGCGCAGCGGTCGCGCAGCGCGTCGAGCGATTCCGGGTCGCCGCCCTCGAGGTGGTGGTCGAGGTAGTAGCGGATCTCGGCGGCGAAGCCCGCCGTCGCCTGCTCCTCGCTCACCTCCACCCCGGCGCGCTCGCGCAGCTGGTCGCGCAGCCGCGGCCCCGGCGGCTGCATGTGCACGAGCGTGCCGAGCGCATCGATCGTGACCGCGCGGATCACGTGACGAGCTGCCAGGTGGCGAACAGGCCGGTGGCGCACACGAGCAGCGCGGCCGAGGCGGCAAGCGCCGCCGCCGTGGCGACCTTGCGCCCGTGCAGCTCGAGCGCCACCCACATCGGGATCGGGAACACCACCGCGAGCAGGCGGCCGAACGACATGAGCGGCTGCCACTGCACTGGCGCGGAGATCGCAGCCACGAGCGACGCCGTGGCGTAGATCCCGTACGCGGGCGGCAGGCGCCGGAAGATGCCGATTATCGCGACGACGGCGAGCACCAGCAGCACGGCGTAGATCGTGTTCTCCGCCGCCACCACGCGATCCACCGGTGCGCTGCCGAGCAGCTGCCCCACGCCGCGCGCGCCGGACACGATGGCCTCCCAGCCGCCGACGACCGGTCCCTTGAACACATGCCCCCAGCCGCGCTCCACCTCGAACCAGCCGAGCGGCCTCATCCCCGCCAGAGCGAGCCCCAGGCTGAACGCCAGCGCCCCGATTGGCGCGACTGTGAGCCAGCGCAGCTGCCCCGCGCGCCAGGCCATCCACGCGAGCGGGAGGAGCAGCAGTATCCCGGTCGGTCGCGTAGCCGTAGCGGCCGCGCACAGCCCCGCCGCGAGCCCCCAGCGGTCCGTGCGCGCCGCGTAGAAGACGCCCACGCTCAGCGCGAGGAACAGGCTCTCCGAGTACGGCGCGCTGAAGAAGAACGACGCCGGCCACAGCGCCACCAGCGCGAGCACCGGGCGCGTGTAGCTCGCGCCAAGCTCGAGCTCAACCAGCTTGTGGAGGAGAACAAGGGCGGTGATGAACGCCGCCGCGGAGACGACGTACGCCGCCAGCAGGAGCACGCCCGCGGAGTGGGAGCCGCCCGCGGCCACGCGGATGCTCAGCGGATACAGCGGGAAGAACGCCGACAGCCCCGAGCTGCCGTCGTAGCCGGCCTGCGCGATCTGCAGATACCAGACCGCGTCCCAGCGGGCGAGCGAGCCGAGCGCGCGGCCCAGGGGCTCGGTGAGGGACGGCACGTCGTGCATCTGCTCCTGAGCGCGGAAGACCGGCAGCACGTAGACGGCGAGCACCGCGGCACCCCACACGAGCAGGCGCGACAGGGCGAAGGCGCCGAGCGCCTCGCGCAGCGCGGGCGAGACGGCGAGCGGGCGGCGAAGCGCGCTCGTCCGGGGTTGGTCGAAGGTAGCCTCCTGCGCCATGTCCGCCACCGATCTTTACATCGCTTCGTTTTGGACTGACCACCGCAGCGAGATCATCACGGCGATCGTCACCGTCCTGGTGGCCCTGGCGCTGGCCTGGCTCGCCGACCGCGCGCTCAGCCGCCGGGCCGTCAAGCTCGCGACGTCTGTCACCGGCCGGGAGCTGTCGGCGACCGCTGACACGCGCCTGCGCCTGCTGCGGCGGCTCGTCACGTTCACGATCATCGTGATCGGGGTGGCGCTGGCCCTCGCGCAGTTCGGCGCCGTCAAGCGCGTGGCCACCGGCGTGCTCGCCTCATCCGCCGTGCTCGGCCTGGTGGTGGGCTTCGCTGCGCGACAGACGCTCGCGAACCTCGTTGCCGGGATCCTGCTCGCGATCACTCAGCCGATCCGCGTCGGCGACCTCGTCACGTTCCAGGGGGAGACCGGGACCGTCGAGGACGTGCGCCTGAGCTACACGTTCATCCGCGCCGGCGACGGCAAGCGTGTCGTGATTCCCAACGAGCAGCTCGCCTCGAGCACGATCATCAACCACACGATCGTCGACCCGCGCGTGCGGGTAGAGGTGTTCGTCTGGATTCCTGTGGATGCGGACCCCGTGCGGGCGCTGGCGGCGCTGTCCGAGGAGCCGGACGCGGACGTGGCGGTGGCGGACATGGAGATCGAGGGCATCAAGTTGAGCGTCGCCATCTGGGCGTCGTCCGCCGCTGACAGGGCGGAAGCAGCGGCAGGACTTCGCGTCAGATGCATCGAACGACTCCAACAAGCCTCTATCCTGGGCACATGAGCCCGGCGGCAAATCGGCTCTACACCGCCGAATAGCTGCCCTTTCCGCTAAATGACCTACCGCCAAAGAAAGGCGAGGCGGGCCCGCAGCAAGGCCCGCCCACGGAACTGGTTGCTGCTCGGCGCGGCCGTGGTGATGTCGGTCGCGATCATCGGCGGCCTCTCGGTGGTGGGCTACATCCTCGCGATCGCTAGTTCGGCCCCGAACATCGACGAGCTGAAGCCGATCGACAAGGGCTCTACGAGCAAGATCTTTGCCGCGGACGGCCATCTGCTCGGCTACGTGCAGTCGGACCAGATCCGCACGCCGATCGCCTGGCGCGAGATGCCCGACGTCCTCCGCAACGCCACCGTCGCGATCGAGGATCAGCGCTTCTACCACCACGGCGGCGTGGACTACGAGTCGATCGTCCGCGCCGGCATCCGCGACATCACCTCGGGCAAGACCCTGCAGGGCGGCTCGACGATCACCCAGCAGCTCGTCCGCAACCTCTACCTGCGCAGCCCCAAGCGCGACCTCAAGCGCAAGATCCGCGAGGCCAAGATGGCGCAGGAGCTGGAGGAGAAGCACTCCAAGCAGTGGGTGCTCAAGCAGTACCTGAACGACGTGCCGTACGGCACGGTCGGAGGCCGCAGCACGATCGGCGTCGAGGCGGCGGCGGAGGTCTACTTCTCCAAGCACGCGCAGGATCTGACGCTCCCCGAGGCCGCGACGCTCGCGGGCCTCCCCCAGGCGCCGTCCGACTACAGCCCGTTCACCAACCCGGGGGCGGCTCTCACGCGCCGCAATCAGGTGCTCTACAAGATGTGGCAGAACCACTACATCACGCGCGACCAGGAGATCCAGGCCTCCAGGCGGCCGCTCGGGCTCAACCCGGGTAACCGCTACATGAAGCGCCACGAGCCGTACTTCTTCGACTACGTGCAGGACGAGCTGATCGCGAAGTACGGCGCCAACGTCTTCCGCCAGGGCGGCCTACGCGTTTACACCACGATCGAGCCCAAGCTCCAGGAGGCTGCGCGTAACGCGATCGCCGGCCAGCTCAACCTGCCCACCGACCCGAGCTCTGCCGTGGTGACGATCGATCCCACCAACGGCCACATCCTCGCGATGGCGTCAAGCGGCAACTACAAGGGGCGCCAGTTCAACCTCGCCGCGCAGGGACACCGGCAGCCGGGCTCGTCGTTCAAGACCTTCGTGCTGACGACAGCGATCAAGGAGGGCGTGAATCCCAACTCGACCTACTACGTGTCGAAGCCGCTCAACCTGAACGATCCGAAGTACGGCCCCTGGCAGGTGAAGACCTTCGGCAACGACTACCTGGGTCGCGTGAACCTGGTTCAGGCGACGCTGCACTCGGACAACACCGTCTACGCGCAGCTCGACCTCGACGTCGGACCGGACAAGGTCGCGGAGACCGCCAAGTCGATGGGCATCACCACGCACCTCAACGGCTACCCGGCGGAGGGCCTTGGCGGCCTCCGGCTCGGCGTCTCGCCGCTCGAGATGGCCGACGCCTACGCCACGCTCGCCTCGGGCGGCGTGCACCACAAGCCGATCGGGATCACCAAGGTGGTCTTCCCCGACGGCAAGTCGGACAACATCGGCCACAACCCCGGCAACCGGGTGCTCACCGACGGCCAGGCGTACGAGGTCACGAAGATCCTCCACGAGAACGTGCTCGGCGGCACCGGCACGCACGCGAACATCGGCTGCCCCGCCGCCGGCAAGACGGGCACCACAGACAACTTCAACGATGCCTGGTTCGTCGGCTACACGCCCAAGCTCGCCACCTCGGTGTGGGTTGGCTACCCGAACGCGCTGATCCAGATGACGAGCGTGCACGGCATCTCGGTGCAGGGGGGCAGCTTCCCCGCACAGATCTGGCACGACTACATGTCGATCGCGCACGGCACATTCTGCGGCGACTTCGCGCAGCCCACGACCCCGGTGGTGTGGGCGCCGTTCTACGGGCACTACGCCACCACGGGCGCGCCCGGCCCCGAGGTGACGCCCAACCAGACGAAGCCCGACAACGGCACGGGCGGCACCGCGCCGGGCAGCAACAAGGGCTACGACCCGCGCCTCTACTCCTCGCCGCCGCAGGGCCCGCCGAAGGACCAGTCGCCAAACTCCTCGCCATCGCCGGATCAGAGTCCGCCGAGTAATGGAAACGGCAATGGCAACAGCGGCGGCTCCCCCGCAGACCCGACCGGTTAGCCAGGCGCCCCGGTCGAGCCGGCCTGGCGCGGCCGCCCTGGCGCTGCTGTGCGTGCTGTACGTCGCGCTCGCCGCGCTGCCCGCCTACCCGGGCTCGGGGATCGTGCTCGGCTACCGGGCGCCCTGGCCGGACTGGGTGGTCGGCCCGCTCCAGTTCGCGGGCCTCAGCGGCCACGCGCTCGTGGGACCGCTCTTCTACGCCGGGATGTGGCTCGCGCTGCTGCTCTACGTGGTGGTGCTCGCCCGCGTGGGCGATCTGCCGGCGCGCGTCGTGCTGTGGGCGATCGTCGGCCTGCACGTGCTGTTCGTGCTCGCGCCGCCGCTGCTCTCGCAGGACGTCTTCTCCTACATCGCGTACGCGCGCCTGGGGGTCAAACACTCGCTCAACCCGTACACCCACGCGCCTGTCGACATCCCGGGCGACCCCGTCTTCGGCTACGCGGGCTCGGTGGGTGCGGTGTCGGTGTACGGGCCGCTGTTCACGCTGCTCACCTACCCGCTCGCGTGGGTCGGGCTGAGCGGCGCACTGTGGACGCTCAAGGTGCTGGCGGGGGCATGCTCGCTCGCGATCGTCGGCCTGGTGTGGAAGGGGGCGCAGCTGCTCAGGCAGGATCCGCTGCTGCCCGCGGCATTCGTGGGGCTGAATCCTCTTGTGCTGGTGCACGTTGTTGGCGGGGCGCACAACGAGGCGCTCGTGGTGTTGCTGACTGTTGCTGGGGTGGTGATCGCGGTTGGCGGTAGGCAGTTGGCAGTTGGCAGCGCTGTGGCCTCGGTCGGAGCCGGGATCAAGGCGTCCGCTGGGCTCGTCTTGCCGTTCCTTGTGTTGTCCGACCGGCAGCGCTGGAAGCAGGCGTTGGTGGCTGCCGTGCTCGTGTTCGTCGGCATAGCGGTGATCGGGCTGGCGGTGTTCGGCCCGCATGCCCTCGATGCGCTCAGCTTCCTCAACTCGAACCAGCAGCGGAGCTCGCGCTGGAGCTTCCCGTACAAGACGGCCCAGCTGCTCGGGGCGATCTTGCCCGGCGACCGGCTCGACTACCGGACGTTCGCGCGGGTGCTCTACGGCATCGCGTTCGGCGTTGCGTTCCTCTGGCTGCTGTGGCGCACTTGGCTCGGGGAGAACCCGGTGCGGGCCGCCGGCTGGGCCACGTTCGCGATCCTCGTCGCGTCGGCGTGGCTCGTGCCCTGGTACGTGCTCTGGCTATTGCCGCTCGCTGCGCTGGCGAATGACCGCCGGCTGATGGTGACGAGCGTGGCACTGTCCGCGTGGATGCTCGTGATAGCGGTGCCTTTGTAGATGGGAGAGCTGAGCCTCATCGCAGCGATCGAGAGCGCGCTCGGCACGCGCGGCGGGCGCCTGCTGCGCGGCCCCGGCGACGACGCTGCGGTGGTGCGCGCGGACGGCGCGGTTGCGGTCACGTCGGTGGACGCGATGGTGGAGGGCATCCACTTCAAGCTCGACACCCACTCGCCGGCCGACGTCGGCCACAAGGCACTGGCCGCCGCGCTGTCGGACCTGGGCGCGATGGGCGCGCGGCCGGGCGAGGCCTACGTGGCACTCGGGCTGCCAGCGGACTTCGGCGAGGAGCGCGCGCTCGAGCTGGTGCACGCGATGGAGGAGCTGGCCGAGCGCACCGGGACCGCCATCGCCGGCGGCGACGTGGTGAACGCACCAGAGCTCCAGCTCTCGGTCACGGTCACCGGCTGGGCCGACTCCGAGGACGCTCTCGCCTACCGCGACGGCGCGCGCCCCGGTGACCTGCTCGGCGTGACCGGCGAGCTCGGCGGCTCGGGCGCCGGCCTGCTGCTCCTCGAACGCGGCGAGCGCGATGGCCCGCTGGTGCAGCGCCACCTCCGTCCGGAGCCGCGGCTCGAGGCCGGCCGCGCACTCGCCGCCGCGGGGGTGAGCGCGATGATCGACGTGAGCGACGGCATCGCCACAGACGCCCGCCACCTCGCCGAGCGCAGCGGCGTGGAGATCGTGGTGGACCTGGTGAGGGCGCCACTCGCGCCCGGCCTTGCCGAGGCCGCCGAGACGCTCGACCGCGATCCGCTCGAGCTGGCGGCCAGCGCTGGCGAGGACTTCGAGCTGCTCTTCACCGCCCGGCCGGAACAGCGCGAGGCGGTCGAGCAGGCGGCGGGCGTACCGGTCAGCTGGATCGGCGAGGTGCGCGAGGGGAGCGGGCTACGACTGCTCGCCGCGGCCGGGCGGGAGATCGAAGCTCGGGGCTACGAGCACTCGTGAGAGCCGCCGCAGCTCGTTGAGCCGCGCGCTGCGGCGGAGCATCGCCTCCGCGACGGCGTGCGGATCGATCTCGTATTCGCCCGCCGCAACGCGGCCGACGAGTTCAGGATCGATCGTCTGCATGGGCAACCACTCTTCCGGGTCTAGGGGCGTGCTCACGGGGCCAAAACATACGAATGACAGAGGACGCCTGCTAGCGCGAGCCGGCGGTTGAGCCGATGCAAGTGCCTCGGCGCCTCCGGTCCTTTTATCGTCAAGACCACCTAAGTGTCTTCATAGAACGAGCGTCCACAGGAATCAGCGGCGCAACGCCGACTCGGTTCCGCCGAGCGATCCGGGACCGGCGTAACCGCCCGGTCCGAACACCGCCGGACGCTCCGGCTCGTCCACCCGCGCGACCGGCGGACGGCGCGCGCGCGACACCAGGATGGACAGGAGGCACCCGAACACGGCGACGAAGGCGCAGGAGAACACCGCGGCCGCGATGCCCACCGAGCCGCTCGTGACGAGCAGGAAGACGTACCAGAGTCCCTCGAGTGGATTGAGTGACAGCTTGCTCATGTAGAAGAGCACGACGATCACGAGCGGGAGCAGCCCGATCGCGACGAGCGCCGGGGTTATCGGTCCGCGCTCCGGCACGTCGGCGATCGCCGCGATCAGCCACAGGTGGAGCGCCGGCACGAGCATGAGGGCGGCGAACGGATTGATCAGCCAGACCGCGAACGTGAGCAGGCTGAGGACGAGCGCCAGCGCGCAGCCCGCGCCGGGAGACCCGATGTCGAGCCGCCGCGCGCCGCGGCCGAGCACGAGCGGGCGGCTCAGCAACCAGACGAGCACCATCGCGGCGGCCACGACGCCGAGCACCACGATGTCGCCGCCGTGCAGCGGCCGGAACTCAGGCGCCACCGGACTCTCGGGCGGGTCGGCAACGATGCCGGCGACCACCATCAGCTTGGCGAGCACCAGCCCGGCCACCACCGCCAGCACGGCCGCTAGGACCCAGCGCGCGAAGCGGCCCACCGGCTCGCGGCGGCGGCGAGCGCGGGCGAAGCTGTCGATCGACGCCACCAGCGCCGGCAGGATCAGCGCGAGCCCGACGAGCGCGATCGCCCATGCGGGAAGGAGCTTGTTGGCCACGGTCACGTAGGCGAGCGGGCCGCGCTCCGGGGGCGCGCTGCTCTGGTCGACCGCGAACACGGTCCGCAGGACCGAGCGGCCGAGCGACCCGAGCCGGTCGGGGCTGATCGAGTCGACCCCGCTGTCCGCCTTCTTCGGCGGCAGCTCGCCGCTCCCCGAGAAGCGCACTGTGTCCATGCCGGCCTCGAGCAGCGGTCCCTGCGCTCCAATGCCGACCGGGAACGCGAGCCGGATCATCTGGGCCGGCGCGCCACTCGTCTTCGGGCCCCGCGGGAACTCCTCGCTCTCCGACGTCGCAGCCGTGCGCTCAAGCCCCATGCCCGTGCGCTGGGAGTCGTTGGACCACGTCTGCAGCGGCGGGACATGCGGCCCGGGCGCTCCCATGTTCGACATCACGATGACGCTCTCCACCAGGTTGCGATCGGGCAGCTTGGCGAGCAGCCGGTGGATGCCGAGCTCGCCGAGCGTCGACCCGTCCACCGACGCGAGCGTGATCGTCTTGCGCGACGGCGTGCCCTGGAGCACGCGCGCTATCTCAGTTAGCGCCGCGGTGTCCGAGGCGCTGCTCGTGGCGTCGGGGGTCGAGCCCGCATCACGCGCGGCCACCACGACGATCTGGTGCCGGGAAGCTCCCGCGCGCCTGCCGATCACGTTGACGAGCGGCGTGCCGTTGTCGCTCGAGAAGCGGTCGATAACAGTTGTGAACCCGCGCTCCTTGAACGCGCGCGCCACGCGCACTCCCTCGGCGCGGTCGCCGGTCGACCCAGGCCGCCGATCCGGGTCGTTCCCAACGATCTGCTTGGCGCTGTCAGCGGCGGTCCTGCCCTGGAACAGAACGTCCGCCGCGAGCACCTGCGGCAGGGGGTTGGGGCGGTCCTCCAGCGAGAAAGCCGCCACTATCAGGGCCAGCAGAGCCGGGAGGAAAGCCGCGCGATAGAGCCGCGGCTCGATCACGTTGCGAGCGTCACCACAAATGGAACCTACAATCTCCTGGGGGCGACGTTTGCATCACCCCCCACAAGCATGTCGCCACAGCCCGCTCGCATCCTTCTCGTAGACGACGAGCAGTCGGTCCAGAAGCTCTTGGCCTACCCCCTTCGCAAGGAAGGGTATGAGGTCGTTCCGGCGCTGGACGGCGAGGAAGCGCTCGAGCGCTGTCGCGGCCAGAACTTCGACCTGATCGTGCTGGACGTGATGCTGCCGAAGCTCGACGGCTTCGACGTCTGCCGGCAGATCCGCGCCCAGTCGAGCGTCCCGATCATCATGCTCACCGCCAAGGCGGAGGAGTTCGACAAGGTGCTCGGCCTCGAACTTGGCGCGGACGACTACATCACCAAGCCGTTCTCGATGCGCGAGTTCCGCAGCCGGGTGAAGGCGGTGCTGCGCCGCTCGGACCTGCTGCGCGAGGAGCAGCGCGACGAGGAGCCGCTGACGGCCGGTGACCTTTCGATCGACTTCGCCAAGCGCACCGTTGAGATTCGCAACGAACCGGTGCGGCTGACCTACGTCGAGTTCGAGATCCTCTCGATACTCGCGCGCAACCCTGGCCGGGTCTTCAGCCGCACGATGATCCTCGACCGCCTGTGGGGCGACTCCTCTTACCGCGACCCGCGCACGATCGACGTTCACATCAGACACCTGCGCGAGAAGATCGAGCACGATCCGAAGGATCCGGAGTTCCTCTTCACGGTGCGCGGGGTGGGGTACCACTTCAGAGACCGATGAAGCTGCCGCTGCCACCGGCGCGCTCACTGGGGAACAAGCTGGCGTTGGTGTTCTTCGCGGTCATCGCGGTCGCGTTCTCGGTCATCTTCTTCTTCGTCGTCCCGCAGCTCCAGAGCAACCTGGAGCAGCAGCGCGTCAAGGACCTGCGCCGGGTGGTGCCCGTCTTCACGCCGCAGTTGCAGTCCGTTCTCACCACCAGCCAGAAGGACAAGGACGTCGACGACTTCGTGCGCTCGGTCGGCGACAGCTCCGGCGCCGAGGTGACTGTCTGGGCTCGGAGCCAGAACCAGCTCTGGCCCAAGTACAGCTCGCGCGCGACTCCGGACAGCAGCGCCAGCCGCGCGCTCGCGGCCTGGGTGAGCCGGACCGGTCACATCGAGGCGGGCGTGGAGAGCTCGAATGGTCAGCGCTCGGCGCAGGCGGCGGTGCCGGTCCGCCGCCATGGAGCGAAGAGGCCGTCCTGGATCGCCGTCTACACGCGCGACCTCGGGGACGTGCAGGACGCCGTGTCGCTGATTCGCACGCGCGTCCTCATCGCCTGCGGCATAGCGCTCCTGATCGCGCTCGTCGGCGGCTACATGGTTGCCCGCGCGGTCGCCAAGCGTGTGCGCCGTCTCGAGACCGCTGCCAAGCAGGTGGCGGACGGGAAGTTCATCGAGCCGCTGCCGGAGGACTCCGAGGACGAGCTCGGCCAGCTCACCCGCACGTTCAACGAGATGCAGGTGCAGCTCGCGAGGGTGGACAGCGCGCGGCGCGAGTTCATCGCCAACGCCTCGCACGAGCTGCGCACGCCGATCTTCTCCCTGGGCGGGTTCGTCGAGCTGCTCCAGGACGAGGACCTCGACGAGGAGACGCGAACGGAGTTCCTGTGGCTGATGCGAGAGCAGGTGGAGCGGCTCCAGAAGCTGGCCGTCTCGCTGCTCGACCTGTCCAGGATCGATGCCGGCTCCCTTGAGCTGAATCCCGAGGATGTCGATCTATCCGAGCTGGCTCGCGAGGTCGCCGGCGAGTTCACACCGGCCGTGAGCAGGCACCACACAAGGCTCCAGCTGAGACTTCCCGCCCGCGATGTTGAGGCTATTTGTGACCGGGAACGGGTAGCCCAGATCATGCGCATCCTCCTCGACAACGCCCTGCGCCACACGCCTGAGGGAACCCGAGTCACCGTGTCAGCCGACCGCATCAACGGAACAGCCGAGCTCACCGTCGCAGACAGCGGGCCCGGCGTGCCGGCCACCTCCGCCGACCGCGTGTTCGAGCGCTTCTACACCGGCGACGCCGCCCGCGGCTCCGGCCTCGGACTGGCGATCGCCCGCGAGCTCGCCGACCGCATGAGCGGCCGGATCGAGCTGCGCTCGGCAAAGGGCCTGACCGCTTTCACGCTCGAGCTGCCGGCCGTAGGCGACGACGGAAACGGGAACGGCTCCGCGTGAGGCGGGCCGCACTGTGCGCCAGCGCCGTCGCGGCGCTCCTCGCCGCGGGCTGCGGCGGTGGTGGCGGCAGCAGCCAGCAGAGCGCCGGCTCCGGCCCGGTGACCGTCCAGAACACCAAGGTCCAGGTGGTGGGCGGCGGCGGTGAGACCGCCGGCTTCAACCCGGCTGCCATCTACCGCCAGTACTCGCCCGGCGTCGTCACCGTCATCTCGGTGCTGCCCGGTAGTGGCGGCGGCCTCTTCGGCGGCGGCGGCGACTCCGGCGGCGAGGAGGCGCTCGGCTCCGGCTTCGTGCTCGACGGCGCGGGCGATGTGGCCACCAATGCACACGTGGTGACCACGGGCCAGGGCGACAACATCGAGAAGGCGAGCCAGGTCTATGTCGAGTTCCCCGACCACAACCGCGTGGCGGCCAAGATCGTCGGCGACGACCCCAACGCCGACATCGCGCTGCTCAAGATCCCGACGGCCGGACTGAAGCTCACCCCGCTACCACTCGGCTCCTCCGACGACCTGATCGTGGGCGCGCCGGTGGCGGCAATCGGCAGCCCGTTCGGCGAGCAGCAGTCGCTGTCGGTCGGCGTGATCTCCGCGATCAACCGCAGCATCACCTCGCTCACCTCCTTCAACATCAACAACGCGATCCAGACCGACGCCGCCATCAACCACGGCAACTCCGGCGGCCCGCTGATCAACGCCAAGGGACAGGTGATCGGAATCAACTCCCAGATCAAGTCCACGGGCGGCGGTGGCGAGGGCGTGGGCTTTGCCGTGCCGGTGGACACGGTGCGCCGCTCGATCCAACAGCTCAAGCAGAACGGCAAGGTGAGCTACTCCTACATCGGCGTCAGCTCCGTGGACCTCTATCCGCAGCTCGCCAAGCACCTCGGCATCGATGCGAAGACCGGCGCGCTCGTGGCCAAGATCGAGCCCGGCAGCCCGGCGGAGAAGGCGCACGTCAAGCCGGGCACGAGCGTGATCAGCTTCGAGGGCGATGCCCGCATCCCGAAGGGCGGCGACACGATTGTCGCCGTCGACGGCAAGCCCGTGCACGATTCCACAGACCTCGGCAACCTGATCAGCGCCCGCGACCCGGGCACCAAGGTCACACTGTCGCTCGTGAACGGTCACGCCCACCGGACGGTCACGGTCACGCTGGCGCCGCGCCCCGCCGGCGGCACTCCGTGACCAGCGGCGAGGGCGCGCCGCCCCTCGCCGGGCTGGTGCGCGAGCTGGCGCTCGCCCTGCGCGAGCGGGTCCGGCCGATGCTCGGATCGCACGCGGCGCGCGCCCACGAGGACCACCATGCCGCTGGTGGCGATGTGACTTTCGCGATCGACGCCGAGGCCGAGGAGCTGCTCGCGTCCTTCCTGGCGGAGCGAGCGCCGAACGTGGCGTTCTACTCCGAGGACCAGGGCCTCGTGCTCCCGAGCGGCGACGCCGACACCGTGCTCGTCGTCGACCCGATCGACGGCACCCGTCCCGCGCTCGCGGGCTTCGAGTCATGCTGCGTGTCCGTGGCGGCCGCCCCTCTGCGCGACGACGTGACGATGGGCGAGGTGAGCGTGGGCTGCGTGATCGAGATCCCGTCCGGCACCGTCTTCCTCGCCGAGCGCGGCAAGGGGCTCGTCGAGGCGCCGCCAGTGCGCCTCTCGCGCAACGAGGCGGTGGGGCGCATGTTCTGGGTCTACGGCTTCAGGGGCCGCCCCGTGCGGCTCTACATGGAAATACTGGGCAACCTGATCGAGGCGTCGTCGGTCGGTGGCGGGTCGTTCGAGCTCGGCTCGGCCACCTTCGACATGACGCGCGTGCTCACAGGCCAACTCGACGCGTACATCGAGCCAGGCCCGCGGATCATCGAGGAGCTACCCGAGTCGCGCGCGGAGTTCGAGCGCGTGGGCGGAGGCGCGGTGCTCAATAACACCCCCTACGACGTCGCCGCGGCCACGCTTTGCCTCGAGGAGGGCGGCGCGATCGTCACCGATGCGGCGGGGCGCTCGCTCGCCGGCAGGCCGCTCCTGGGTGCCGGCCCGGAGCACCAGATGTCGATCCTCGCGAGCGCAAATCCACGCCTGCACGCGCGCCTGATCGAGGAGCTAGACGCCGGGATGGAGCGCGTCGCGTTTAGGCTTGCGGGCGCACAGGAAACGGAGAGTCGATGACCAAGGTCGAGAGCAGCACCCGCAGCGTGCGCCTGAAGGTGCCCGCCAAGCCGGAATACATAGTCCTCACACGTCTCGCACTCTCCGCCGTGTGCCGTCTCACGTCGCTCGAGCCGGAGGACGTCGCGGACCTCAAGCTCGCGGTCACAGAGGCCGCGACGGCGTTCGTAGGCGAGGAGTCGGAGGACCAGCTCAGCTGCGATTTCGAGCTCGAGGACGAGGCGCTGGTGCTCGACATCGGCGGGCCCGGAAGCGCGACGGTGTCGGAGGAAGAGCAGGAGCTCGGCCAGGCCATCATTCGCGCCACCGTCGACGAATGCGAGTTCCGGGCGGACGGCGTGCGCCTAGTGAAGTACCTCAAACAGGACGAACAGTAGGCTCCCGTCCTTGCGGGAGGGCGCCGCGAGGCGCTGGTAGACAGGAACAGCGACCAAAGGAGTAGGAGTGCTGCAGCCCGTGGCCGTAGGCCACAAGAGCCTTGCGGATTACACGCATCTCGTCGGGCGCCCACTCGTGGAGGAGATCCGCGAGCTGGCGGAGGCCCTCCAAGGGCTCAAGGTGCTCCATCTGTCGGCCACCGCGTTCGGCGGTGGCGTCTCCGAGATCCTCTACACGCTCGTGCCGCTCATGCGCGACGTCGGCCTCGAGGCGGACTGGCAGATCATGATCGGGCGCGAGGAGTTCTACAACGTCACGAAGCTGATGCACAACTCGCTCCAGGGCTCGGAGCAGACCATCTCGCCCGAGGAGTGGGTGACCTACGAGCGCTACAACCGCATCAACGCGCTCGAGCTCACCGACGGCTGGGACGTGATCATCGTGCACGACCCGCAGCCGGCCGCCGTGCACCAGCACGTGCCGGAGAAGGCGCGCCAGTGGGTGTGGCGCTGCCACATCGACCTCTCGACGCCGAACCCGGAAACGATCGAGCACCTCGTCCCGCTCGTCCACGACTACGACGACTCGGTCTTCCACCTCAAGGAGTACGTGCCCGCCGCGCTGAACGGCGCGAGCAACCAGAAGATCCATATCTGCCCGCCGGCGATCGACCCGCTGTCGCCGAAGAACATGGCGCTCTCGCCCGAGGACGCCGCCTTCGTGTGCGACCAGTTCGGCATCGACGTCGACCGTCCGCTGATCTGCCAGGTGTCTCGCTTCGATCCGTGGAAGGACCCGATTGGCGTGATCGACGCCTACCGCCAGGTCACCGAGGAGCTGCCGGACGTGCAGCTCGCGCTCGTCGGCTCGATGGCCACGGACGACCCCGAGGGCTGGGAGTTCTTCAACTCGACGCTCGAATACGCGCAGGGCGACGAGGACATCAAGATCCTCAACAACCTCAACAACGTGGGTGCGATCGAGGTGAACGCGTTCCAGTCGCAGGCCGACGTCGTGATTCAGAAGTCCACGCGCGAGGGCTTCGGGCTCACCGTCTCGGAGGCGCTCTGGAAGGCACGGCCGTTCATCGGCGGCGACGTCGGCGGCATCCCGCTGCAGGTCAAGGACGGCGAAACCGGCTACCTCGTGTCCTCGCCGGAGGAGTGCGCGGAGCGCTCGCTGCAGATCCTCAAGGAGCCCGAACTCGGCAAGCGCCTTGCCCGCGCGGGCAAGGAACACGTGCGCCAGCACTTCCTTACGCCTAGGCTTCTTAGAGACTGGCTGAGGATCTTCTCTAACTCTTCATGACACAAGACGCCCGACTCGTTCTTGTCTCGAACCGCGGGCCCGCGACGTTCGAGCGGGACGAGGAGGGTGAGCTTCGTGTAACTCGCGGGGGCGGCGGGCTCGTTACGGCGCTCACCGGCCTCGTCAATCACCGCGACGCATTGTGGGTGGCGTCCGCCATGACGGACGAGGACGCCGAGGTCAGCGAGCAGCACGGCGGCGGCTCGTTCGACTGCGATGTCGACGGTGTGACGTATCGCGTCCGTCTCGTGGCGAGCGACCCGGACGCCTACGACCGCTTCTACAACGTCGTGGCCAACCCGCTGCTGTGGTTCATCCAGCACTACCTGTGGGACCTCTCCAACGCGCCGGACATCCGGCAGAACGAGGTGCAGGCCTTCGAGTACGGCTACCGCACCGTCAACGACGATCTCGCGCGCGCGGTGCTCGAGGAGATCGAGGGCGAGGACGCGGTCGTGATGCTGCACGACTACCACCTCTACACCGCGCCGCGCACGATCCGCCGCGCGAACCCCGAGGCCTTCCTCCACCACTTCGTCCACATCCCGTGGACCCAGCCGGACGCCTGGCGCGTGCTCCCGCGTGACATCCGCGAGGAGATCTACGAGGGCGTGCTGTCCAACGACATCGTCGGCTTCCACACGCGCGCGTACAAGCGCAACTTCCTGCTCTGCTGCCGCGAGCTGTTCGACATGGACGTGGACGAGGAGGCCGGCGTCGTGAGCTACGAGGGCCGCGACGTGTGGGTGCGCGCCTACCCGCTGCCGATCTCCGCCGAGAACTTCGAGCGCACCGCCGCACGCCCGCAGGTCAAGGAGTACGAGGAGGAACTGCTGCGGCGCCGCCGCGAGCACCTGATCCTGCGCGTCGACCGCGCCGACCTGTCGAAGAACGTGCTTCGCGGCTTCACCGCGTTCGACCTCTTCCTCACCCAGCACCCGGAGTTCCGCGAGAACGTGACCTTCATCGCGCAGCTCATGCCCTCGCGGCAGGACGTGCCCGAGTACGCCGAGTACCTGGAGAAGATCGAGGCACTTGTGGCCGTGGTGAACCACCGGCACGGCACCACCGACTGGATGCCGATCGACCTGAAGCTGCGCGAGAACATCGACGAGGCGGTGGCGTCCTACAAGCACTACGACCTGCTGATCGTCAACGCGATGTTCGACGGCATGAACCTCGTGGCCAAGGAGGGGCCGCTCGTGAACGAGCACGCCGGCGTGTCGCTCCTGTCCGAGAACACCGGCGCGCACGAGGAGCTGGCGGAGTTCGCGCTGTCGGTGAATCCCTTCGACGTGCAGGAGCAGGCCGACGCGATCTACCGCGCGCTGACGATGTCGCAGGAGGAGCGCGCCTGGCGGGCGGACGGGCTCAAGCGCATCGTCACCGCCCGCAACCCGGGCGACTGGGTGGACGACCAGCTCGCCGACATCGAGGCCAAGCGGCGCGGGGAGGCGCCGCCTTCCAACGAGCCTTCCGGCCGCTTCGCGCAGCGGTGAAGCTGACGCTCATCCGGCACGCCACGCTGCTGCTCGACTACGGCGGGCGGCGGCTGCTGGTCGATCCGATGCTCGGTGACGCCGGCTCGGCGCCGGCGATCGAGGACACGCCCAACCAGCGCCCGAATCCGCTGGTGGATCTGCCCGTGCCGGCGGAGGAGCTCGTGGAGGGTCTCGACGCCGTGCTCGTCACCCACCTGCACGAGGACCACCTCGACCCGAAGGCGGAGCAACTCCTCGACCGCTCGCTGCCGCTCGCCTGCCAGCCGGAGGATCTGAAGGACCTCCGCGACCGCGGCTTCGAGGACGTGCGCTCCGTCGACGACACGATCGACCTGCTCGGCATCTCGGTCGCCCGCACCGCGGGTCAGCACGGCACCGGCGAGATCGCGCTCGAGCTGGCGCCGGTGTGCGGCTTCGTCCTGAGCGCCGACGGCGAGCCGACGCTCTACATCGCCGGCGACACGATCTGGTGCGACGAGGTCCGCAGCGCGATCTCCGTCCACTCGCCCGACGTGACCGTCGTGAACGCCGGCGGCGCGCGCTTCAACTTCGGCGACCCGATCACGATGACGCCCGAAGACGTGAACGCGACGGCCGAGGCGACGTCCGGCAAGGTGGTGGCGGTTCACATGGAAGCGATCAACCACTGCGTCGTCGATCGCGCCGCTCTGAGAGACGCCACGAGCGAGGAACGTGTGTTGATCCCTGCCGACGGCGAGACGCTCGAGCTCAGCTAGGGGCCGAACTCGGGCCCCGCCGCGGGCGCCGGTGGCGGTGTGGGCGGTGCCGGGGGCGGCGAGGTCGCAGGCCGCAGGATCGCACGTCGCAGGGACTTGCTTCGATCGTGCCCGTGCTTCCGTGGCCGATGATGATGCTTCCGTTGGTGCTTCCCTAACTGCTGCTGTTCTCCAACAACTGGCAATGAGGGCGGCGACGCAGGAGCTGGCTTCAGTGCGGCCGGCGGGCCTGCGACCTGCGGCCTGCGGCCTGCGGCCTTCCCACCTCCATGCAGCGACGACAGAAGAAACAGCGCAGCGGCCACCAACCCGGCAAGCCGCGCCACATTCCCCCACCTCACCCGCTCCAAGAGATTTCCCATGCCCGCCTAAGGCTCTGGAGTGCGATTGCTCGCCCCCCGGCGCAATCCCGCTGCTAAGGTCCGCCCCCTTATGCCGCTCTACGACTTGATGTTGATGCTCGACTCGAACGCCCCGGACGAGCGCCGGGCGGAGATCGCGTCGAACGTGCAGGCCGCGATCGAACGCGGCGGCACGCTCGTCGGCGCGCACGACTGGGGCATGCGGCGGATCGCTTACGAGATCGACCATCGTCAGGACGCCGAGTACCGGCTCTACCAGTTCGAGACGCCAGACGGCAACCACGAACTGCTCGAGCAGCTCGACCACACGCTGAAGATCACCGACGGCGTGCTGCGCTTCCGGATCATCCGGCTCAAGCCGGGTTCGCCGCCGCCCCCCACGCCGCGGCAGGCCGGACGTCCGCGGGAGATCGTGCCCGAGGCTGAGGAGACCGCCACGGTGGCGCCCCGCTCGGTAGCCGACGCCCCGCGCGTGGACGAAGAAGAAGTGCCCGCCGCCGAATAGCGGCATTCACTAACCTCTTGTAAGCGGCCCGCGCGCCTCCCAGTCCCGCGAGGGTCGCTTTTGCGATGACCGAACGCCGAAAGCTCTGGATCCTCGTTCTCTGCTGCATCGGGCAGTTCATGGTGATCCTCGACGTGTCCGTTGTGAACGTCGCGCTGCCGTCGATCCGCAGCGGTCTTCACTTCTCCGCCGCCGACCTTCAGTGGGTCGTGAACGCGTACACGCTCACCTTCGCCGGCTTCCTGCTGCTCGGCGGCCGCGCCTGCGACCTGCTCGTTCGCCGCAACGTCTTCATCTTCGGTATGGGTCTGTTCGCGCTGGCGTCGCTCGTCGGCGGCCTCGCGCAGTCGCAGGGGATGCTGATCGTCGCGCGCGGCATCCAGGGGCTCGGCGGCGCGGTGGTGGCACCGGCCACGCTGTCGATCATCACCGCCACCTTCACCGAGGGCGGCGAGCGCAACAAGGCACTGGGCGCCTGGGGGGCGATGGGTGCCGCGGGCGGCTCGGTAGGCGTGCTGGTCGGCGGCGCACTCACCCAGTTCCTGAGTTGGCGCTGGATCCTCTTCATCAACGTGCCGATCGGCGCGGTCACGACTCTGGCCGCGCT
>DATBKS010000255.1:0-4017 GCA_036555755.1 Thermoleophilaceae bacterium
AATCACGAGCTTGTCGTACCGCAGTCGTTCGCCGCTCGCGAGAGTAACGAGGCGGCCGTCCGGATCGACCTCTTCAACGGCGCTGTGATGGAAGTTGATGTCGCGGCGATGCAGGGGCTTGGCGAGGTCCACCAGCAGGGAATCGGGGTCCGTCCCGAACGGCACGTAGATCGAGTTCGGCCGGAAGACGAAGTTCTCGTTGTCAGAGACCAGCGAAATGTCGACCTCATCCCGCGCCCTCATGCGCAGGAGGAATGCGGTCTCGAGCGCGGCAAAGCCGCCGCCGAGGATCAGTACGCGTGCCTTCGCGCTCATGTCGGACTCCCTTCGATCGTTGCTCCACGAGCATCCCGCCGGCAACGCCGGGCGCCATCGGGGGTTCCCCCCACGGGATTCAGCAGTTTCCCGCGGACGCAGACCCGTACAACACCACAACTACATAGTTGTCTAGTTGTGCTACTGTGACTGCCATGAACCCAACGCCCGCCGTCCCACACCCGCTCCCGGCGCCCCTGGTCGAGCTAATCGCACAGCGCTTCCGTGTGCTCGGGGAGCCGATGCGCATCCGGCTGCTAGACCGTCTGCGTGACGGGGCGGCCACCGTGCAGGAGCTACAGGAGGCCACCGGCGCTTCGCAGCAGAACGTCTCGAAGCACCTGCGGGTGCTGCTCCGCGAGGGCATGGTCAGCCGCACCAGCGAGGGCAATTTCGCGCGCTACGAGATCGCCGACGAGACCGTCTTCAAGCTTTGCGAGGAAGTCTGCGGTGGCCTGCGCCGCCAGCTCGCTGAGCTCGACTCGATCCTGACCGGACAGGGCTCGCGATGACCGCCGACCTGAGCGTCAGATGACACAGGTGGGGCCGATCGGCAGGCTGGGCCGCTGGACGGCGACCCATTTTCGGGTTGTCCTTGCTGCCTGGATCGTGATCGTGGTCGGGCTCGGCCTCCTCGCGCCGCGCGTGGAGAAGGCTCTGTCGGGCGCCGGCTGGGAGGCCAGCGGCTCGCAGTCAGTTCAGGCCCGCGCACTGATCGACAAGAACTTCAAGGGGCTATCGAGCTACGCGCTGATGGTGGTCGTCCACTCGCCGTCGCAGACGGTCGGTGACGCGGGCTTCAAGCGTACGCTGAGCAACGCCCAGCAGACGCTCGCCGCGAGCACGGCGATCACGACCGTGGTTCCGCCGCAGTCAGGCGTCTCTATCTCGCCCGACGGGCATACGGCCGTGATCCAGGCCGGTGCTGCGCGGAACTCCAACGACATGGTGCGCGCAGCAGACGCGCTCAAGGGCAAGCTCGCGCAGGCCGGCTCACCGGGCGTGAGTGTGAACCTCACCGGCGCGTCCGGCATGTGGTCCGACTTCAACCACGCGAACAAGTCGGCCATGCTCAAGTCCGAGGTGCTCTCGTGGCCCGTGACCATGGGCATCCTCCTGCTCGCCTTCGGTTCGCTCGTGGCTGCGGGCCTGCCGCTGATGCTGACGATCACCGGGCTGGTGGCCGCCGCCGGCTCGCTCTATCTCGGCACGCAGGTGCTGGACATCTCGATCTGGGCGATGAACTTCGCGCTGATGTTCGCGCTGGCCCTGGGCATCGACTACGCGCTGTTCGTGGTGATGCGCTTCCGCGGTGCGCTCTTTGGCAGCCGCATGAGCGCCGAAGAGGCCACCGCGGTGACAATGGACACGGCCGGCAAGGCCGTCCTCTTCTCCGGTCTCACCGTCCTCATATCGCTCACCGCCGTGATGCTCGTGCCGAGCCCCGCGTTCCGCTCGATGAGCCTCGGGATCATGCTCTCGGTGATCTTCGTACTGGCGGCCACGCTCACGCTGCTGCCGGCCGTGCTGGCCAAGCTCGGCCCGCGCGTGGACAAGCTCTCGCTGCCATGGGTGCACTCGGGCGAGCACCGCTCGCCGCGCTTTGCCGCCTGGGGCGAGCGGCTGTGGCGCAATCCTTGGCCGTACGGGATCGGGGCCGTGGTCGTGCTGGTGGCGCTGGCGCTGCCGGTGCTTGGCCTGAAGACCGGCATGCCGTCGATCAAGGTCGTCCCGGGCGGCGACCACTCACGCCAGGGCTACAACGAGGTGCAGGCCGCGTTCGGTCCGGGCGCCACCGGGCCACTCCAGATCGTGGCTCCTGCGAGCCAGGCGCGCCAGACAAGCGCGCTGGCCCAGCGCGACCCGGGCATCGCCCAGGTCATGCCGGCGCAGACAGGATCCGGGGGCTACGCGCTCGTCCAGGCCATTCCCAAGCAGGACCCATCTTCAAAGGCGGTGGGCGCGACCATTGACCGACTGCGGGACGAGCTCCCGCAGGCCGCGCTCGTCGGAGGAGCGGTAGCCGAGAACCACGATCTCGAGCAGGCGTTAGCCGCGAAGACGCCGCTCGTGATCGGTGTGGTGCTGGGCCTCGGCTTCCTGCTCCTTCTCTTCGCGCTGCAGGCGCCGATCGCCGCCGCCGTCGGAGTGGTCACGAGCCTCCTCGCGACCGGCGCGGCGTTCGGAGTGGCGCGCTTCATCTTCCAGGGCGGCGCGCTGCACTCTCTGCTCGGCTTCGAGCCGCAGGGCTTCCTCGACGCCTGGGGACCCGTGTTCTTCTTCGCGATGATCTTTGCGATCTCCATGGACTACACCGTGTTCCTGCTGAGCTCCGCGAAGGAGCATTGGGATCACTCGCGCGGTGACGCCAAGGAGGCGATGGTCGGCGGCCTCGCGCATTCGGGGCGCGTGATCTTCGCAGCGGCGGCCGTGATGGTCGCGGTCTTCTTCACCTTCGCCCTCTCGGGCCCGCTGCCGCCCAAGGAGATGGGTGTGATCCTCGGCGTCGCGGTCTTGCTCGACGCGCTGCTCGTGCGCCTACTGCTCGTGCCGGTGCTGCTCAGGCTGCTGGGCCGCTGGGCCTGGTACCTGCCGCGGTGGGTGGACCGCGTCCTGCCGGACGTGCGCTTCGGGCACGCCTAGGAGGCGTGCCCCGATCCGCCGTTGC
This sequence comes from Thermoleophilaceae bacterium, assembly GCA_036555755.1. Taxonomy (GTDB): domain Bacteria; phylum Actinomycetota; class Thermoleophilia; order Solirubrobacterales; family Thermoleophilaceae; genus JAICJR01. The sequence goes on from DATBKS010000255.1 coordinate 2,984, forward strand.
CGGGCTCTTCGCCGCCTCCGCCGCCGCCCAGGGACTCACTCAACTGCCCGAGAGCCTTGGTGAACTCCGACGGAATGATCCACACCTTGTTCGCATCGCCCTGCGCGATCTGAGGCAGCATCTGCAGGTACTGGTAGGCGAGCAGCTTGGGATCGGCATTGCCCTCGTGGATCGCCTTGAAGACGGTGTCGATCGCCTTTGCCTGGCCCTCGGCGCCCACTACCGCGGCCTGCGCCTGACCCTCCGCCTTGAGGATCGCCGACTGCTTCTCGCCCTCGGCCGTGAGGATCTGCGACTGCTTCACGCCCTCGGCGGTGAGGATCGCGGCGCGCCGGTCGCGCTCGGCCCGCATCTGCTTCTCCATCGAGTCCTGGATGCTGGCCGGCGGGTCGATCGCCTTGAGCTCCACGCGGTTCACGCGGATGCCCCACTTGCCCGTGGCTTCGTCGAGCACGACGCGCAGCTGACCGTTGATGTTGTCGCGGCTCGTGAGGGGCTCTTCGAGGTTGAGGCCGCCGACCACGTTGCGGAGGGTGGTGACCGTGAGCTGCTCGATCGCCTGGATGTAGTTGGCGATCTCGTAGCTCGCGGCCCGCGGGTCGGTGACCTGGTAGTAGATGACCGAGTCGATGTTCACCACTAGGTTGTCCTCGGTGATCACCGGCTGGGGCGGGAACGAGACGACCTGCTCGCGCATGTCGATCAGCGGCCGCATCCGGTCGACGAACGGGACGATCATCGTGAGTCCCGCGTCGAGCGTGCGGTGGTAGCGGCCCAGCCGCTCGACCACTCCTGCGCGGGTCTGGGGAACGATGCGGATCGTGCGGGCGATCGTGATGAGCAGGACGACCACGATGACGATCGCGACGATTGGGCCAACGGACATTCAGTCTCCTTACCTTGTAACGAGCGCCGTGGCGCCCCTGATCTCGACCACGACAACGCGCGTGCCCGGCTCGATCACCTCTTCCTCGCTGTAGGAGCGAGCGGTCCACTCCTCGCCGCCGATCTTCACGCGTCCGCCGTCGGCGTCC
>DATBKS010000256.1:0-1888 GCA_036555755.1 Thermoleophilaceae bacterium
ATCGTGGCGGACGAGCAGCTGGCACTCCCGAACGGCAACCCGCACGCGGCGCCGCTCGCCAACGCGATCGACGGGATGCGGACGGCCGTGGCGCAGTCGGCGGCGCTGATCGCCGCGCGGGTAAGCGCGCTGCTCGAGACGAGCATCACGGGCCTGCCGGCCTTCTTGGCACTGGAGCCCGGCCCCGACTCGGGCGCGCTGATCCTCGAGTACACGGCGCACGCCGCGGCGGCCGAGGTGCGGTCCTTGGTCACGCCGGTTGCCGCGCAGACGGTGTCGGTGGCCCGCGGCGTGGAGTCACACGCGAGCCTCGCGCCGATAGCGGCGCGCCGTGCCCACGAGGCGTTGGAGGCGCTGAAGGTGCTGGTGGCGGTCGAGCTCGTCACCGCCGTGCGCGCCCTGCGGCTCGCGGGGCACGAGCCCACCGGCACGGGAGCCCGGGCGTTCTACGACGCGGCCGCCCCGCTGCTGAGCGACGACCTGACCGACCGCCCCCTCCACGACGACGTCGAAGTGGCGCGCTCCCTCGTCATCCAGTGGTCTGGGTGAGACGCAGTGTCGCGCCGGCCGAACCATCCCACCTGAGTGTTGCTGGGCAACACCTAGATGGGATTGCTCGGGTCGGCGGCCGCGACCGCCTCTTCCTCCGAATAGAAGGTCTGCCGGCGGACGATCATTCCGTCACGGAACGACATCACGTCGAAGACCTTCATCTCGGTCTCCACGCCGCTGCTGCGGCCGGCGCCGCGAAGGATGTAGCTCGCGAGCACGGTCTCGTCGTCGAGTGCGCGGGCGTCGACCAGCGCCATGCGGATGGCGACCGCCTCGAGCACCTGCCTCTGCCACTCCCGCACGCCGTCGCGGCCGTGGTAGGCAGGCGGCAAACCAGGCCAGCGCGTCTCCCAGACGATGTCAGGGTGTAGATACATATCCACGGCGGCGTCGAATTCGCCGTTCTCGTATGCCGCGTGGGCAAGGCGCAGGGTCTCGACGTTCTCGTCCGACATCGCCGACGCAGTATCTCCGCGGCTCCCGGCGAGGTAAAGCGGAGGGCTACCGCTAAGGCCGCCCGCGCGTCGCCAGCGACTGGTTGCTGTAGCGCTTGTCGCCAGTCACCTCGGTACCCATCCACGCCGGCGGGTCGAACCGCTCCGCTTCGTCCTCGGAGTCGAACTCCACCTCTGCGGTCGCTAGTCCCGCGAGCTCGCCCGCGTAGACGTCGAGCTCGATCGTCAGGCCGTCGTCGGTGGGCATCTTGTAGCGCCGCTTCTCGATCCGGCGCCCCTTGGTGAGCGGCCAGAGCGCGTCGAACCGGCGGGAATCGATTTCGAATTCCTCCTCGGTCCGCGAGCGCGAGGGTCCCGACTTGATCGTGAGGAAACGGGCGTCGCCGCGTGAGCGGACCCTCACCTCCGTCCCGTCGTCGGCGATCGCGATGTAGCCCTGGCTGATCGGCTCGGAGGAGTAGTCGTCGAGCTCGAAGGGCAGCGGCTCGGTGATGAGGAACTTGCGCTCGATTTCCACGCACTCAGAGTAGGCATGGAACACTGCGCCGGATGCCCGAGTCCCAACCCGTCGACGGCTTCCGGCTCGCCTACGACCGCCACGGCAGCGGACCGCCCGTCGTCCTGCTCCACGGCTGGCCGGGGCTGCGCTCCGACCAGAGCGAGGTGGCGCGCGTGCTCGAGGGCGAGGCCGACGTGATCGTCCCCGACCTGCGCGGCTTCGGCGAGAGCTACGACCCGGCCAACGCCGGCGCCCCGCTCGAGGCGTATACCGGCGAGGGCCAGGCGGCGAGCGTGCTCGGGCTGATCGACGAGCTGGGCCTCGAACAACCCGTCATCTCGGGCTACGACATCGGCAGCCGCGTGGCCCAGTCGATCGCGCG
>DATBKS010000257.1:0-1582 GCA_036555755.1 Thermoleophilaceae bacterium
GGCTGAGAGGGCAGCTAGGTCGCTGCCGACCGTTGAACCTGATCCGGGTAATTCCGGCGTAGGGACTGCCGGCGCGACCTCCGAAGGAAGGAGTGGATCGCAGTGCCGGAACGCAGTGGCCACGACGTGGTCGTCGTGGGCGCGGGAATCATCGGCTTGGCTTGCGCCTGGCGCGCGCGGCAGCGAGGGCTGTCCGTGCTCGTCGTCGACGGCGCCGAGCCGGGCAGCGGTGCCTCGCGCGTCGCCGCCGGCATGATCGCGCCCGTCACCGAAGCCGAGTTCGGCGCTGAGGACCTGCTGCGCCTCAACCTCGCGGCGCACTCCCGCTGGCCCGCGTTCGCGGAGGAGCTCGGCGGCGAGCTGCACCACCGGCTGAGCGGCTCGCTCGTCGTCGCTGCCGACCGCGACGACGCGGAGGAGCTCCACCGCCTGCACGAGTTCCAGCGCTCCGTCGGCCTCGACGCCGAGTGGCTCACGCCGAGCGAGTGCCGGCGCCTCGAGCCCGCGCTGTCCCCGCGCGTGGGCGGTGGCATCCTGGCGAAGCACGAGCAGCAGGTCGACCCCGCGGCGGTCGTGTCGCAGCTCGTTGCCCAGGGGCTCGAGATCGAGAGCGGCGATCCCGTGGTCGCGGTCGACGAGCAGGGGGTGCGCCTCGGTTCCGGCGCGACTCGCGCCGCCGACCAGGTCGTGATCGCCGCGGGCTCTTGGAGCGGCTCCGGCATCGACGGGCTGCCCGAGCTTCCCGTGCGTCCAGTGAAGGGCCAGATCCTCGCGCTGCGCCGCCCGGCGGACCGCCCGCTCACCGACCGCTTCATCCGCACCCCGCGCTGCTACGTGCTCGATCGCGGCGACGGCCGCCTCGTGGTGGGCGGGACGATGGAGGAGCGCGGCTTCGACACCGAGGTCACGGTCGACGGCGTCTACCGGCTGCTCGAGGCGGCGTGGGAGGTGCTGCCGGACGTGGCGGAGCTGCAGTTCGAGGGCGCCCAGGCAGGCCTGCGTCCCGGCACACCGGACAACGCGCCGATCATCGGGCGCGGCGAGCCGGTCAATGTGATCTTCGCCACCGGCAACTACCGGCATGGCGTTCTGCACACGCCGATCACCGCGGAGTCGGTGGCGGAGCTGCTCACGGGCGGCGAGCCGCCGGCGGCGGTCGCGGGCTTCAGCCCCGACCGCTTCGGGGTGACGGTGCGATGAACGTGATGCTCAACGGCGAGTCGCGCGAGCTGCGCGACGGCGCCAACGTGACCGACGCGGTGGAGGCCAGCGGCGCCCCGCCGGGGGGCCGCGGCGTGGCGGTGGCGGTTGACGGCGAGGTGGTCCCGCGTGGAGAGTGGACCGCCACGAGGCTCAGCGACGGACAGCGAATCGAGGTGCTTCAGGCGGTGCAAGGTGGATAACGGAAACGGTTTCCGAATCGCGGATCGCGACTTCGACTCTCGGCTCATCATCGGGACCGGCGGCTTCCGCAACCTGCAGGCGATGGCCGAGGCTGTGGAGGAGTCCGGCGCCGAGATGGCCACGCTCGCGCTGCGCCGCGTCGACCCATCGAGCCGCGGCTCGATCGTCGAGGTGCTCG
>DATBKS010000258.1:0-16381 GCA_036555755.1 Thermoleophilaceae bacterium
CGATGAATGACGGTGTCGCGATCTGCGTCGAATGCGACGAGTCGCGGATCAAGCGACGCATCGAGCACCGCTACCTCGACGTGCAGGCGGACTCCATCGACGACGCGGTGCGGCTGGCCGTCGAGGCCCGCGACGCCCGGCGGCCGCTGTCCATCGGGCTGCTCGGCAACGCGGCCTCGATCGTGCCGCAACTGCTGTCCAACGACGCCCCGATCGACATCGTCACCGACCAGACCTCCGCGCACGACCCGCTGTCCTACCTGCCGATCGGCGTCGAGTTCGACGAGTGGCACGACTACGCGGCGCGCAAGCCGGAGGAGTTCACCGGCCGGGCGCAGGCGTCGATGGCCCGGCACGTCGAGGCGATGGTGGGATTCCAGGACAAGGGCGCCGAGGTCTTCGACTACGGCAACTCGATCCGCGGCGAGGCGAAGACCGCCGGCTACAGCCGGGCCTTCGACTTCCCCGGCTTCGTCCCGGCCTACATCCGGCCGCTGTTCTGCGAGGGCAAGGGCCCGTTCCGCTGGGCCGCGCTCTCGGGCGACCCCGCCGACATCCACGCCACCGACGCCGCGATCCTCGACCTGTTCGGCGACCAGGAGCACATCGCGCGCTGGATCAAGCTCGCCGGCGAGAAGGTCCACTTCCAGGGCCTGCCCGCGCGGATCTGCTGGCTCGGCTACGGCGAGCGCGCGCGGCTCGGGCTGCGCTTCAACGAGATGGTGGCGAGCGGTGAGCTGTCCGCGCCGATCGTGATTGGGCGCGACCACCTCGACTCGGGCTCGGTCGCCTCTCCTTACCGCGAGACCGAGGGCATGGAGGACGGCTCCGACGCGATCGCCGACTGGCCGCTCCTGAACGCGCTGGTGAACACCGCGTCGGGCGCGTCGTGGGTGTCGATCCACCACGGTGGCGGCGTGGGAATCGGGCGCTCGATCCACGCCGGCATGGTGTGCGTGGCCGACGGCACGGAGCTGGCCGCGCAGAAGCTCGAGCGCGTGCTGACGAGCGACCCGGGGACGGGCGTGATCCGCCACGTCGATGCCGGCTACGAGAGCGCGGTGGAGGTGGCCGAGGAGCGCGGCGTCCGGATCCCGATGCGCGAATGAGCGTGCTCGAGATCGTCACGGTCGGCGATCCCGTGCTGCGCGAGCGCGCGCGGGAGCTGTCGGCGGACGAGCTGCGCTCGGACGAGATCCAACAGCTGATCGACGACATGATCGAGACGAAGCGCGCCGCCAATGGCGCGGGAATCGCGGCGAACCAGGTGGGTCGTGCGGTGCGCGTGGCCGTGGTCGAAGTCGAGCCCGGCAATCCGCGCTACCCGTACAAGCCCGAGGTCCCTCTGACTGTGATCGTCAACCCCGAGCTGGAACCGGTCGACGACGAGGTGTTCGAGGTGAACGAGGGCTGCCTCTCGGTGCCGGACCTGCGCGGCGACGTGGAGCGACACGTGAACGTGCGGGTCCGCTACCTGGATCGCGATGGCGAGCCGCACGAGGAGATCCGCCGCGGCCTCACCGCCGGCACCTTCCAGCACGAGGTCGACCACCTCGACGGGGTGCTGTTCCTCGACCGCGTCAGCGACCCGTCGACGTTCTCCACCTGGGAGCAGTTCGACCGCCACCGCCGCGCGGAGTTCGAGGCGCGGGCGCGGGCGCTCGTGGAGCGGGTGGGGTCGTGAAGGAGCTGTGGTGCGAGCACGCCTGGCTTGGCGACGAGCGCGCCGAGGGCGGCGTGCTGATCGCGCTCGACGGCGAGCGGATCATGTCGGTGGAGCCGCGCACGTCCGCGCCGGCCGGAGCCGAGCGGCTGCACGGGCTGACGCTGCCGGGGCTCGCCAACGCGCACTCGCACGCGTTCCAGCGGGCGCTGCGCGGGCGCACCCATGCCGGCGAGGGCTCGTTCTGGACCTGGCGCGAGCAGATGTACCGGCTCGCCGGGTCGATCGATCCGGACGGCTATCTGAGGCTCGCCCGCGCGACCTTCGGCGAGATGGCGCTGGCCGGAATCACGGTGGTGGGCGAATTCCACTACCTGCACCACGGGCCCGGCGGCGTGCCGTACTCCGATCCGAACGCGATGGGACACGCCGTGCTGCAGGCGGCGTCGGAGGCAGGCATCCGGATTGCGCTGATCGACGCGTGCTACCTGCACGGCGGCTTCGGCCAGGAGCCGGACGAGGTGCAGAAGCGCTTCAGCGACGGCGACGCCGCGGCGTGGGCTGAGCGGGTGAGCGCGCTGGAGCACCCGCACGTGGGCGCGGCGATCCACAGCGTGCGCGCAGTGGATCCCGACTCCGCCCGAGTCGTCGCCGACTGGACCGCAGAGCGCTCGGCGCCGCTCCACGCGCACGTGTCCGAGCAGCCCGCGGAAAACGACGGCTGCCTCGCAGCGCACGGCCTCTCCCCCACGGCTTTGCTCGCCTCCGTCGACGCGCTGAGCGAGCGCTTCACCGCCGTGCACGCGACTCACCTGACCGACGTCGACGTCGACCTCCTCGGCAACGCCGGCGTGACCTGCTGCCTCTGCCCCACCACCGAGCGCGACCTCGCCGACGGCATCGGCCCGGCGCGGCGGTTGCGTGATGCGGGCGCGCGGCTGTCCGTGGGCAGCGACTCGCACGCCGTGATCGACGTGCTCGAGGAGGCACGCGCGATCGAGCTGGACGAGCGACTGGCGACCGGCATTCGCGGGAACCACACCGCGGTGCAGCTGCTCACCGCCGCCACATCCGATGGCTACCGCTGTCTCGGGTTCGAGAACGGCGGCCGCATCGAGCCGGGCGCGCTCGCGGATCTGACGACCATCTCGCTCGACAGCGTCCGCATGGCCGGCACCGACCCGATGCACATCATCGAGTCCGCCCTCTTCGCCGCAACCGGCCCCGACGTCCAGCACGTGATGGTCGGCGGCCGCTTCATAGTCCGCGACGGCGCCCACGTGGACCTCGACGTGCCGCGCGAGCTTGCGATGGCGGTCAAGCGATGAGCACGCTTGCGATCGACAACATCGGCCTGCTCGTCACTAATGACCCGTCGCTGGGCGATGGTCCGCTCGGCGTCGTCCTCGGCGCCTCGCTGGTGCTCGACGGCGACCGCGTCGCCGCGGTCGAGCGGGCGGGTGCGCAAGCCGACCGCCACATCGACGCCGACGGCCGCTGCGTGATCCCAGGGTTCGTGGACAGCCATACGCACTTGGTGTTCGCGGGCGACCGAGCGGACGAGTTTGCCGCGCGCATGGCGGGCGAGCCGTACCGCGCGGGTGGGATCCGGGTGACCACCGATGCCACGCGCGCCGCGAGCGTGCAAGAGCTCACCGCTCTCACGGAGCAGCGCCGCCGGGAGGGCCTGAGGGCGGGCATCACGCACGTCGAGATCAAGTCGGGCTACGGGCTCGAGACCGAGAGCGAGAAGCGCTCGTGCGAGGTGGCGGCGCAGTTCACCGACGACGTGACCTTTCTCGGCGCGCACGTCGTCCCGGCGGAGTACGAGGAGCACCCGGACGACTACGTCTGGCTCGTCTGCAGCGAGATGCTCGAAGCCTGTGCCCCGCACTCGAAGTGGATCGACGTCTTCTGCGAGGAGGGGGCGTTCGATGCCGAGCAGTCGCGCGCCGTGCTCGCGGCCGGCGCCGAGGCCGGGCTAGGCCTGCGCGTCCACGCAAACCAGCTCGGCGAGGGGCCGGGCGTGCAGCTGGCGGTGGAGATGGGCGCCGCCTCGGCGGACCACTGCACCTACCTCAGCGACGACGACCTCGAGGCGCTCGCCGGCGGCAGCAGCACGGTCGCCACCTTCCTCCCCGCCACCGACTTCTCCACCCGCGAGCAGTATCCGAACGCCCGCCGCGCGATCGACGCCGGGGCGCGCGTCGCGCTCGCCACCAACACCAACCCCGGCTCGAGCTACACGACCTCGATGAGCTTCTGCATCGCGCTCGCCGTGCGCGATATGGGCATGACGGCAGACGAGGCGCTCCAGGCCGCGACCCTAGGCGGCGCGCTGGCGCTTCGCCGCGAGGACATCGGCCACCTGGCGCCGGGAGCGCGCGCGGACGTCGCGATCCTCGATGCCCCCTCACACACCCACATCGTGTACCGCCCCGGCGTCCCGCTGATCGCGGCGACGATCACCAAGGGTGAGCTCGCCTGGTCCGACCGGGACGCTGGCGTGGCATAGCGCGCCGGTCCTAGGATGGGCGGCCGTGGCCGTTGTGATCGCATCCGACCTCGGTAAGGACATCGCCGGGGAGCCGCTTCTGCGCGGCGTGTCGTTCAAGCTCGAACAGCGAGACCGGATGACCCTGTCCGGACGCAACGGCAGCGGCAAGACCACCCTGCTGCGGATGCTCTCGGGCGAGACCTCCGTCGACGCCGGCGAGCTCGTGATCTCCAAGGGCACGCGCATCGCGCTCCACGACCAGCGGCCGCCGCGCGAGCTCGACCTCAGCCTGCGCGACTACGTGCTCCAAGGCTGCGGCGACCTGCTCGACCTGGAGAGCGAGCTCCAAAAGCTCGAACAGGAGATGGCGAAGGGCGGCACCGAGCAGGCGATCTTCGACCGCTACGCGCGAGCCCAAGCCCGCCTCGAGCACGCCGGCGGCTACAACTGGCGCCAGACCGCGATGTCCACCGTCCGCGGCCTCGGCTTCCACGAGCCCGATCTCGACCGCACCCTCGGCACCTTCAGCGGCGGCGAGCTGACGCGCGCGTCGCTCGCCCGCGCGCTCGCGGGCGACCCCGACCTGCTGCTCCTCGACGAGCCCACCAACCACCTCGACATCGAGTCGCTCGAATGGCTCGAGCAGCGGCTCAACTCGCTCGACGCGGCCATCGTCCTCGTCGCGCACGACCGCTGGTTCCTCGAGTCGGTCGGCACCGCGGTGCTCGAGCTCGAAGCCGGCCGCTCGCGCTTCTTCCCCGGCCCATGGCACGCCTGGCGCAAGGAGCAGGCCGCTCGTGAGCTCGCGCTCGGCCGCGCGATCGAGCGCCAGCAGGCCGAGATCGAGCGGCTCGAGCGCTTCGTGACCCGTTTCCGTGCGGGCACCCGCTCGCGACAGGCCCAATCACGTGTCAAGAAGCTCGCCAAGATGCAGCGGATCGAGCGCGACCCGAAGGACGGCCGCGGGCTCGGGTTCAGCTTCGACAAGCCGTCGCGCACGGGCCGCGTCGTGCTGGAGCTGGAGCACGCCGACCTGGCAGCGGGCGAAAAGGAGCTCCTCAACGACGTCGAGATGTGGCTCGAGCGCGGCGAGCACATCACGCTCGTCGGTCCCAACGGCACCGGCAAGACGACGCTGATCGAGACGCTCGCCGGCAGGCGCGAGCTCGAGAAGGGCAAGCTCCGCACCGGCCACAACGTCGAGCTCGGCTTCCTCTCCCAGCACGCCGAGGAGCTCGGCAACCGCGGCACCTTGCTCGAGGTGACCCAGCGCTCCACCGGGCTCACGCCGGGCAAGGCGCGCGCGCTGCTCGGGCGCTTCCTCTTCTCGGGGGCCGAGGTGGAGAAGCCCGTGGCCGAGCTGTCGGGAGGCGAGCGCCGCCGCGTATCCCTCGCCGTGCTCGTCTCATCGAACTCCAACCTGCTGATCCTCGACGAGCCCACCAACCACCTCGACCTGGAGAGCCGCGAGGCGCTGGAAGACGCGCTGCGCTCGTTCCCCGGCTCGCTGCTGCTCGTCTCGCACGACCGCGCGCTGCTCGACGCGGTCGGCACGCGCACGATCGCGATCGAGGACAAGTCGCTCAAGAGCTACCTCGGCGGCTGGGCGGACTACGCCCGGGCGCGCGACGAGAAGAAGGCGGCCGAGCAGGCGGCGGCGAAGCAGCCTGCCGCCAATGGAGCGTCGGGCAAGCGCCGCCAGTCGCAGCAGCCGAAGCCGGCGGTCTCCAAGGACCGCAAGCGGCGGATGGCCGCCGTCGAGACCCAGATCCAATCCGCCGAAGCAGCGCTCGCCACGCTCGAGGACGAGCTGGCCGATCCCGCCGCCTGGTCCACGCCCGAGCGCAGCGCCGACTCGGCCAAGCGCCACGACGCCGCGAAGAAGGCGATTGAGCAGCTTTACGAGGAACTGGGAACTCTCGAGGCATGAGCGACGCGCAAGCCCACGCCAGCCGCTCGGCGCTAGTCACGTTCGGCGCGATCATGCTCGCCACGCTGCTGGCGGCGCTCGACCAGACGATCGTCGCCACCGCGCTTCCGAAGATCGTCTCCGACCTGAACGGCTTCGAGCACCTGAGCTGGGTGGTCACCGCGTACCTCGTCGCCTCGACGGTCACGGTCCCGCTCTACGGCAAGCTGTCCGACCTCTACGGTCGCCGCCGCCTCTTCCTCGTCGCGATCACGACCTTCCTCGTCGGCTCGGCGCTCTGCGGCGTGGCCCAGACAATGGGTGAGCTGATCGCCTTCCGCGCGCTTCAGGGCATCGGCGCCGGCGGCCTCATCCCGCTCAGCCAGGCCGCGATCGCCGACCTCTTCCCCCCGCGCGAGCGTGGCCGCTACCAGGGCTACATCAGCGGCATGTGGGGGATCGCCGCGGTGGCCGGCCCGCTGCTCGGCGGCGCGCTCGCAGACCACGCCTCCTGGCGCTGGATCTTCTACATCAACCTGCCCATCGGCTTGGTCGCACTGGCGGTGGTGATGCGAACCATGCCCGCCCAGACCCAGATCCGCCAGCACAAGATCGACTACCTCGGCGCGGCGCTCCTGACCAGCTCCATCACCGCGATCCTGCTCGCCACCGTCTGGGGCGGGACCACCTACCCGTGGGGCTCGTGGGAGGTGATCGGCACCGGCGTCGCGGGTGTCATGCTCGCCGTCGCCTTCATCTGGGTCGAGCGAAGAGTGGAGGAGCCGCTCCTCCCGCTCGAGCTGTTCAAGATCCGCATTGTCACCGTCTCGTGCCTCGCCGGTCTAGTGATCGGCGCACTGCTGTTCGCGGTCACGATCTACGCGCCCGTGTTCATGCAGGACGTGCTCGGCTCCTCGGCCACCAACTCGGGCGCGCTGCTCATCCCACTGTCGGCGGGCTGGGTGGTGTCGAGCGTGATCGTCGGCCAGATCGTTTCGAACACCGGCCGCTACCGAATCTGGCCGATCATCGGCAGCACGCTGGTGCTGGTGAGCATGATCCTGCTGACCACCCTCGACACCGGCTCGACGCTGGCGCTCGTGTCCGCCTACCTGGTGATCGTCGGTGTCGGCATGGGCGTGATGTTCCAGGTCTACGTGATCGCCGCCCAGAACGCCGTGCCGGTCGACAAGATCGGCGTCACCACCGGGCAGCTCAACTTCTACCGCTCGATGGGCGGCGCCTTCGCCGTGGCCGGGCTGGGTGCGATCCTGACGAGCAGACTCGGCACCGAGCTCGTGAACCAGCTCGGCAGGGTCGGCGGGCGCATCGACCCCGACCGTGTCGTGCAAAGCGGTTCGAGCCGCATCCCGCAACGGCTGGAGGCGGGGGTGCAGACCGCCCTGTCCAACTCGCTGCACACGGTGTTCCTGGTGTGTGTGCCGATCGCGGCGATCGGCCTGGCCCTGGCGTTCGCGCTCGAGGAGAAGCCGCTCAGGCGTCAGAGCCCGGAGGCCGTCCGTCAGCAGCAGGCGGCTGAGCCTGAAGCTGCGTCCACACGCGCTCGGGCGTGAGCGGCAGCTCGTAGACGCGGGTCCCGATCGCACCGGTCACCGCGTTGGCCACCGCGGCGGGGACGCCCACCACCGGCGGCTCCCCCACGCCCTTGGCGCCGAAGGGGCCGTCGGGCGCGGGCACCTCCACCACCTCGAGGTCGATCGGCGGCACCCGGTCCACGGTCGGCACCGCGTACTGGACGAACGACGCCGCCACCGGCTGCCCGCTGTCGTCGTCGCCGAGCGCCTCCATCAGCGCCCAGCCCACGCCCTGAGCCGCGCCGCCCTGCATCTGACCTTCGACGAGGTCCGGGTTCAACGCACGGCCGACGTCCTGCGCCACGACGTGTGCGAGCAGCTCAACTTCGCCCGTGTCGCGATCCACCCGCACGTGCGAGAGGTGCGCCGCCGCGCCGGGCGCGCGGCTCGTCTGCGCGGTGCGGCCGTGGCCCTCCACCGGCTCGTACTGGCCGCCGAAGCGCAGGATCTCCTTGGCGAGCGACGTCACGTCGCGCGCCTGCGCGGGCGCGCCCACCGGCTGCACCTTCCCGTCGACGATCTCGAGGTCCTCGGGCGCGATCTCCATCTCGGAAGCCGCGACGCGCAGCAGCTGCTCGCGCGCATCGCGCGCCGCGCGCTCCACCGCCGCGCCAACCGTGTAGGTCACCTTGCTGCCGCCGCTCATGCCGGCGTAGGTGCCGCTCGCGGTGTCGGCGGCCACCACCCGCACGCGCTCGAGCGGAACGCCGAACGCCTCGGCGGCGATGGTGGCAAACGTGGTCTCGGTGCCGCTCATGTCCACCGCGCCGGTGACGATCGTCACGCCGCCGTCGGAGTCGAGCCGGCACGCGGCTGCCGCGGGTTCGAGGCCGCCCGGCCACCAGCCGATACCCACTCCCACCGCCTCGTTCTCGGGCAACGAATCGCGCTTCTGCCACAGCGGGTGGTCGCGCACGCGCTCGAGGCACTCGGCGCCGCCGAACACGGGGAACGCGCCGCCGTCCGGTCCGGTGTCGCCCTCGTGCAGCACGTTCTTCAGCCGCAGCTCGATCGGGTCGAGGTCGAGCTGCCGCGCCAGGTCGTCGACGAGCGCCTCGATGGCGAACGCCGCGGGCGGCGCGCCGGGCGCGCGATAGGCACCGGCGCCGACGCGGTTCGTGGTCACGTCGTAGCCCGTAATGTCGCGCGCCTCCCAGCGGTACGGCCCGAAGGAGAGCATCGCCGAGAGCGTCCCGATGCCGAAGTCGGCGTTGCTGCCGATCTCACAGATCACCCGCCCGCGGACCGCGGTGAGCGTGCCGTCGGCGCGCGCCGCCGCCTCGAGCTCGATCACCTGCCCGGGCGCGGGGTTGCTGGCGGTGAAATCCTCGAAGCGCGTCATCACGAGGCGCACCGGGCGCCGCAGCGCGAGCGTCGCCGCGGCCACCAGCGGCTCGACGATCATCAGCTTGCCGCCGAACGCGCCGCCGAGCGGCGCGGGCCGCACGCGGATCCGCTCGAGCGGCAGGCCCAGAAGCGTTGCCAGGCTCTGCCGCGTGGGAAAGGCGCCCTGCGTGCTCGAGTTGACGACCAGCTCGCCGTCCGGCTCTAGCCACGCGGTGGCGGACTGCGGCTCTAGGTAGGCCTGGTACATGCGCGGGGTGACGAAGCGTCCCGACGCGGTCGCGTCGCTCGAGGCGAACGTGCCGTCCACGTCGCCGTGCCCCAGTCGCTGCCGCCCGGCGACGTTCTCGGACAGCTCCTCCTCCACCGCCTCCTCGTCCTCGCCGCCGCCTACGGCAGCGTGAGCCGCGCCGGTGTCGGACTCCTCAACCGCCGGGCTCTCCACGCGCGCGAGCGGGGAGTCGGGCGCCATCGCGGCCTCCACGTCGAGTACCACCGGCAGCGGGTCGTAGTCCACCACCACGAGACCGGCCCCGTCCTCGGCGGCGGCCGCGCTGTCGGCCAGCACCATCGCAACGGGCTGGCCGCTGTACACCACCTCGGTACGCGCAAGCGGCTCGGCCGAACGGCCGGTGGCGTCCTCGGCGATCGGCAGGTCCGCTGCCGTGAGCACCGCCACCACGCCGGGCAGCGCGAGCGCCTCGGCGGTATCGATGCTGCGAATGTGCGCGTGCGCCTCCGGCGATTGCACAAGCCGCCCGTGAAGCAAGTCCTGCACGGGCAGATCGCCCGCGTAACGAGTGGCGCCGCGAACCTTGGCCTCGCCGTCGAGGCGCCGGCGGCGGACGCCTACCGCGCCGTCGGCGGTCAAGCCGCCACCTGGCGAAGCTGGGACTCGGGCGAGATCCCCCAGCGCTCGGCCACCGCCGCCAGCTCGGGATCGAGCGGCCAGCGGTCGGCGCGCGCGTCGCCCTCGTGGTCGGGCGAGGCGCCTTTCAAGGCCATGCAGCCGGTGTTGTCGCCGACCGAGCGGACCTCGTCCACTTCCTCCTCGCTGAGCACGATCTCTGCCGGTGTGGCGGCCAGCTCCGCGCGCTTCTCCTCCACCGGCCGCGCGTCCGGCCCCGCCTCCTGGATCAGCGTGGGCGCGACTACCTTGACCGGCGCATGAGCGAGATCCCACTGCGCGGCGAGCTGGATGGTCGTCAACCCGTGACGGTCGGCCACAGGCCGCATCCGCTCGAGCTTCTCTCGCCCGAGTTCCACCCAGCCGTCGGGGCGGAACGACCGGTGATCGCCCTTGCTCAGCTCATGGCCCGGGAGGACGTCGTCCCAGAACAGCCCGCCGTAGTCCACCACGCGCGCGATCAGGTCGACCTCGTAGCGCTCAGCGGCATCGAGGCACAGCTCGCCCGGCCACGGCTCCATCGGGTTGAGGATGATCATCGCCCAGTCGATCGAGTCGCCGAAGCGCTCGAAGCAGGAGATCAGGTCGAGCGTGAAGCCATTTGCAGGTCCGGGCGCGACACCCAGCAGCCGCGTCAGCCCCTCGGCCCGCAACGCCTCGAGACCCTCCCATACCACCGGTGAGGTGAAGCCGGTGTGGTCCGGGTTGTGGAGCAGCAGCAGGTCGAACGAATCGACGCCGCAGCGCTCGAGGCTGCGCTCGGTGGCCATGCGCAGGTAGGAGGAGTACTCGTCGGGGCCACGCAAGCCCGGGTCGGTGAAGCGCGGGAAGCCGCGCGGGCCGTCGCGCTCTCCCTCGTAGAAGTCGTGGCCCAGTGCGCCGACGAGGAAGTAATCCTCACGCGGCAGCCCGGAAAGCGCGCGCCCGACGAGCCGGTCCGCCTCTCCCTGCCCGTACACGTCGGCGGTGAGCACCGTGTCGATCCCGTCGCCCGGGCGCAGAAGCCCCACGAGCCGCTCGTCGTCGAGCGCCTCGCCGAAGTGCATGAAGCGGCCGCCGCTCCAGCTTCCAGCCGCTACGTGACCGGGGGCATCCATCGGCCCCCCAATCTACGACAAGGCTCGAAGAACCTAGGTGGTGGCCAGACGGCGGCGCCAGGCGAGGCGCGACTGGCAGGCGAAGTGGAGCACGATGAAGCCGCCGGCGTAGATCAGCAGGTCACCGATGCTCAGCACGTTCCCGATCGGCCACGGGCCGGGCACGGGAATGATGTCGCCGAGGAACCACAGGTGGGCGTGCGACACGAGGCCGGAGTTCTCGAAGCCGCCCGAGGTGTCGATCCCGGACACGCGCAGGGCGAACGCGCTCGCCGGCATGGTGCCGTCGTTCGCCGAGATGGCCAGCACGTTCAACGCGGCGCCGAGCGCGACGATTGGCATGCCGAACATGTGCCGGTTTGCGATCAGGAACCAGGCCACGAGCGCGTACGAGGCGAAGTGGAGCAGCACGTGGACCTCGTGGCTCCCGCCGCGGATCAGTGACGTGATGCCCACCTGGATCGCGCACGACAGCAGCACCGTCCAGGTCGCCTTGATGTCGAGCTCGCCGAGCAGCTTCAGGTTGCCGCCGGCCATCGGCACGGTGGCGAGAAGCACGGCGGCCGCGATCACGAGCAGCATCAGGCGACCCTCATGGCGTCGAGCGGGCGGAGACTCGTCAGCCTCGGGACCACGATTTCGGTCTTCGGCACAGCCACATTGCCGTCCCACCAGCCCACGAGGTCGACCCCCGGGAGCGGACGGCTGATGTGGTACCCCTGCGCAAGTTCACAGCCGAGATCGCGCATGCCGTTCAGCGTGTCGATGTCCTCGATCCCCTCCGCGACGGTGCGCAGGCCGAGGTTGCGCGCGAGGTCGATGGTGGAGTGGACGATGATGCGGTTGCGCGCGTTCGAGTTCATCGCGAGCACGAACGACTTGTCGATCTTCAGCTCGCGCACCGGCAGGTCCGTGAGGTACGAGAGCGACGAGTAGCCGGTGCCGAAGTCGTCGATCGCGAACGACACGCCGATGTCGCTCAGCTCGTGCATCGCGCGCATGGCCATGTCCGGATCGACCATCAGCGAGCTCTCGGTGAGCTCGAGCGTCAGCGCGCTGCCGTCCACGCCGTACTTCGCGAGCAGGCGCTCCACCTCGGTCGGGAAGGCGCGGTCGAGCAGGCTGCGCACGGAGATGTTGAGCGAGAGCGCGAGATCGCGGCCCTGCTCGTGCCACTCGCGCAGATCCTTCAGCCCGAGCTCGATGACGCGGTAGGTGAGGTCCTTGATGATGCCCGTGTGCTCCGCCACCTCGATGAACTCGTTGGGCGTGAGCAGGCCGCGCTGCGGGTGGTTCCAGCGCACCAGCCCCTCGGCGCCCACCGGACGGCCGAGCGCGAGGTCCACCTGCGGCTGGTAGTGGAGGACGAGCTCGTCGTCTGCGATGGCGCGGCGCAGGTCGCTCGAGAGGCCGAGGCGGGCGGGGCTGTGGTAGTCGTCCTCCGGCCGGTAGACCACGAGGTGGCGCTGCGTGGCCTTGGCTCGGTACATCGCCACGTCGGCGCGCTGGAGCAGGGTGTCGACGTCGTTGCCGTGCGCCGGGTACCAGGCGAGCCCGACGCTGGCGTCGAGCTCGATGCTGATGCCGTCGGCCTCGACCGGCGTGTGCAGAGCGGCCTGCAGCTCGTCACAGACGCGCTGCACGGTGGCGCCGTCGGCCTCCGGCATGAAGACGGCGAACTCGTCGCCACCGAGGCGGGCGACGAAGTCCTCGTCCCGGAACGTCGAAAGCAGCCGGGGCCCCAGCTGCTGAAGAACACGGTCACCGTGATGGTGGCCCAGGGTGTCGTTGACCTCTTTGAACCGGTTGAGGTCGACAAGGAGCAGGCCCGCGTTGCGCAGGCCCCCTCCCGCGAGCGCCTTGCTCACCACCTCCCGGAACCAGCGCCGGTTCGGCAGCTCGGTGAGGCTGTCGTGCGTGGCCATGTGCTCGGCGGCCGCGGTGCGGGCCGCCTGGCGGCCGCCGGCGTATACGCCGATCAGCGGCACGAACAGGAGCGGGAAGAGGATGGGGCTCGACTGCAGCACGGTCACGACGACCGGCGCGAGGCAGAGCAGCACCGCGCCCACCGACAGCCCGAAGACGAGGTCGGTGCGCAGCGCACGGGCGAAGGGCGTGCCCTCGTAGAGCGTGGTCGCGCGCGTGACGAGGAGAAGGTTGACGGTGAAGAAGGCCGCGGCGGCGATGACGACCACGAGCAGGTCGCGCGCCTGGAACTGGCCCGACTGCACCAAGGTGTGGCCGAGCATCAGGCGGACCACCGCGGCTGCCGCGGCGAGCGACAACGAGTACTGCCCGATGTTGAAGAGAAGCTGCCAGCGCGGCTTACGGGCCGCGATGTCCTGGACTATCGAAGCAGTGAGCTGGGCGGCGAGTGCCGGGAGCAGCCCGACGCCGAGGACCAGTGCGAACGAGAACATCGTCGACACCGTCACCTCGCCGTCGCCGGACCGGCGCGGCAACTCGAGCGGGAACAGCTCGCCGAGGATGACGCTCGCCCCCAGGGCGAGGAAGGTGACGCTCGTGAAGAGCTCGAGACTGGGCGGCGCCACTGCGACCAGTACACCCACGAGCGCCGCGCCAACCACGCCGACGGCTACGCAGAAGATATGTACTGGACGGAGACCTTGCAGGTTCATGAGTGGGGTGCCGGGCCGCCCCGGCTGGTTGAGCCGGGGCGCCCGGCGACCGGCGACTTAGAACTTGAAGCCGGCCCCCGCGTCGATGACGAGAGCAGCAAGAGCCGCAATCGACATCAGCAGCTTGGCGTGCCGGAACTTGAACTTGGACTTGGACATCCTTGTCCTTCCTTTTTGATTGGGTGCCTTGTGCGGGCGCCGAAGGCGCCTGAGTAGGCAACCGAGCTATCTCGCTGTTACGGACGAGACCTCTGGCTTTGCGTCCCCGCCTCGCGACGGGTTTGCCTTTGGCAACTCAAACTGCTCCCTGGGTTATCGAGCGCAGGTGGTCCCTTCTTTAGGGGAGTGGACACCTTTTTTGATGCATTCAGGGTGTCCAGCGGGGTCTGTCGCGGGCAAGCACTGAATCCGGGTTGTCAGGTGTTATCGCGCTTATCCTCTTGCCAAGCGGATGGCTGCCTCCACACAGGTTTCCGAGGCGATAGAGGCCGCGCGAGCGGCCGTGTCAGGCAGCGGACAGGACGAATCGCCGAGCCTCGACGAGCTGCAGTCGGCCAGCGGTCGAGTGCAGTCCGCGCTCGGTGCCCTCGCGGAGCAACTTGACGCACAAGCGGCAAACGGCCCCGGCCGGCGCGCGGACCTGTGGCGGCTGCTGGTCGAGCTGCACCAGCTCGAGCGGGAGCTGATCGAGCGCCGGTACGTGCGCCGGGTCGACGCTCTCGAGCGCGTGCAGGAGGCCGTGCGCGGGCTGGGAGAGATCGGCTCGGCCGCGGGGATCCTGGAGCGCTCCGCCGACGCGTTAGGCGAGGCCTCCGACTTCGACCGCGTGGTGGTGAGCAGCGTGCGCGACGGCGCTCTGCACGTGGAGTCGGCGTGGGTTCGCGACGACCGCGGCGCCGCCGAGGCGGACCTGGCGGCCCTGCGCGGCGCGCCGATGCGGCTCGACTACCCGCTCGTCGAGGCAGAGCTGGCGGGGCGGCAGGGCAGCGCTCTTGTGTCTTTGTCCGAGGCCAAGGGCCGCGCCGACGCGGGCTGGGCCGAGGCGCTCGGCTGGACCTCGTACGTCGTGGCGACGCTTGCGCTCGGCGGCAGCACCGTCGGCCTCGTGCACGCGGACTGCCACCTGTCCGGCCGGACCTCCGACGAGATCGACCGCGAGGCGCTCGAGGCGTACGCCGAGGGGCTCGCGCAGGTGTTCGAGCGCGCGGTGCTGCGCGGGCGGCTGCGCGGGCATCGCGGCGAGCTGCGCGGCGCGGTGGACTGGATGAACGTGCGGCTCAGCCGGCTGTCCGAGTCGTCGGTGGCGGGGACCAACGGAGCGGACGGCGCGGGCGCGGTCGGGGCCGGCGGCCTGCCCGAGGTCGCCGAGCTCGACGAGCTGCTCACCCCCCGCGAGCTGGAGGTCCTGCGGCTGATGGCGCGCGGCAACACCAACCTGGCGATCGCGAAGGCGCTGGTGGTCGCCGAGGGCACGGTCAAGTACCACGTCAAGAACATCCTGCGGAAGCTGCGCGCGGCCAACCGTGCCGACGCCGTGGCCCGCTACGAGCGCATGACCGCGGGGCTGCCGGAATGACGCAGGCGGTCGGCCCACTCGAGGAGCAGCTCAGCCGGCGTCTCGAGCGTGCGACGGCGGAGGCGGCGTCGCTGCTCGGCGAGCGGATGCCGGCGGTCGACGGGGATGCCGACGTCGCCCTCGGGCAGATCGTCGACGCCGTTACCGAGGCGCTGGTCGAGTCGGGCGGCGACGATCCCTGGGCCGAGGCCACCGAGCTGCACCGCCTGCAGCTCCAGCTGCTGCGCCGGCGCTTCGAGCGGCGCTTCGAGGCGCTCGACCGGATGCACGAGGCGCTGGTGCGACTGCGGGAGATCACCTCACCCGCCACGATGATCTCGCGCGCGCCCGAGGAACTGTGTGCGGCGTCCGGGTTCGAGCGGGCGGTGCTGTCGCGCATCCGCGAGGGCTCGCTGCTCGCGGAGTCCGCCTACTTCGAGGGCGATCCAGCGGGCGCCGCTCGGACAGTCGAGCAGCTGCGCGAGCTGGCGCCGCGCCTCCAGCACCCGATGATCGAGACCGAGGTGATGCGGCGGCGCCGGGCGACCATCGTCCTCGAGGCACGGCTCAACCCGCGCGTGAATCGCGAAATGGCTGAGCTGATGGGCTGGGAGTCATACGCGGCGGCCGCGCTCGTGATCCAGGGCGAGGTGGTGGGGCTCCTGCACGCCGATCGTCTCCCCGCTGGCCGCCAGGTCGACGCCCTCGACCGCGACGTGCTCTGGGCCTTCGCCCTCGGCTACGCCCAGATTCTCGAGTCGGCGACCCTGCGGCGGACGCTGCGCCGCGAGCGCGACCAAACGCGCCGATTCTTGGACTGGCTCAACGCGCGCTCGGGGCAGCTCTCGGACGCGGCGCTCGACCTGTCGGCCGAGGAGGAAGCGCCGTCGTCGAGCGTGGCGGGGTCGTTGTCCGAGCCGCTGCTCACCGAGGGCCGCGACGACCGCGCCGTTTTCGACGGGCTGCTCACCCGCCGCGAGCTGGACGTGCTGCGGCTGATGGCGCGCGGCAAGACCAACAGCGCGGTGGCGGCGGAGCTCGTGATCTCAGAGGGCACGGTGAAGTTCCACGTGAACAACATCCTCCGCAAGCTGCACGCGGGGAACCGCGCGGAAGCGGCGTCGCGCTACTTGCGGCTTACGGGCGGGCGAGGAGGGTCCTGAGTTGGGCGGCGA
>DATBKS010000259.1:0-8621 GCA_036555755.1 Thermoleophilaceae bacterium
AGATCGGCCTGCGCGAGGCGATCGTGGACTTCGACTTCCCGCTGGGCGTTGCCGACCGGCTGCGCGCGGACGGCCTCTCGCTCACGGTCGATGACGAGGCGCTCAAGCTGCGCCGCCGCGTGAAGAGCGACGCCGAGATGGCGGGCATCCGCCGCGCGCAGACCGCCGCCGAGGCGGGGATGGCGGCGGCCGCGGCGCTGCTCCGCCAGGCCGAGCCGGTGGACGGCAAGCTGCACGTGGACGGCCAGCCGCTGCTCGCAGAGGCGGTGCGTGCGGCGCTGCGCGAAGCCTGCGAGCGGCACGGGGCTCCCGCGTCCCCGGACGTGATCGTCGCGTCGGTGTGGCAGGGCACGGGCCATGAGGCGGGCAGCGGTCCGCTCCCGGCCGGGCTGCCGATCCAGATCGACCTGTGGCCGCGCGACGAGGCCTCGTCGTGCTGGGCCGACATGACCCGCACGTTCGTGGTGGGCGGCGAGCCGGACGAGGAGATCCTGAAGCAGGAGCGACTCGTGACCGAGGCCTGCGACCAGGTGCGCGCGAGCGCGAAGGCGGGCGTGACGGGCCGCGAGCTCCACGCCCTGACCTGCGACATCTTCGAGGGCGAGGGCTACCGCACGCAGCGCACGGGTCCCGGCGAGGACCGCACGGAGGGCTTCCAGTTCTCGCTCGGCCATGGCGTCGGGTTGCGCGTGCACGAGGACCCGAGTCTCGGCCAGGCCGGGAGCGATCCACTCGTGGCGGGCGACGTGATCGCGATCGAGCCGGGCCTGTGGGAGCGGAACGTCGGCGGGGTGCGCTTCGAGGACCTGCTGCTGATCACCGACGACGGCTGCGAGACGCTCACTCGCTATCCGTACGACCTGACTCCGTAGCGCGCTCCTCGAAGCCGGGGCACTCGAGCACCGGCAGCCGCGGGTAGCGCGGGAAGCGCTCGGGCTCGGTCTTCGAGCGCTCGCACAGGGAGAACGACGAGCCGCGCGTGTTCTTGACGACCCGCTGGTGCTGGCAGCGGTCGCAGAGTCCGGCCTCGGGCGATGCCACCAAAGCAGCGTACGCCGATGGTCCTAGGCCGAATTGCCCCTTGGAACCGGGACCCGGCCGGACGCACACTGAAGGCATGACTCAGACAGCCACAGCAAGCACGCAGATAACCGACGAGGTCACGTCCTGGCCGGGCGTGACGGCGGGGCCCGGACCTAGGGGCGAGTTCTCCTTCAGGGTCGGCCGCCGCGAGATCGGCCACCTCCACGGGGACCACGCCGCGCACTTCATGTTCCCCGCCCGGATGGGTGTCGAGCTGAAGGAGCAGGGCCGTGTCGTTGACCATCCGGTCTTCCCCGACAAGCCCGGCCCGGCCGCGCGGCGTATCAACGAGGACGAGGATGTCCGCGACGTGATCCGCCTCATGCGCCTCAACTACGACCGCGTGGTCGACAAGCACGGATTGCCTTAGACGTGCCTCCCGCCGTAGGCTGTCGGCCCCAGTCGGAGAGAGGAGGGGTCGATGACCTCGACGATCGAGGCGCCTCACGTCGAAGCCGAGATGGTGGACGTGGCGGGCGCGCAAGTTGCGGTTCGCCGCCGGGGATCCGGACGGCCCCTGCTCTACCTGCACGGCGCCGGCTTCACGGGCCGCTGGCTGCGCCTGCATGAGGCGCTCGCAGCCGGGGCGGACGTGATCGCGCCCGAGCAGCCTGGCTTCGGGCAGAGCCCCGACAGCGAGGAGATCGAGGGCTTCGACGACCTCGTCCTTCACTACGACGACCTGCGTGCGCGCTTCGGCATCGAGGAGCCGTTCGACCTCGTGGGCTACTCGCTCGGCGGCTGGATCGCAGCCGACTACGCGGTGACCTATCCGGAGAAGCTGCGCTCGCTGACGCTGATGGTGCCCGCGGGCCTCGAGCCGCCGATCGTCGACTTCTTCGCCATGCCGCCCGAGCAGCTGTTCGCCACGCTCTTCAATGACTTCACGAACGTCGGCGAGATCATGGTGAACCCGGAGGACATCGACGTCGCTGTGCACATGTATGAAGAGGCGTCGACCGTGGCGAAGCTTGCGTGGAACCCGCGCTACGACCGCAAGCTCGAGCGCCGCCTTCGCCGCGTCTCCTGCCCGACCCTGATCGTCGGCGCCGAGGACGACCGCCTGCTCGGCAACGAGCAGGCAGACCGCTTCGCGGAGCTGATCCCGGGCGCGAAGCTCACGCGCATCCCGGGCACGGGCCACGCGATGGCGGTCGAGCAGCCGGAGGCAGTCGCGCAAGCGATTCTGGATTTCCAAGGAGGCGCCGCATGAAGTCGCTCCAGTTCTTCCACTTCGGGCTTATGCCCTACACGAAGATCCCGGCGCCGGAGACCTACGAGTCCACCTGGGTCACGCTCTCGAACAAGCACTACGACCCGGTGGAGGGCCACCGCCTCTACAACGAGTACCTCGACCAGGCGGTGCTGGCGGAGAAGCTCGGCTACGACGGCACCTGCGTCAACGAGCACCACCAGAACGCCTACGGGACGATGCCCGACCCGAACGTGATGGCCTCGCACATCGTGGCCCGCACGGAGAAGATCAGGGTCGGCATCATCGGCAACGCGCTGCCGCTGCACGAGAACCCGCTGCGCGTGGCCGAGTCGGTGGCGATGCTCGACGTGATCTCGGGCGGCCGCATCATCTCCGGGTTCGTGCGCGGCACGGGCATGGAGTACCACTCGCTGCGCGCCAACCCCGCCCACTCGCGCGAGCGCTTCTGGGAGGCGCACGACCTGATCATGAAGGCGTGGACCGAGGACGGGCCGTTCGAGTGGCGCGGCAAGCACTTCGACATCCCGTACGTGAACCCGTGGCCCAAGCCCTACCAGCAGCCGCACCCGCCGATCTGGCTGCCGGGGCAGGGTTCGATGGAGACGATCTCCGCGGCCGCCAAGCTGCGCTACCCGTTCATGATGGTGTTCTCGCCGCTCGCGTTCACCAAGGTGAACTACGACATGTACCGCCGTGCCGCCGAGGAGGAGGGCTACGAGCCGGCGCCCGAGCAGCTCGCGTTCTGCACGGGCGTCTACGTGGCCGAGACCGATGAGATCGCCCACCGCGAGGCGAAGGACCACATCATGTGGCTCTTCCACCACGGGCTGAAGATCCCCGACTACCAGCTGTTCCCGCCGGGCTACACGAGCGGGAAGTCGCTGCGCGGGATGCTGATGGGCAAGGAGAAGTTCAACATCAAGCCGCACACCGAGCTCACCTACGAGGAGCTGATCGAGGAGCAGTACATGATCGTCGGCTCGCCCGAGACCGTGATCGAGAAGCTGTCGATCTACACCGACGAGCTGGGTGCGGGCATCCTCGTCGGCGCCGGCATGCAGGTAGGCGACATGCCCAACTGGAAGGTGGTGAAGAACATGACGCTCTTCGCCGAGGAGGTCATGCCGCACTTCCGCCCACCGGGCAACAAGCCGGCGTGGGAGCGCGGGGTGCCGGTGCCCGGCAGCCCCGAGTCGCTCAACCTTCCTGATGCTGCTGACGAATCTCGGCTCGAGTCAGCCGCGCCTGCCTGATCACGATGTAGGCGACGATCGCGAGCGTGACGTAGAGCGAGTAGTGCGAGATCTTGTGGACGACGTCCACGGCGTGCTGGCCCAGGCCATAGCCGAGCGCGACGAGCAGCGCCGTCCAAAGGAGCGCCCCGAGCGCGTCGCAGATGATGAACACCCAGAAGCGCATGCGCGCCCAGCCCGCGGCGGCGTCGACCAGCGCGGTGGGCACCGGAAGGACGTAGGCGAGGATCACCGCGATCGCGCCCCAGCGGCCCATCAGCCGCTGCACGCGCTCGGCGCGCTTCATGCCTTTCGGGTGTCCTCCGCCCAGCATGCGCATCGCACCGTTGCCCCAGCGGCGCCCGGCCCACCAGTAGGCCCAGTCGAAGACGATCAGCGCGGGGATGCTCGCGAGCAGCGCGACCCACAGGTGCGCGTGGCCGGTGCGCGCGAGCGCGCCCATCGTGACGATCGAGGTCATCGACCCTCGGATCAGCTCGAGCAGCAGCGGGTGGGTGCCAACCAGCGACGGGACGAGCGGCAGCAGGATCAGCGCATAGAGGCCGCTGATCGTGATCCCCGCGATGATGATCAGGTCGGCACGTTCGGCTTTTCCCTCCCACGGAGTGCTCTGCCGGGGCCCGGTCATGTACTGCAAGATAGGGACCAGATGGCCGTGAGAGGATGCGGCTAACACCCAAAAGGAGCCCAATGAGCTTCATTGAGACTGTCTCGCCGGCCGACGCCGCCGACTCCGTGGCGGAGCTGTACGAGAAGGACAGCGCGCAGTTCGGCCACATCCCCAACTTCACCAAGGCCTTCTCCCTGCGCCCGGACGTGTACGCGATCTGGCGGCAGCTGAACGGCGCGATCAGGAACAACATGGATCTGCGCCGCTACGAGCTCGCCACCGTTGCCGCGGCGCGGCGCATCAAGTCGACCTACTGCGTGACCGCCCACAGCTCGATCCTGATCGACAAGTTCATGGACCAGGACGCGGTGGTCGCCCTGGTCAACGACCACCATGCGGCGGGACTCGACGAACACGACATGGCGGTGATGGACCTCGCAGACAAGGTGGCCGGTGACGCCAGCTCCGTGACCGAGGCGGATCTCGACCGCCTGCGCGCGGTCGGCCTCTCCGACCGGGAGATCTTCGACGTGGTGCTGGCCGCCGCGGCTCGCTGCTTCTTCAGCAAGGCGTTGGATGCGACGGGCACGCAGGCCGACAGCAAGTACCTCGACTTGGATGCAGGTCTGCGAGATGCGTTCACTGTCGGCCGCCCGATCGCCGACGAGTAGCTCGATTTAGGTATTCGCGAGTAGAACTCGCCCGCCCCTGGTAGCCCCATGGGGCCTGTGAGTCTCGACTTCCCCATCTCGAGCGTCTGCCTCTGTGCGGCCCAAGCGGGGACTGTCGCGCTGCCCTGCACCGCGCCGAAGGTCGTCCGCGTCAAGCGGGCCGCGTGGGGACTCGTGCCGCTCGCGTCGATCGTCCTTGCGGTCGTGGCGCTGCGGACGGCGTCGAGCGCCGCGGACCTGCTCACGTACCTCTCGCTCGCGGCGGTGCCGCCGCTCGCCGCCCTCGCCCTTGCGCGCGGCGTGCGCTGGGGGCACCGCAGCCTCGCCGTGCTCGTGGTTCCGCTGTTCGCGCTCGCCTGGGTCGCGCGTAACGACGTCGCCGGGCAGGCCGCCGCGGTGGTGCTTTCGATCCTCGCCTGCGTTGCGCTCGCGGTGCTGCTCACCCAGCTCGCCCCGATCCGCTGGCTGAAGATCGGGATCCTGCTGACGGCCGTGGGCGATGTGCTGATGATCGGCGCCCACTACCTCCAGCCCGCCCAGGACCTGCTCAACCTCGCCACGCCCGGCTTCGACCTGCCGGCGTTCCAGCGCGTGCTGCTGAGCGGTGTGGTGATGGGCTTCGGCGATTTCTTCATCGCCGCGCTGCTCGGAGCCGTCCTCGCCGCCGAGGGCCGCCGCTACCAGGACCGCGCCGCGCTGCTCACGTTCGGGTTGGCGCTCGCATTCGACCTGCTCTTCATCGCCATCCCGGTGCTGCCGGCAACGGTGCCCGTGGCGATCGCCCTGCTCGTGGTGGACAGGCGCGCGAAGCGCCAGGAGGCGCGGGTCAACCTGCGCTGCTAGACGCCGCCGCCCCGCTCCGCTAAAGCGGAGGCTTCCTCCGAATGAGTGCTAGGCTTCCTCCTGAAACGGAGGACACCTCCACTTCTGCCACCCAATCAGGAGCTTGACGATGGAAGACACCATCACGCGAGTAACCACCCCGTTCGGATTCGAGACCACCGCCGCCGAGGTCGTCGACGGCGTCGACCTCTCCGGCAAGCGCGCGATCGTGACCGGAGGCGCGTCCGGCATCGGTGTCGAGACCGCGCGGGCGCTGGCCGGCGCCGGCGCCGAGGTGACGCTTGCGGTCCGCAACACCCGGGCCGGCGAAGAGGTCGCCGCCGACATCCGCGACACGGCGAACACCGACCTCGTGCATGTCGCCCCGCTCGAGCTGATCGACCTGGACTCGATCGACGCCTTCGCCTCTGCCTGGGACGGTCCGCTCGACATCCTCGTGAACAACGCCGGGGTCATGGCGATCCAGGAGCTCACGCGCGACCCCCGCGGCTACGAGATGCAGTTCGCCACCAACCACCTCGGTCACTTCGCCCTGACACTCGGCCTACACGACGCGCTGGCGCGGGCGGACGGCGCGCGCATCGTGTCGGTGAGCTCGAGCGGGCACCTGCGCTCGCCCGTGATCTTCGACGACCTTCACTATCGCTTCCGCGACTACGACCCGTTCGGCGCCTACGGGCAGTCGAAGACCGCCAACGTGCTGTTCGCGGTCGAGGCCTCGCGGCGCTGGGCCGACGACGGCATCGTTGCCAACGCGCTGATGCCGGGCGGGATCGCCACGGCGCTCCAGCGCCACGTCGGCGGCGCCGAGTACGTCGCCCGCGCCGCCAGCGAGCGCGGGGTCAGGCTCAAGACGACCGAGCAGGGCGCGGCCACCTCCGTGCTGCTGGCGGCCTCCCCGCTGGTCGAGGGCGTGAGCGGCCGCTACTTCGAGGACTCGGGCGAGGCGGACGTGGTCCAGGAGCGCGGGGACCGCACGTACGGCGGCGTGGCGCCCTACGCGCTCGACGCCGACAACGCGGAGCGGCTGTGGCAGGAATCGCTTCGCCTCCTCGGCTGATGGCGACCCAAATGGGGTACCTCCGACCGCTGGTTACCCGCCCGCGGGAAGGCTGGCTGGCTCCCATACCCGGGCAGCCTCGTAAGTGGATCATTGGTCCAGCGTCCATACCAAAAACGCTGAGGCCCCCCAATGAACTCCTCCGCCATCGCGAGCAACTTCCACAAGCCAATCGCCGCTTCCCCGCACACCACCTACGCGGCACTGACAAGCCTCGAGTCCTCTCGCTGGCTGAATCGTGCCCTGGAGGCGCTTGGGATTGACGACCGCGTCATCGGCAGCCAGCGCATAGAGCTGGCCCCCCGCCGCACGGCCGGCTACGTCATGTTCTGGCGGCTGGCCGGCGGCGGCCGCGCCGAGATCACGTGGACCGCCACGGTGACCGGCGACGGCGACGAGGGCTCGATGCTCTCGATCAGCGTGAAGGCAAGCGCCGACGATCCCGCTTCGCACGAGCACCTGCTCGCCGCGTGGCCCCTAATCGGCCGCATGGGCGGCCTGCACGCCCGGCGCACCCTCGCCGCCGTGGCCGAGCTGGCCGACCAGCTCGAGGCGGACGACAACATGGTCGTCCCGCCCGCCACGCTCCTGGCCGTCGGCTGAGAACGACTCGCGAGGGCTAGCCGCCCTCGACCGTCTTGCCGTTCTTGAAGTTGACCGTCGAGTGCGGCGCCTTGCGGCTGATCACGCCGACGAACTGGCCGCTCGGATCGACCGTGCCGGCCGCGTCGATCGCGTGCGCCTTGCCGAAGAGGCCGGCAGACACCCGGTATCTGATCTTGTAGGGACCCGCCTGCACCGCGGTCACTCGCCAGACGAACCTGGCCGTGTCGCCCGGCTGCAGCTCACGGCCGAACGCCGAGGTGGCCTGGTTGGCGGTGTCGCCGCCCTTCGGCCCGAAGTTGACGACGAACACCGGCCGGCTCGCGTCGGCCAGGTTGGCCTGGGTGCTGTTGCGGTTGAACGAGTCGATCGTCACCGACGGGTTCGGCAGCGCCTTGCTGTCGACGTTCTTCACCGTGATGACCATCGTCGAGTTCTGGGCGAGCTTCTGCTTGCTCGGGAACGCCGCGTGGATCTGGACCTTGAAGTTCCCGGACGGCTCGTGCGCGTCCTGCTGCGAGCCCCCGCAGGCGCTCACGGCAAGCGCGGCGACGGCAGCCAAAGCCGCTCCACCCGCACGCACTCCCTGCGCTCCCCTCGCGTCCAAAGCGGTCGCAACATACCACGGGGTAGCGGCTCTCAGACGCACTTTCCGAGGTGGGGTACGCGACGGTTCCCGGTTGCCCGGCCAGAACCGATCCCGTAGTCTTTCGCCCGGAGGAGAGGGGAGGCCCTCGGTGCCTTGTTATTGGGAGGAGCCGGCGGAGTGGTTCGTGCTGTAGCTGATCGAGCGTTTCTACCTACTAAGAACCTGCTCGAGCAGGTAGGGGACATGATGATCCTGACCGGCAAGACGATCTTGTCGGCCATTCGACCGCCGTATCCGTACGGTGGCGAGTTCGTCAATCAGTTCCTGTTCGCGCTGCGGCTGTGCTGGTTCCCGCTGCTGATCTCGACGATCGCGTTCGGCTACGGCGCGCCGGGGCTGCAGGCCGGCAACTTCCTGATCCTGTTCGGCGCGATCGACCGTCTCGGCGGCTTCTTCGTGCTCGCGACGATCCGCGAGTTCGCGCCCTTCGTCACCGCGATCATCCTCGCGGGCGTGGCCGGCACGGCCATCACCGCCGACCTCGGCGCGCGCAAGATCCGCGAGGAGCTCGACGCGCTACAGGTGCTCGGCGTCGACCCGGTCAAGAACCTGGTCGTTCCGCGCTTCCTCGCGCTGATGATCGTCACTGCGCTGTTCAACATCTACGCGCTGATCTTCGGCATCTTCGGCGGC
>DATBKS010000260.1:0-12881 GCA_036555755.1 Thermoleophilaceae bacterium
GACGACGATGAGGTGACCGCCTGGGTGATCTGCTGGATGGACGACCACGACACGGGCTTCCACGACCACGACGTCTCACGCGGAGCGGTGGCCGTGGTGCAGGGCCAGATCGTCGAAGAGCGCCTGCGGGTGAACGGACCGCCGGCAGAGCGCGCCGCAGGCCCCGGCGACGCATTCGCGTTCAGCCCCGACGACATCCACCGCGTCCGCCATGCAGGGGGACCGCCCGCCGTGACGATCCACGTGTACTCACCGCCGCTGCGTCGCCAGGGCGCCTACCTCGTGGAGCCGGACGGCACGCTGCGTCGGCAAGCGCTCTCGTACATCGAGGAGCTGCGCCCGCTTCAGCCGGCCCAGGCCTAGGCGCCGTTCGCCCGCCACATCACGGGGAAGAACGCGTCGTCCATCTCGCGCTCGCCCGGGCGCATGTACTTCGAGTAAATGGGGTGCGGGTGCTCGGGGTTCCAGCGCGTCTCCGTCGAGATCATGTGGCTCACCACCGAACGCCGCTCGCGGTCGGGCCGCTCGTTGGACGGGCTCCCGTGGAAGGTCCAGCCGTCGTGGAAGGCGGCGCCGCCGGCGGACACCTCGATCGGCACGAGCTCGAGGTCGACGTCCTCAGGCATCGACTCGCGCACGTGCGCCAGCCAGTCGTCGGGCGCGTGGAACTGCCCGCCGAGCCGCGCGTGCGGCCAGTGGTTCGAGCCCTTGACGTAGTAGATCGTGCCGGTGTCGGCGCTCGTGTCGTCCAGCGCCATCCAGCAGGTCGTCATGTTGGGCGGGTCGAGGTGGTCGAGGTAGGCCGCGTCCTGGTGGCAGAGCAGCGCCTTGCTCGAGGGCGGCTTCCAGATCAGGTTGTCCTGAGCCAGCCGCAGCCCCGGTAGGCCCGCCAGCTTCGCCCCGAACTCCGCGTTGCGCTCGGCGAGCACCGTTGCCGCCACCGTGCGGTCGGCCTTCCACGCGTTGCAGAGCTGGCGCGTGAGGTCGGGCGGCGTCGTGGCCGGGTCGTAGTTGACCTCGTCCGGCCGCAGCCCGGTCTCCCACTCGTGCGCGAAGCAGGCGGCAAAGTGCTCGCGCAGCCGTTCGACTTCGTCGCGCTCGAGGAACTGGTCGAGCACGACGAAGCCGTCACGGCGATATGCCTCGATCTGCTCGGCAGTGGGCTGCACTACCGAGCGACACTACCTCGAATTCGCGCGCTGATTTAGGACGCGAGCGCCTTCGACTTGATCTGGTCGAACTCCTGCTGCGTGATAGCGCCCGAGTCGAGCAGCTCCTTGGCCTTGGCGATCTCGGATGCCGAGCCGCCGGCCGTGTCACGCACGTATTGGTCGAACTGGTCGCGCTGCGCCTGGTACTCCTTGGCGCTGCGGTCCGCCATCCCGTCGTGGTTCACGATCAGGTAGATCAGTACGCCGATGAACGGCAGGATGATCACGAACACGATCCATAGGGCTTTCACCCATCCAGAGGTGTCCTTGCGGCGGAAGATGTCAATGAAAATCGTGACGACGATCCAAATCCACGCCACCCAGGCGAAGAAGATGATCATCGTCCACAGGATGTCTAAGAAGGGGTAATCGCTTGCAATCGTGAACACCGACGACCTCCGGTCTCGTGGACTACTGCCTGAAACTCCCTGTGCGCACGATCCACCCCTGAGAAGTAGTGGACAATGGTGCGGTCACGTCTAAACGCGGTGGTGCGCACTTCCCGCGTAAAAGCCGCAGGCGGCGACCGACCGGGCGGTCGCCGCCAGCGCCAAGTGATGTCTCAGGCCGGAGCCGGGGTGGCGTGCGCCGGAGCCTTCGGCTCGAAGGGCAGAAGCAGCGCCTGGCCCTTGCCCACCAGCCCGTAGCTCGCCTCCGGCACCTCTTCCCACGCGCCCGGCAGGTCCCCTACGGGCTCGGAGACGACCATCCGCGTCTCGTCGGAGAGCTGCTGGAAGAGCTCCCGATCGGGATACAGCTCCCTGAGCGTGTGGATGTCCCGCGAGAAGAAGAGCGAGCGCGACTTGCCCTCGCTCGAGTAGCGGAACGCCCACAGCGTCTCGCCGTCACTCGTCGCGATCGTGCCCTGGAACGGGTTCTTCACGCCCCGCTCGCGGCCGTACGCCTCGACCATCCCGATCGCGTGCGCCACCGCATCGGGCGGATCGTGCTCGAGCCCGAGCGTCAGGGCCAGGTAGAACAGCGTCTCGGTGTCGGTCTGACCGATGATTGCCGGGTAGAGCGACGGGTCGACCGCCATCCGCAGGTCGCGCTTGATCGCCTCGAACCCGTCGATGAACCCGTTGTGCATGAACAGCCAGCGGCCGTGGCGGAACGGATGGCAGTTCGTCTGCTGCACCGCCGACCCGATCGCCGCGCGGATGTGCGCGAAGAACAGATGCGAGCGGATGTGTGCGGTCACCTCGCGCAGGTTCTGGTCGTTCCAGGCCGGCTCGGTGCTGTAGAAGACGCCGGGGATCGGCTCCGTGTCGTACCAGCCCAGGCCGAAGCCGTCTCCGTTCGTCGGCTCGGCGCCGAGGCGCGAGTGCAGGCTCTGGTCGATCAGCGAATGCCGAGGGGTGTAAAGCGCGTCGTGAATCAGGACGGGTGAGCCGGTGTAGGTCAGCCAGCGGCACATCAGGTCGCTCCTCTCACTCCGGGGTTGGCTGCAAAGCAATCGGAAAGCGCGGTGGTGAGGTCGTCCAGCCCGGCCTCGCGGGCAAGCGCGCGCTGCCGCGCCGCGCCGTTCCCCTCCGCGAGCCGCACGACCTGGTCGAGGTCGGCGAGGCAGCCGAGCGCCTCGGCGTGCGGGCGGCACTGCTCGACGAGCGCATCCACGAGGGCGCGGATGGGGACGAGCCGGCGCTGGGCCGGGTCGATCAGCATCGCCTCAGAGCCGTCACGGGCGGCGAGGAAGCGGTTCTCCGCCAGCACCTCCGGGGCGAACGCGGTCTCCCGGTAGTCGCCCTCGAGCACGAGCCGCGCGAGCGACTGGACGAGCGCGATCAGCGGCGCGCTGTCGGCGACGGTCGACTGGGCGTCCATCACCCGCACCTCGACCGTCCCGAGCATCGGCTGAAGCCGCACGTCCCACCAGAGGAAGCTGGGCCCCGGCAGCGCGCCCGAGGCGATGAGCGCGTCCGCCGCGAGCGCGTAGTCGTCGTAGCCGGCGAACCAGCGCGGGATGCCCGTGCGCGGGAAGCTCTGGAAGATCACGGTGCGCATCGAGGCGAAGCCGCTGTCGCGCCCGTTGCAGAACGGCGAGTTGGCCGACAGCGCGAGCAGGATCGGAACGACCCCGCGGAGAGCGTTGAGCAGCCGTACCGCGCCCTCGGGATTGGGAACGCCGATGTGGACATGGAGCGCCATCGTCGGCTCGCGCCGCGCGAGTGCGCGCATCGACGCGCTCACCTCGCGGTAGCGGCGCGCGGTGGACACGCGGATCTCGTTCTCGACCGCGAGCGGATAGGTGCCCGCCGAGGCGCCGTGCAGTCCCATCGCGTCGAGCTCCTCGGCGAGCTGGGCCCGCAGCTCGGCGAGCTCGCCCGTCGCGCCCGCGACGTCGTCGTGGATGTCCGTGGCCAGCTCGATCACAGCGGCGTGCGTCTCCGGCGAGGTGTGCTCGGTGAGACGCGGCGAAAGGCGCTCGAGCACGCCGTCGCTCGCCTGCGCCAGCGCATGGTGCGGCGGCTGGAGGAGCATGAGCTCCTCCTCGACCCCGACGGTGTAAGGACGTTTGATGACCCCGTTCCAGCGTGCCCAGGACGGGCCGGTCCAGTCCTTGCTGTGCGAGGTCCGCTCGGAGACGGAGAGCGGCATGTGCATAGGGTGGCTGCCTGCAGGTCGGCCGACAAGGGGGCGTGCACGTATTAGGCGCGAAGGCACCACCACCCTGGCGTGTGACTCGGGTGACACGAGGGCCTGAAAATCTGCTATCTCCACCACATGAGTGGAGATTTGACCGTTCTCGATCCGCCCTGTTCGACGAGGGCGTGAACTCGCTCGAGCTGGAGGCCGGCGGAACGGTTTTCGTGCGCGCCGACGCATAATCCCCCGCGTGGGTGCCGCGCCGCCGCTCGAGACTCAGGACCTGGGGCACAGCTTCGGGGACTTCGACGCGCTCAGCGATCTGTCGCTGACGGTGGCGGCGGGCGAGTGCGTGGTGCTGCTCGGGGCGAACGGGAGCGGCAAGTCCACGGCCGTCCGGACGATCGCGGGCGTGCTCGAGCCGTCGAGCGGATCGGTGCGGGTGGGCGGCCACGATCCGCATCTGGAGCCGGATGCCGAGCTGGCGCGCGCCGAGCTGGCGCTCGTGCCCGACAACCCGCTGCTGTACGGCGACCTCAGCGTGCGCGAGCACCTCGGCCTCGTCGTGGCCGCGCACGGCGTGAGCGGCCCCGACGCCGACGATCGCATCGACGCTCTGCTCGAGCGCATGGGGATCGCCGATCGCGCCGACTTCGTCCCCACCCAGCTCTCGCGCGGGATGCGCCAGAAGACGCAGCTCGCGTGCGCGCTCATCCGCCCGGCGTCCCTACTCGTGCTCGATGAGCCGGTGGTGGGGCTCGACCCGCCGTCGCAGGCGCTCCTGCGAACGATGCTGATCGAGGCGAAGGCGGCGGGCACCGGAGTCCTCATGACGACCCACCAGCTCGGCTTCGTGGAGGGCTTGGCGGATCGTGCGGCGCTGCTGTCGGACGGCCAGGTGATGGCCATGGGCACCTACGACGAGGTGGCCGCGCACGTGGCCGCTCTGGGCTGGGCCAGCGCTTGACCGTCACCGGGTCCGAGCGGCTCGCCGCCGTGCGCGAGTGGAGCCGGGAGGCCCGCCCGCCCAAGCCGCTCGGCACGCGCCTCGAGGCGGTCTACGTGCTCGCTCTCGCCGCTGGGACGGTCGGACTGCTCGTGTACGGCACGGCCAGCTCCGTGCTGGCCGACTGGATCACGGAGGGCCGGGCGTCGGTCTGGGGGCCGTCGCTCATGCTGGTCGGGCTCGCTCTCGTCGGGCGCTGGGGCACCTGGCAGGGACCCGTCGTGTTCAGGCAGGCGGACATCGGCTTCCTGCTCGGCGCGCCGCTGCCGCGTGCGCGGCTCGTGGCTCCGCGTCTTGGCTGGGCGTTCGCGCGCGGGGCGCTCGTCGGTGCGCTCGTGGGAGGCGTGGCGCTCGTCGGGCTGGCGGGCAACGGCCGCTCGGTCGCGGCCGGGTCGGCCGCTGGCCTCGTGGTTGGAATCGCGCTCTACGGAGTGCTGGCGGTGGCGCTCGCGTGGGCGGTGGAGAGCTCGGCGCGGGTCTCGCGCTGGCTCGGCCGGGCGCTGCCGGTGGTGCTCCTCGTGGCCGCCGGCCTCGTGGTGCTGGCGCACGCGGGCGGGGTCGACCGCAAGGTCGCGCTCTGGTCCGGGCCGTGGGGGTGGGCGGTGCAGCCGGCCGAGGCGGTGTCGGGCTGGGGCATCGCGCTGGCGCTGGTGGCGGTCGCGGCCGCGCTTGCGGCGTGGTGGGCGCTCGGGCGAGCGGCGGCCTGCTCGACCGAGCGGCATGCCGTACGGGCCGAGGCACGCGAGGGAGCCACGATGTCCCTGACGGCGCTCGACATCCGCAGCGCGCAGCTCGCGCTCCGGCGGGTCGAGACGAAGCGGGGCGTGCGCCTGCGCAGCCGCCTGCCGCTTCCGCGGCGCGCGGCGTTCGCCGTGCCGTGGCGAGACATGTCGGCGCTGGTGCGCGCGCCGGGCCGCGTGGCGGAGGGGGCGCTGCTCGCCGCCGCGGGTACCGCCCTCGCCGTCACCCAGGCCGGCCACTTCCCCGCCACCGCGCTGGCGGCGCTGATCGGCTATATCGCGGTCGCCAGGCTGCTCGAGCCGCTCCGGCTCGACGTCGATACACCCGGCTCCTCCCGCATCCTGCTGCTGCGGCCCTTCGGGCGGGTCCTGCTCGACCACGTGGCGGTGCCGATCGCCGTCGTCGTCCTCGCCGGCGCGCTGGCGATCGTGCCGTGCGCGCTCACCGGGGTGATCGCCGGGCGGCCCGGGGCGGTCGTGCTCGTCGCGCTCCTCACCGTGCCCACGGTGGCACTGTGCGCGGCGATGTCAGCGCGCCGCGGCGGCCGCATGCCGCTCAGCGTGCTCTTCTTCGCCACCGGCTCGGACCCGGCGGGAGGCGGGATTGTGATGCTCGCCTGGCTGATCGCCTGGCCGGCGGCGGCCGCCGTGCTCGCCGGCGACGCGATCCACCTCGCCGCCAAGCCGCACAGCCTCGGCGGAGCGGTGATCATCGCGCTCGCCGCGCCGCTGGGCCTCAGCTACGTGCTGCGGCAGTCGCGCTCTTCTGCATGAGGTAGCCGGTGATGCCGGTCGCCAGCGCGATCGCGAGCGCCAAGACGCCGGCGGCGATCCAGGGCCCGGCGCCGTCCCAGTCGACGAACGGAAGCGGCAGCGTGGCCACCGCGGCGCCCAAGCTGAACACCGCCGTGTGGAGCGCCCAAGCCCGCCTGCGCGCGATCTCGCCGGTCCAGAGCGTGAAGGTGTCGAGCCGCGCCTCCTGCTGGGCGCGGAGCGTGGCGTCCCTGCTCTTCTCCGAGCGCGTCTCCTTCCCCGGCCAGAGGAAGGCCACGTACGCGGTCGCGAAGACGAGGGCGAGTCCTAGGAAGAACGCCGGGATCACACCGCGCGCGGGAATGGGGTGGTCCTTGTCGACCGCGAACGCCACGCCCAGCACCCCCGTGTAAAGGGTCCCGAGGGCAGCAGCCGTGTTGCGGACTGCTTCCGCGCCGGTCTGGCTGCGCCCGATTGCGCCCTGCGCGACCTTCAGCCGCGCGTCGTGTTCGGCCTGGTAAAGCGCGGCGTCGTTCGCGAGAGCCTGCGTCTCCCGTTGCCAAGCCAGGGCCGCGGGATCGCCCGCAGCGCGCTTGTCAGTCGGCATCGCCGGGCTGGTCCAGCCGGGTCAGTCGGAAGGCGGGCTCGATTGGTTCCGGATCCACCGCCGCACCGCCCACGCGGTAGTGCTGCGGGTTCGCGCTCGTGTGGATCCCGTTCTTGAACTGATCCTTTGGGAAGTACTCGTTCTCCCCGTCGCAGTAGAGCTGTTCGTTCTTGTCGCCCATAGGCTGATACTCGCCGCATGGGGCCGCCTCGGTCAAGGCCAGCACTTCAGTGAGCATTCGCCGAGCGTGCCGCACCGATGAGCGCTAGTGCGCCAGCTCGGGGGTGGCCTTAGGGTGATCGCACGGGCTCGCTGCCCCGAGCCTCTCGGCCCCCTACTCGCGCGTCCGCCGGCTCACCGCGGCGGTATGCAGAAAGGAATCTGAACGGCCCCAACGACTGGGAGGTCGAGATCGTGAACAACAGCGGACAGAAGGTCACGTTCACGGTGTACACCGTCTGCGCCAAGTAGACGAGGACGTGCTGGGCGGGGGCGAGCGACGTACACTCGCCCCGCCCACTCCAAAGGAGGCAGCACATGCGTGCCGACATCGTCCCCGGCGCCCGCTTCCCGGACTACGAGCTCACCGACACCGACAAGCAGCGGCGCAAGCTGAGCGATCTGCAGGGTGGCGATCCGATGATCCTCATCCTGTCGCGCGGGCACTTCTGCCCGAAGGACCACCAGCAGCACCTCGAGCTCGCGGCCTTCTATCCCAAGATCGCGGTGGCCTACACGAAGGTCGTGACGATCTCCACCGACAACATCCTCGAGGGGCGCGAGTTCAAAGCCGCGGTCGGGGCCCAGTGGCCGTTCCTATGCGACCCGGGTCGAAAGATCCAGAAGGACCTCGACATCCAGGAGTACACCGACCCGCACCACGACCCGATGATCCCGCACACGCTCGTGCTCGACCCGGGCCTCGTGATCCACAAGATCTACAACGGCTACTGGTTCTGGGGGCGCCCGTCGACCTTCGACCTGTGGCAGGACCTGCGCGAGATCACGCGCAAGATCCGCCCCGACTGGGAGCTCGGCGCGCCCGGACTGCGGGAGCAGTGGGAGAACGGCGACAAGTCCCAGTTCTGGCCGTATGACGAGCAGGCCGCCAAGGAGATCGAGGCGATCGTCAGCGCAAGCCACCGATGAGTTCCGCCCTCGAGCCGTTCGATGCGCTGATCGGCACCTGGGACACCGAGGCGAAGCATCGGCTGGTGGACGAAGTCGTGACGGGCAACGTCACGTACGAGTGGCTGGAGGGCGGCCAGTTCATCGTTCAGCGGTCGCATAACGACCATGAGCTGTTCCCAGACGCGATCTGTGTGATCGGGCCGCCCGAGGAGGGCGACGGGCTGGTGATGGAGTACTTCGACTCGCGCGGCGTACGCCGGACCTACGGCATCTCGCTGTCGGACGGCGTCCTGCGCATGTGGCGCGACGCCCCTGGGTTCGACCAGCGCTCGTCCGCCACGCTGGGCCCCGACTCCTTCGAGATGCTGCACCAGCTCGCCGAGACGCCGGGCGACTGGCAGGACGACCTGCGGGTCACCTACCGCCGGCGCGGCTAGCTCCGGGCGAGCAGCGCTCGCAGCCCAGGTGCGCCGGCAGCGCGTCGATCGTCACGCTCATCGAGCGCAGGTCGACGATGTGCGCGCGGCCGAGTGTCGACGGCTCGGCGATTCCGGACAGGTGATGGGTCACGTCCGCCGCGACCCATCCGCCGATCAGGGCGCAAGCGGGACCGAAGGTCCCCGCGGGCGACGGTCGCGCCGTTCGGGCCGCGACCACCGCGTCGAACAACGGAAACGCCTCGCGCATCTGCGCTTCGAGGCAGGCGAAGCACGCCGTTCTCCCGGGCACGTACAGCGGCCCGATCCGCGCGACCGGCGGGAAGTGGCTCATCGTGATGTAGGGAATGCCGCGCTCGAAGCAGGCAGCGTCCACCCAGCGCTCGATCAGGTGCGCGGGCCGGTCGGCAGCGTCGACGACGATGTCGGCGCCGGCGATGACGCGGCCGACGTCCTCGGGCGATGCGAGCTCCTCGGCGCTGGCGACGACGTCGAGCGCGCTGTCGAAGGCGCGCAACCGCCGCGCCGCAGCCTCGACCTTGAGCGCGCCCTGGTCGGCTTCCTCGAACAGCACTTGGCGGTTGAAGTTGCTCTCCTCGACTGCGTCGGCGTCGACCACTACGAGCCGCCCGATCCCCACGCACGCGAGGGCGAGCGCCGCCCAGCTCCCCAGCCCTCCGACTCCGAGCACCGCGACCGTGGAGCGGGCCAGCCTCTCCTGGTACCCGGCCCTGCCTTGCCCGGGCGGAGCGAGGTCACTCAGGTAACGCAGCTGCCGATCGAGCCGCCCCCTCTGGCGCTCGGATAGGACGTCGTCGTCCGCGGCATCCTCGACGAGACCTAGCTCCACGAGCTCGCGGATCGCCCCAAGGTCCGCGTCCGGCGGGAGCTCGCGCGTGCCGTCGAGGCTTGCGAGGAAGCGCGCCTCTGCCTCACCCGCGTCGCCGATCATCAGGTCAGCGTCGCCGCCAGGGCGCAGGAGGTAGAGGTTGCCGTTCCCCGGGGCGACCACCTCGATCGTCTGCTTGAGCCGGGGCAGCCGCGGGAGCCGCGGCTGCCCGGGCTCGGAGCGGGCTAAGCCGCCTTCGTCAGCGAGACGGCCGGAATCACGCGCGTCTCCAGCTTCTGGATCGTCATTGAGGGTCACCTCCCTTCGAGTCATCGCGGGCGGGCAGCCACGTAGACGAGCTTGTGGTGCTCGAGCTCGTCTCCCGACGGATCGAGCGAGCCGTCGATCAGTTGTCCGTAGACGCCGAGGCACTCGAGGCCGGCGCGCGCGAGCAGCGAGCGCACCCGCGCCTCTGGGTGATGGCGCTGCTCGTGCGGACTGCTGATCCGCCGCCACAGGTCGGTCGTCGTCCGCTCGAACACGTCGATCACGGTCCGCGCCCGCGCGCCGGGCGCGAGCTCGGCGGATGCCCGCCCGCGCCAGAGGAAGACAGCCGCCTCAGCCTCGACGCAGAATGTCGAGGCCCAGGTGGTCCGGTAGCCCATGGTGCTGTTGAGGTCCGCCACGAAGATGCCGCCCGGCGCCAGGTTCCGCCGCGCGCTCCTCAACGCCGCCGTGAGGGCATCGGCGGTGAGCAGGTAGTTGAGGGAATCGCCGAGGCAGGTGACGAGATCGAACTCGCCGAGGTTGCCGAGTTTCGTCATGTCGCCGCACACGAGGCGCGTGCCGGGCGCCTTCTCCGCGGCCCGGCGCAGCATCTCGGCGGAGGCGTCGGAGCCGACGACGCTGTAGCCGCGCTCGAGCAGCGGCAGGAAGCTCTTCCCGCTGCCGCAGGCCATGTCGAGCGCGCGGCGGCCGCTCAGGCCGTGCGCCCGCGCGGCCTCCTCCAGGGCCGCGAGCCAGCGCGCGTAGTCGTGGTCGTGGGTGAAGTCGTCGTAGAACGGGGCGAAGGCCTGGTATGGGTCGGCTGGTGGGTGCATGATTGATGGACGACCCCTCTATGAATCGAAAAGGTTTCAGCACTTTGAGTGTCCTTGCGCCAACTCCGAGTGCCCAACTAAGCCTTGCCGCGGGCGGCCCAACCGGCGTGGGACTGGGAGGCCGTGCACTCGCGCTGCCTCCGCGAGACTCGCCGCCTCCTGCGGGGCGCCGACGCCGAAGACGCCGCTCAGGAGGCCGCGCTGCGCGCCTGGATCAAGCGCGGGCAGTGCAGGAACGAGCACGCGCGAGCGGCCTGGGTCGCAAAGATTGCCCGCAACGAGGCGCTCCGGCTGCTGGGCGCGAACCGTCCGGAGATCGGGGAGGTAGCGGATGAGTCGGCCCGTCCCGCCGTCCCGGATCCCACGTCGGACGCAATCGCCGCGCTCGATTTCGAGCGCGCGCTCGCCTTGCTCGACGCGCAGGAGTCACGGGTCGCGCGCCTGCGCTTCGTCGAGGATCTGTCGGACAGAGGCGTCGCCGAGCGCATGGGCACACCAATCGGAACGGCTAAAGTGCGCCTACACCGGCTGCGCGCCAAGCTTCGTCAGGCCCTGAATGAGTACTCGCCCCAAAACCGCGAAGAAGCAGAACGTCGTTGACCAGCGGTTGGTCAAGGCGATCGGCCACCCGATCAGGACGCAGGCTCTCGCGATCCTGAACGAGCGCGTCGCCAGCCCGAACGAGCTGGCAAAGGAGCTGGGCGAGCCGCTCGGGGTCGTCTCGTACCACGTGCGCATCCTGCTCGACCTCGGTGCGCTCGAGCTCGTGAGGACCGAGCCGAGGCGTGGCGCGGTGGAGCACTACTACCGGGCGGTGATGCGGCCGTTCTTCGACCAGGACGACTGGAACGCGATGCCGAAATCGATGCGGCAGTCGATCTCGGCGGCCACGCTCCGCCTGATCTGGCAGGACGTCGAGCGCGCGACGAAGAGCGGCGCCTTCGACGCCCGGGACGACCGTCATCTGTCGCGCACGCCTCTTGTGGTCGACGAGCAGGGCTGGGGCGAGCTTTCCGAGCTGCTCACCGACGCGTTCGAGCGGGCGCTCGACATCGAGGCCGAGAGCGCGTCCAGGCTCGCAAAGAGCGGCGGCGAGGGCCTCGCCACCAAGCTCGAGATCATGTACTTCGCAAGCTCCGAGCCCGACGGGTCCGACGGCGCGTCGGGGTCGAGCGCCAAGCCACGCCGCAAGCGCGCGGCGGGCGGCCGCCGCAAGTCCCGCTGAACGCGCGGATCAGGCGCCGGCCGGGTCCGTGAACGACAGGTCCCACGATGCCGTGAAGTCGTTCACCACCCCGCGCACGTCCGCGCTGCGCATGTTCGCCTGATTTACCCAGAGCCACGGGATCGCGGCGGCCTGCTGTGTGATCAGCCGGTCGATCCTTCCCCACGCGTCCGCGCGTGCGCCCGCTCCGATCAGTGCCTCGCCGCGCCGCATCGCGCGGTCGATCGCCGGATCGTCGAGCTGAGACCAGTTTGAGCTGCCCTCCCGGCTGATCCGCGTGCCGTCGAACATCGGCTCGAGCACCGCCTGCGGGTCGTAGAAGTCCTTCAGCCAGCCGAGGTCCGGGCAGATGGCCACGTGCGCCGCCGGAACGCCGCAGAACTTCGAGTACATCGCCGTGCCAGAGACGCTGCGCAGGTTCACCTTCAAGCCGAGAGCGGCCAGCGACCCCTCGAGCACCTGGGCCGCCTGACGACCCGTCGGCTCCGTGCCGGTGATCATCAAGAGGCGCGCCTTGCCGGTGTACCTGCCGCTCGGGTAGCCGGCCTTTCGCATGTATGACCTGGCGAGCGCGAGATCGCCATGCGGGTGGGAGAGGAAGGGCGCTCCCGTGCCGGCAAAGCCGCCCGCCTGACGGAAGCCCGGCATGCTCGGGAACAGGTAGTGCGTGGCGATGGTGCCCGCCGCGGGTCCGCCGCGGGTGAGCCTGAGCGCCACTCGGTCGGTAGCGGCGGAGATCGCGCGCCGCACGTTGAGGTTGTTGAGTGGAGGCACCGTCGTATTGAGCGCGATCAGCAGCACACCGACCCCAGGCGCGAGGGCGATCTGCCGGCGCCGCCGGCTGTCGGCCAGGTCGGAGCGAAGCTGCGAGGCGGGGGCGCTGAAGTCGCCCGAGACCAGGTTCTGACCGCCGATGATCTGCCGGCTCGCGACGCTCACCGACTGCCCGAGCCGGAAGTCGATCTCGTCCGCGTAGGCCGGCCGCCAGTCGGTGCGACGGTTCCAGGAGGGGTTGCGCTTCAGCACTGCGCTCACGCCCGGCCTGTAGCGGGCCAGCGTGTACGGCCCGGTCGAGATCAGGTGCTCGCCGTATGTGGACGGGTTGGCCTTGTCGTAGCGGCGCGCGAACTCGGGCGGCACGGGCGCCGTGATCGGGAGCGAGAGCGCCTGCACGAGCAGCGCGGCGGTGGGCGCCGTGAGCCGGAACACGATCGAGTAGCGAGTCGGCGTCTCGATCCCGGAGATCGCCTTCGCCT
>DATBKS010000261.1:0-4264 GCA_036555755.1 Thermoleophilaceae bacterium
CCAGCCCGTCGGCCACGAAACCGCTACGGCCGAGGATCCCCACCACGTGCTCGGCAATCCCCTTGATGTCCTCTCGGGCCTTGTTCTCGGGGTCCGCCTCCGCGCCCTCGAAGTCTCTGTTGTAGATGACCAGGACGCGCCGCTTGGTGGCGAGCTTCACGCTGAACCCATTCTAGTGATCCAATCTCGCATTGCAATCGTCAGAATCGATCTCTCGCTTCAATCTTTTTTTTCTTCGCGCGCGAACGTCACGCCGTAGGCTGCGCCCAACAACTCCGCCGCGCGCGCGGCGAGCGATGCGAGCGGCGGCGCCGGCACGAACGCGGCGATCGACGTGACTGCCACACCGCGCAGGCCGCAGGGGACGATCAGATCGAAGGCGTCGAGCGCGGTGGTCACGTTGAGGGCGAAGCCGTGGATGGCCACGCGGCGGTGCACGTTCACGCCGAAGGCGCAGATCTTGGCGGGAGGCCGTCCGGCGGGCTCGACCCACAGCCCGGGCGCGTC
This sequence comes from Thermoleophilaceae bacterium, assembly GCA_036555755.1. Classification (GTDB taxonomy): domain Bacteria; phylum Actinomycetota; class Thermoleophilia; order Solirubrobacterales; family Thermoleophilaceae; genus JAICJR01. The sequence continues at coordinate 508 of DATBKS010000261.1, forward strand.
GCGACGCCACACCGCCGTCACGCCGAGCTCCGCCAGCACGGCCGCCAGCCCCTCGGCCATGGCGCGGAGGTGGCCCACCACGCCGCCGCGCAGGCGCAGGATCGGATAGCCGACGAGCTGACCGGGGCCGTGGTAGGTCACGGCCCCGCCGCGGTCGGCGTCGCACACCTCGATGCCCTGGGCGGCGTACCACTGCTCGCCCATCGGCAGCTCCCCGTCTCCCGTGCGACGCCCGCGGGTGTAGACCGGCTCGTGCTCCAGCAGGAGCAGATGGTCGCCGGACTCGCCCGCCTGGACGGCATTGCGGAGTTCCTCCTGCATCCGCACGCCCTCCGCGTACGGCACCAGCTCGGTGTGCTCTACGACGTGTAGGTCAGCCATCCCAGCCTTCGATGTGCCTCCGCACCGCCGACAGGAACTGCGCCGCCAGCGCTCCGTCGAGCGCCCGGTGGTCCCATGACATGCAGAGGTAGGTCATCGGCCGGATCGCGATGCTATCCCCGTTCACCACCACGGGCCGCTTGGTCACGGCCTCGAGGTCGAGGATGGCCACCTGCGGCTGGTTGATGATCGGCGTCGCGAGCAGCGCGCCGAACGCGCCGGGGTTGGTGATCGTGAACGTGCCGCCGCTTACCTCGTCCGGGGTGAGCTTCTTCGAACGTGCGCGTGCGGCGAGGTCCTTGATCCTCGTCGCGAGGCCCTCATGGGAGAGCTCGTGCGCGTTCTTCACGACAGGCACGATCAGCCCGTCCTCGCCGAGCGACACCGCGATCCCGAGGTTCACTTCCTCGTGCACCGTCAGGCGGTCGCCCTCGAGGGTGGCGTTCAGCATCGGGTACTCGCGCAGAGCCGCGATCGCGGCGCGGGCTACGAACGGCAGATACGACAGCCGCCCACGCGCCTCCTCGATGCGGCTCATGTCCGCCTCGACCACCGTGGTGCAATGAGCCGCCGTCTGGAGCGAGCGCACCATGTGGGCGCCGATCTGGCGGCGCATGACGCTGAGTTGCTCGCCGCTCGCCGGAGCCGCCTGCGGCGTCTCCTCGCGGTACGGGCTTTCGGAATGGAGCGCCGGCTCGGGGGCCGGCTCGGCGGTCTCGGGTATCGAGTCTCGAGTATCGAGGTCGCCCAGGAACGCCAGCAGGTCCTTCTTGGTCACGCGCCCGCGGCGCCCGGTGCCCTCAACCTGCGAGAGATCGACGCCATGCTCGTCGGCCATGCGACGCACGACCGGAGAGATCGGCGGCGCATGCCCATTGCCGCTCTTCTCGATACTCGATTCTCGAGACTCGATACTCGGGCGAGACTCGATACTCGGGGCGTCCCCCTCATCCACATGCGCCACCCCCGGCCGCGCCTCAGCATCGATGCGCGCCAGCAGCGTTCCGACATCGACGGTCGCTCCGGGCTCGACGAGGATCTCCGCCACACGCCCACTGGCCGGCGACGGCACCTCCGTCTCGACCTTGTCGGTCGAGATCTCCACGATCGGCTCGTCGGCCTCGATCCAGTCGCCGACGCGCTTGCGCCACTCGACGATCGTGCCCTCGGCGACGGACACGCCCATCTGCGGCATGGTCACCTCGACGGTGGTGGTACTAGTACGCGAGGAGCTCACGGCAGGCCTCCTTGACGTCGTCCACCTGCGGGAGCACGGCGCGCTCGAGCGGCGGGCTGAACGGGATCGGCACGTCCGGTGCGGTCACGCGGACCACCGGCCCGTCCAGGTCCTCGAACGCCTCCTGGGCGATCAGCGCGCACACCTCGGCGCCAACTCCGCATGAGCGGTTGGCTTCGTGCAGCACGACCACCTTGCTCGTCTTGCGCACCGACTTCAGGACCCCCTCGGTGTCGAGCGGGACGAGCGAGCGCAGGTCGATCACCTCGACCGATGCACCGTCGATGTCCTCGGTGGCCTCGAGCGCGATGCCGACCATCGCGCCGTACGAGACCACGGTGAGGTCTGTGCCCTCGCGCGCGACGCGCAGTCGCCCGAGCGGCACCTCGTAGCGGCCCTCGGGCACCTCGCCCTTCACGCGCCGGTAGAGGTGCTTGTGCTCGAGATAGACGACCGGGTTGGGGTCGCGGATCGCGGATGCGATTAGCCCCTTCGCGTCCTCGGCGGTCGACGGCGCCACCACCTTCAGCCCCGGCGACTGGAGGAACCAGGCCTCCGGGTTCTGCGAGTGGTACGGACCGCCGGAGAAGCCGCCGCCGGAGGGCAGCCGCACCGTGATCGGCACCGCAAGCCCCTGGCGGTAATGCATCTTGGCCGCGACGTTCACGAGCTGGTCGAAGCCGCAAGCGATGAAGTCGGCGAACTGCATCTCGCAGACCGGCCGCAGCCCTTCCACGGCCGCGCCCACCGCGGTTCCGATGATCGCGTTCTCGGCGAGCGGCGTGTCCCACACGCGGTCCGCGCCGAACTCCTCGATGAAGCCGTCGGTGACCTTGAAGGCACCGCCGAACGCGCCGATGTCCTCGCCCATGCAGAAGACGGTCTCGTCGTGGCGCATCTCCTCGCGGAGGCCGTCGGAGATGGCCGAGAGGTAGGTCATCTCAGGCATTGCGGGCCTCCTTCCAGAACGACCACGGCGCGTTGCCGTCGCCGAGCTTCGGATCGGAGGTGGCGAAGACGCCGTTGAGAGCGGTCGACGGCTCGGGCATCTCCTGCGAGAGCGCCCACTCGGTCTCGCGCTCGAGCTCGTCCTTCACGGACGCCTGGATCTCCGCGATGTCGATCCCGTCGTCCGCGAGCTTCTTCTCGTAGCGGTCGATCGGGTCGCGCTCGGCCCACACCTCGAACAGCTCCTTGGGTACGTAGCGCATGTCGTCGTGCGCGCCGTGACCGTGCATGCGCATGGTCTCGCACTCGATGAGCGTCGGACCGCCGCCCGAGCGTGCGCGCTCGCACGCCTCGGCCGCCGCGTAGAACACCGCTTCGACGTCGTTGCCGTCCACCTTCACGCCCGGGAAGCCGTAGACCTCCGCGCGCTTCACCGGATCGACCGCGAACTCGCGCTCGTTCGGCGTGGAGTAGGCGAACTGGTTGTTCTCGAGAATGAAGACGGCCGGCAGCTTGCGCACGCCGGCCACGTTCATCGCCTCGTGCCACTGGCCGTTGGCCGTGGAACCCTCGCCGAACCAGGTCATGGCTACTCGCGGCTCGCCGCGCATCTGGAACGAGAGCGCGAGGCCGCACGTGACGAGCGCCATGTCGGGCAGCATCGACACCATCCCGACGCAGCCGAGCTCGGTGTCGCCGAAGTGCATATTGCCGTCCTTGCCGCCGGTGATTCCGCCCGCGCGGCCCATCATCTGGGCGAGCACGCGTCCTGGGCGGACGCCGCGGATCAGGTGGGCACCGAGGTCGCGGTGCAGGATGCAGGTGCGATCGCGAGGGCCGAGCACGAAGGAGGATCCGACGGAGATCGCCTCCTGGCCGCGGCCGTCGTAGTAGGAGCCGGGGACCTTCCCCTGGCGGTAGAGCGTCAGCGCCCGCTCCTCGGTCGCCCGCATCAGGAGCATGTAGCGCAAGAGCGCGCGGCGGTCCTCTTGGGTGAGAACAGCCTTCGTCCCGCTACCCTCGATCGCCGCGAGTTTCGCGGTGGTCGTGGCCAATATTCCTCCCTCCGACGCCGGAGCGGGGTCTCCACCCGGCGATCGTGGTTGTCAGGCGCGCGTGTGGGGTCTCCACCCGACACGCCATTTCCTCTTCTCAGCCCTAGGGTACCCGCGCTTACGGCCAGCGGCACTT
>DATBKS010000262.1:0-6988 GCA_036555755.1 Thermoleophilaceae bacterium
GATGCGGATGAGAGGACTCGAACCTCCACGGGGTTACCCCCACGGCGACCTGAACGCCGCGCGTCTGCCAATTCCGCCACATCCGCTGGCGGTGGCGAGGATAGCTGACCGCTAGCGGGGCTTCTGGCCGCCGCGGCGGAGCGGCGTGCGGAACACGGTGTCCCAGTACGGCGCGCTGATCCCGAAGCCGCGGGTGTCGTCCTGGAAGTGGTGGCGCATGTGCAGCTCGCGCAGCAGCCTCCCGACGCGGGTCTTCGGCATGTGGTGGTGCAAGTGGTAGTGGATCTCGTCGTAGACCAGGTAGCCCGTCCAGAAGCCGGCGCCGACCGCGTAGGCGGTGGGGGTGCCGAGCACGCCGAGGAACAGCAGGAAGAAGAGGACCGACAGCGGCACGCTCACCGACGGCGGCATGACGAGGCGCATCGGGTCGTTCGGATGATCGTGGTGCACGCCGTGGATGATCCAGTGGAGCCGCGCGCCGAAGCCCTCCTCGGGCTCGAAGTGGAAGATCACGCGGTGGATCCAGTACTCGCAGAGGGTCCAGAACGCGTAACCGGCGGCGAAGGCCACAAGGATGTGCCAAGCCTTCATGTTTGCGCTGATGGCGAGCACGAGCAGCACGACGATCAGCGGCAGGAAGATCAGGACGGGCACAACCGGATGTACCCGCGAGAGCCTGTCGAGCAGCTCGTTCTCGAACATGCGAGGCGAGTCACGGAGTACGTCGGTTCTACGCATCTGGGCGTTGCTGCTCTCCATGCGGGTGATGGTAGCCATCAATCGGGAGGGACACCAGTTCGGTCGCGAACGTGCGAAAGACTGCGGGTAAATGCCCACCACGCCGTTCGTCCTCGCGCTCTGCGCGGCCTTCGTCCACGCCGGCTGGAACCTCCTCATCTCGCGCGCGCGAGACTCCGAGGCGGCAACCGGGGTTGCGGTTGTGGCGGGCACGCTGCTCTTCATCCCGGTCGCGGCGGCCACCTGGCAGGTGGGGACGAAGGCGCTGCCCTACGCGGCCGGCTCGGCGACCCTCGAGCTCCTCTACCTGAGCCTCCTCGCGCGCGCGTATCAAGAGGGCGAGCTGAGCGTGGTCTATCCGGTGGCGCGCGGCTCCTCGCCGCTTCTCATCCTGATCTTCAGCGTTGCGGTGCTCGGCGTCACGCTCGACGCGTGGTCGATCCTGGGCGTCTGCCTCGTGGCGATCGGCGTCGTGCTCGTGCGGGGGCCGGGAGGGACCGCCAGCGCGCGCGACCTCCGCATGGCGCTCCTGATCGGCGTGCTGATCGCCGGCTACACGCTGCTCGACAAGCAGGGCCTGAAGTACGCCCACCCGCTCGCGTATCTGATGCTCGCGGTGGGAGTGCCGGGCCTCGTCTACGTGGCGCTGCTGGCGCGCCGCCGTGGGGCCGACGCGCTCCGAGCCGAGTTGAACGTGGCGTCGGTGCTCACCGGCCTCGGCATGTTCGGCGCCTACGGCTTGGTGCTCGCCGCGATCCGGCTCGCGCCCAGCTCGGCGGTCCCCGCGGTGCAGGCAGTGCGCGAGACGAGCGTCGTGATCGCGGTCGTGCTCGCCCGCGTCCTGCTCAACGAGCGGGTCACCGGACCGCGCCTCGCAGGGGCGGCGGTGGTGGTGGCCGGCGTCGCCGCGATCGCCATCGCCTAGCGGTTCAGAGCGGCGGTTCGACGTCCTCCGGGTCGGCGCCGTGACCGTTATGAGGCGCCCGCCGGTGGGCCTGCCGATAACGTATATGCGCCAGGAGCAGCGGCTGCACGGAAGCCAGGAGGAGGGCGGCGACGCCGATCAAGATCCACCCGGCCAGCGCGCTAATCCCGATTGCCACGGCGATCCCGGCGGCTAACAGCGCGAGGCCCAGCAGCCGCAGGCCTTGGCGTCGCTTATAGACAAATTCGACCACTCGACCCAGCGTAAAGCTGAACCGTCCGTCCGGATCGCGTAGGATGGGCTGAACGATGCCCCTCCGGCAGACCGGGCTGCCATTTGGGACCGTCGAAATTCAGTCCATTGTGGCCCGCGGACCCGCGCGCCTTGGTCATTTCGAGGAGCACGTAATTGAGGACGTTGCATGACATCACCGACCCCCGGTTGGTCAAAGCACTTGCCCATCCCCTGAGAATCCAGATCCTTGCGATCCTCGAGGAGCGCGTCGCCAGCCCCTCACAGATCGCAGAGGAGATCGACGCCCCGCTTGGGAACGTCAGCTACCACGTCCGCCAGCTCGCGGACCTGGGGCTCATCTCGCTGGTGAAGACGACGCCGGTGCGCGGCACGCTCGAGCACTATTACCGCGCCGAGATCCGCCCGCGGATCAGCGACCGCGCCTTCAACACAGCACCCAACCTCGTAAAGCAGGCAACCGTCGGCTCTACGCTCGGGCAGATCGGTGACGCCGTCAATCGGGCGGCGGCCGAGGGAGGCTTCGGCCGTTCCGACGCGCATCTGAGCAGACTGCCGCTGATTCTCGACGCCGAGGGCTGGAAACAGGTTGCATCTGAGCTCGAGGGATTCGTCGACCGGGTCGACAAGATCCAGCGCGCCAGTGGCAAGCGTCTGCTGAAGAGCGATCACGAGGGTGAGCAGCGTGGCGAGCTCGTCACCATGCTGTTCGAGGCGGCCGAGGCCCAGAAGGGCAGCCGGTCCAAGCCCTCGCGCGACGGCAAGTCAAACTCGCGCTCTCGCCGCTGAGCGGACCGGTCCGCGCGCTGACCTGCGCGACTTCCGAGGCGAGCAGGTCATTCCCCTATAGTGAACCGCCACTGAGCATGCGCCCCTTCTATATTGGACGCACGCTCGCGAGGAACCAATGCCCCAGTTCCTGTGTCCAACATGCGGCGCGAGGCTCTACAGCGCCTCCCCGCTGACGAAGTGCGCTTGGTGCGGCACGCCGCTCTCCAGTGAGGAGACCGACAAGCCGGACGAACGCGGCGGCGACCCCTCCGACGAAGAGGACGAAGCCAACTAGGCCCTGGAACGACTCGAGCCCCCGCTGTGGGGGGCTCGAATTCGCAGGCTGCTGCTCGTGACCTTAGAACGAGCGGCGGAAGATGCGACGACGCGAGGGGCGCTGCACGCGGCGCGCGGATGCGGCGAGAGCCTCGCGCCTTTCGTCAGCATGGGCCTGAAGTGCGATGTGGTAGATCAGCCCGTTCATTGTTTGCCGTTCCTTGGTGTTGGGGGGAGGGTGGTGAGACGCTGAGATGAATTTAGGCATTGGCGGCCCCTCCTCCGATGGGGGTGCCTCCCGAGCTGGGGGTGCGGGCAACACCCGCCTTTGCTGGGCAAAAAGGCTTAGGGACTAGGCCTTAAGGCTTAGTCCCTGTTCCTAGTTGCTAGGAAGGGGCTCGGCTGTTTGCGGCTCTGGCTGCACCGAAGCCGCGTGGCCCGTGCGCAGTGGGACTTCCTTCAGGGCCAGCGTCAGCACGAAGCCCAGCGCGGACAGCACGACGCCCCAGAGGAACACCGTGTGGAGCGAGTTGGCGAAGGCCTGCAGCAGCGGCTGGTGGACCGCCGCCGGAAGCGACTTGATCGCGCCCGGCGATCCGACCAGCGAGTGCGAGTCGAAGCCCGCGAGCCGGCCGCGCGGGAGCAGCTTGGCGATCTGGTCGGTGAGCTGCGCGGCGAAGATCGCGCCGAACACCGCCACTCCCACCGAGCCGCCGATCGAGCGGAAGAAGGTCGCGGTGGACGTGGCCGCGCCGATGTCGCGCGGCGGCGCCGAGTTCTGCGCCACGAGCACGAGCACCGGCATCATCGTGCCGAGGCCGACGCCGATCACGACCATGTAGAGCGACGAGGTGAGCCGCGACGTGTCGACGTGGAGCTGCGCGAGCAGCAGCATGCCGACGGTCATGATCGCCGCACCGGCGACCGGGAAGATCTTGTAGCGCCCGATCCTCGTGATCAGGCGGCCCGAGAGGATCGATGCGCTGAGGAGCCCGGCCATCAGTGGCAGGAGCAGCAGGCCTGAGCTCGTGGGCGAGGCGCCGTCCACGATCTGCAGGAAGAGCGGCAGGAATGTGAGCGCTCCGAACATCGCGAGACCCACGAGGAACGCGACGCCGCTCACGACGCTGAACGGCCCGGACTTGAACAGGCGCAAGGGGATCACCGGCTCCGCCGCCCGGCGCTCCTGGAAGACGAACGCGATGAGCATCAGCACGCCGCCCACGCCGAGGCCGATGATCGTGCCCGAGTTCCAGGCGTACTCGTTGCCGCCCCAGGTGGTGAGCAGGATCAGCGCCGTGGCGCCGCCCGCCAGCAGCGCCGCGCCGAGGTAGTCCACGCGGTGCAGGCTGCGCTCGCGGTACGGAAGCTTCAGCCGTGACGCCGTCACGATCAGCGCCACCACGCCAACCGGCAGGTTCACGTAGAAGACCCAGCGCCAGCTCAGGGTGTCCACGAAGAAGCCGCCGAGCAGCGGCCCGACGACGCTCGCGAGCGCGAAGACCGAGCCCATCAGGCCCATGTAGCGGCCGCGCTCGCGGGGCGGCACGAGGTCGCCGATGATCGCCTGCGCGCCCACCATCAGACCGCCGGCGCCGAGGCCCTGGAGCGCGCGGAACAGCACCAGCTCGGTCATCGACTGCGAGGCGCCGGACAGCGCGGAGCCGATCAGGAAGACCACGATCGAGAACTGGAACCACCACTTGCGCCCGTACATGTCGCCGAGCTTTCCGTACAGCGGGGTGGAGATGGTGGAGGCGAGCAGGTAGCTCGTGACCACCCAGGAGAGGTGGTTCACGCCGCCGAGGTCGCCGACGATCGTGGGCAGCGCGGTGGAGACGATCGTCTGGTCGAGCGCGGCAAGCAGCATGCCGAGCATCAGCGCCGTGAAGACGGGCACGAGGGCGCGCGTGGAGGTTGTCGTTGGCGGGCTTTGAGACATACGGACCGCTACCGGGGGACCTAACCCGGTCATCGACAAACCTTACGCAAACGTAAGGATCTACTTTTGGGCAGCGGCCGCGGCGGCGGGGTTTTTCTCGGCCCAGGCGACGATGTTCTTCGAGTCCGACACCACCTGGCCGTCGTCGGCGACGAGCACAGGTACGGTGTACTTGCCGGTGAGCCGCTTGGCCTCGCGGCGTCCCTCGGTGGCGTTGAACGGGCCGGGCAGGATCGCGAGCCCGTAGGACTTGATCACCTCTGGCTCGTAGCCGGCCTTCTTGAGAGCGCCGTACGCGTTGGCGCACGGATGGCCGCCCGGGCGCGGGGTGGGAAATGTTCCCCAGCAGACGTAGAGCTTCATCGGCCGGGCAGCTTACGGGGCGGCGATCCAGCGTGCCGCGATCGCCCACGATTCGCTGCGCGGATCCACGTGCGTGCGGTGCCCGCCCGGGTTGGGCTCGACCAGTTCCACCTCGTCGCCCGCCGCGCGCGCCGCCTCCGCGAAGCGGCGGCTGCGCTTGACCGGCACGGTCTCGTCCTCCGCGCCGTGGACGAGCAGGATCGGGATGCCGAGCGGGACGAGCTGCATCGGGTCACCCGTTGCGTAGCGCTCCGGCACGTCGTCAGGCGCGCCGCCCATGAGCGCCCGGGCGGCGCTGCCGGCCGAGGCCATGTCGCAGACCGCCGCCTGGGCGCACACGCGCGCGACCCGCAGGGCGCTGTCCTTGCGCGCCGCCGCCCAGAGGGCGAGCTGGCCGCCGGCCGAGTGGCCGAACACCGTGATCCCGCGCGCGAGGTCGAGCCGCGGATCATCCAGCCTTGCGAGCTGGTCCACCGCCGCGGCGACGTCTTCGAACGTGGTGGGCCAGCCGCCGCCCTGGCCGCGGCCGAGGCAGCGGTACTCGATGTTCCAGACCGCCACGCCGCGGCGCGTGAGGTCGACGGCCACCGGCTTCTCGAGCCGCCTCGTGTAGCGCGCCTGCCAGTAGCCGCCGTGAATGGCGACGGCCACCGGAAACGGCCCGTCCCCCTCCTTCGGGAGGTAGAGGTCGGCGCGCTGGCGGCGGTGCGGTCCGTAGCGATGACGCTCGGGGCGCACAAAGAGGACGTCGCGGACTAGTTGGGTCGTGCCGGGAATGGCGGAACTGTAGGAGCCTGCGGGGCGCTTTAGGCGTGTTGCGTAAGCTCTGCGGCGCATGCGGCGCCTCCGACCCCTTCTTCTGGCGCCCGGCCTTGCGGTCGCGCTCGTCGTGGGCTGCGGCGGCGGGGACTCGGATTCGAACGCCACAGTGGTGACCGATTCGCCCGCTGCTTCCACGCCCGCGCAGTCCGTGCAGAGCGCGCGTCACGCCGGCGACTGGCCGCGCTTCGGCTACGACATCGGGCGCGCGAACGACGCGCCGCGCGGCATAAGCGCCAGCAAGGTCGCCGGGCTGAGCGAGCAGCGGGTGAAACTCGCCGGCACGGTGGACAGCTCGCCGATCTACTTCTCGCGCGTGCGCGTGAATGGGCGCAACCGCGCGCTGCTCGTGATGACCACCACCTACGGCAAGACGCTGGGCGTCGACGCATCATCGGGCGCCACACTGTGGACGTTCACGCCGTCGTCCTACTCGCAGGTGGCGGGCTCGCCGCAGATCACCACCGCCACGCCGGTGGCGGACCCGAGCGACCGCTACGTGTATGCCGCGTCGCCCGACGGCCTGATCCACAAACTGCGCGTGTCGAACGGTTCGCAGGTGCGCTCGGGCCACTGGCCCGCCCGGACGACGGTCAACCCGAGCCACGAGAAGATCGCCTCGTCGCTCAACCTCGACGGCCGCTACGTGCTCGTCACGACGGGCGGCTACATCGGCGACGCACCGCCGTACCAGGGCAAGGTCCTGGCGATCAACCGCTCGAACGGTCGCGTGACGCACGTGTTCAACTCGCTCTGCTCGAACCGCCGCCAGATCATCAACCCCACGACCTGCTCGGCTCAGGAGTCGGCGATCTGGGGTCGTGCGGGCGCCGTGGTCGATCCCGTCACGCACCGGGTCTACGCCACCTCGAGCAACGGCGCGTGGAACGGCAGCACCAACT
>DATBKS010000263.1:0-10899 GCA_036555755.1 Thermoleophilaceae bacterium
AGGTGCGGTCCCGCGGCGTCGCCGGTCGCGCCCACTCGTCCGATCAGCTCTCCGGCGCTCACCGACTCCCGGTCGCTCACGCCGATCCGCGACAGGTGCGCGTACCAGCTCGACACGCCGCTGCCGTGCTCGATCACCACGAGGTTGCCGTAGCCGTCGTCGAAGCCCGCGAACGTCACCCTTCCGCTTCCCGCCGCCCGCACGGCGGTGCCGCTGCTCGCGAGTAGGTCGAGGCCCGTGTGGAAGCGGTTCCCGCGCGGACCGTAGCCGTCCCCGACGGGCGCGCTCAGCGGCCAGTGCAGACGAATCGGGGACGCCGGTATCGGGTGGCGGCGCAGCGACCTCAACGTGGCAGGACCGGCGATGCCGTCGGGCGTTAGCCCCACCCAGCGCTGGAAGCGCCGCACGGCGGCGTCGAGATGGGGGCCGAAGCCGCCGTCGAAGGTTCCTGACGGGAAGCCGTGCCACGCGAGCCGGAACTGGAGGGCGGCCACGTCCCAGCCGACGTCGCCTGAGTGCATCGCGCGGCTGCCGAGCCGATGCCGGCCGAGGCGCCCGAGCGCGCGCCGCACCTGTGGGCCGGCGATGCCGTCCACTGGCAGGCCCTTGCGCCGCTGGAAGAGGCGCACTGCTGCGGTCGTATTCGGCCCCGCGACGCCGTCGATCGTCCCCACGTGGATCGAATGGGCGCTCAGCGCCACCTGCAGCGCCGCCACGTTGACGTTGCCGGCGGCAGGGGCGCTCGCAGGAGCGATCAAGGCCGCACCAGCGACTGCTATGGCCAGAATGGCGCCCCGGGGGGCCATCGAGTGAGCGTTTCGTCGCCATCTGGGTGCCTCCCTCCCCCAAACGCGGTATGAGCGACGAATTGCAGCCCTAGACGCTCATCGGCCGAGCTCGAGCGTCATCAGGACCGCGGCCACGGCGTAGAACGGTGACAGCGCGATGCTCGACGTCGCCTCGCCGATCCAGTCGCTCAGCAGGTTGCTGCCGAAAACCGGCGGCAGCGCGTCGATCACGACTCCCGACAGGACCGAGCTGAGGAGGGCGATCGGGACAAGGACCGCGAGAACGGTCCAGAAGTGTCCCCTCACAAGGCCCCAGCTCCGCCTGAAGGAGCCGAGAACGCCCGCGCCCTCGAGCTCCACTACGGGTCCGCTCAGGGAGAACCAGGTGAAGAAAAGGATGCCCGGCACCACGAACACGTCCAGCCCGACTGTGACGACCACCGCGAACAACAGATCGACGGCGATGAGCCGCCACCACGACAGGCCGCGGGCGACGCTCCGGAGCGTCGGCCTCTCACGCGCCTCCTCGGCGAGCGTCACGGCGACCGCCCCGCTGTAGAAGACCTCGCCGAGCATGCTCGTCACCCCCTGCGCCGACAGCCCCGCGATCAGCGCGGCGAACTCGAAGTTCGTGACGTTGTCCGTGTCGATCTCGTGCGCCTTGTTGGCGAGCGCGTCGATCAGACCCAGCGGCACGAACACCACGGCGCCGAGCAGGACCAGGAACCCGGCCTGGCTCCAGTAGGTCCGCAGCATTCGGCGGTAGATACCGCGGACGGTCACGGGCGGACCCTAGCTCTAGCGGATGATCCGGAAGGCCTTCCTCGTCGGCCGCCCTCGGCGGCCGCCGGCGCTGGCGATGGCCACCAGCCGGTAGCGCCCGGGCCGCAGCTTCTTGTGGCGGAGCCGCCCGCTGAACCGAAACGTGTTGCTGCCCGCCTTCCCGGCGACCGTGAAGCTGCCGGGCAGGGTCACGTAACGCGTGCACTTCTTGCTCCGGCGGTTCTTCTTGCCCGGCCGCTGGCAGACCGTCTTCTTGCCGTGCTTGACCTTGCGACCCGGCGCCGGGCGCTGCACCGTGAAGCGCACGCTGGCCGCCTCATTGAGCTTGAAACTCACGCGGGTTCCGACGTGCCGGTGCTTCGCCGCCGATGCGCTCGGGCCCCTCGTTGCAGCGGCGAACGCGGTCGGCGACATGCCGAGATGGCTCACCGCGGCAAGCGCTGCAACGGGAGTGACCGGCGGCGGACCCAGCGGCGGCGGCGCGAACTCGTATGCCCCTATGTCGGGGGCCGCGCCGAGGATGCGCAGATTTCCGTCGAGGTCCAGCGGCCCCAAGGCGCCGTCGTCATGACCGCGGTCGATGGTCCCGGTCGAAGTGGCGAGCTCGCGGAAATCCCCGGAGGCGGCGTTCACGAACGCGGGCGGGGTCGTCTGGTTGCTGCCCAGCGGGGACTCGTTGAAGGTGCCGCCCGTAACGGTGCCCCCGATGATGTGAGTCACGAAGTTCGAGTAGCCGATGTTGACCGTCACCGCGAACATGCTGCCCGCCGGCTTGACCAAGACGTCAGGGGCGCCATTCGAACCGTGTGCGATCACGTTGATGGCGTTGAGCGTCATGCTCGACGAGTTGCCCGGGGCGACGTAGAGCCCGAAGTCGACCGTCGATTCGATCGTGTCGTTCCGCAGTGTCAGCGTGGCGGGTCCAGTGGAGCTCGAATCGACGAACAGTGCGTCGCCCGCACCGCCGTCCATCCAGCAGACGCTGTCGTCGATCGGGCCCTCGACGCGGCAGGCGGTTCCGCCGCTGGTGTGCACGAACATCCTGTCGGCGCTCGCGCCTTCCGCGAGGATCAGGGCGGGATCTCCGCCGCTCGCCTCGATGTCGATCCCGCTGATCGAATCGCCGGTGAAGTCGACGGCCACCCCTGCGGTGCCGCCGAAGAACAACCGCGGCATCGATCCGGGCGCAGCGTGCACCGTCACGTTCGCGTGCTGCACCAGCACGGAATCGGTCATCGGGCTGCCCGCGTCCTTGTAGTCGCCGGGCTCGACGATCACCTCGTCGCCATCCTGCGCGCCCACGACCGCAGCTCGGATCTGACAGGGGCCCGGGCTGGTCCCCGGGGCGGTGCAGGGCGGCCCCTCGTTCGTCGCGCCAGGGCTCGCGTAGCGCTGTGCGGCCGACGCCGAAGTACTGCCGGCGAACAACCAGGCAAGAAGAGTGAGCGCCAAAGCAGCTCTCACGGGAGCGATGACACGCGCGATTGCCATCGCGCCCACTCTCCTACGTTTCAGACGGCCGCGCAACTCGCCATGTTCCACTCGCGCTCACCCGCTCGGGGTGATGGCGCGGCCTCCGGCCGGGCGTACGTTCGCCTCATGGCGCTCTTCCGGCGCGACAAAGAGGCCGAACGCGATCACCGCTTCCAGATGAGAGCGAAGGTGCTCTCGATCGGCGACGACTTCTGGATCGAGAACGAGGAGGGCGAGCGCGCCTACAAGGTCAACGGCAAGGCGATGCGGATTCGCAACACCTTCGTCCTCGAGGACCGTGACGGCAACGAGGTGGCGAAGATCCAGGAGAAGAAGCTGCACGTGCGGGGCACGATGAAGGTGGAGCGCGCCGGAGACACGCTGGCGACGGTCCACAAGGCGCTCGTCGGAATCCGCGATCGCTTCGACGTCGAGGTCGAGCACGGCGACGACCTCAAAATCCGCGGCAACATCGTCGATCACGAGTACGAGATCAAGCGCGATGGCGACGTCGTGGCGACCATCTCGAAGAAGTGGTTCCGCGTGCGCGACACCTACGGGATCGAAATCAAGCGCGGCGAGGACGAAGCAATGCTGCTTGCGCTCACAGTCGCCGTCGATGACATGAGCCGACCCGGCTGAGTCGGGTTCGCATCGGAGACGGCGCGAAGCCAGTGCACATCCGGCCCACAAATACAAGTCACCCGATCCGGGTGATTTCAGCTCACCCGATCGTGGCATTTTTCTAGGTCGTGTCGATCGCGACCGGCGCCCGTCCAAACGCGCCGAGTGGTCGCACGGGCCATCGAAGGGAGGGCCAGCGTGGGCGCAGCAAAGGTGTCCGACGCACAAGCGTCGCTCGGCGGCGAGAGGGTTTCTCGCGGCCGTCGTTTCGGTGTCCTCGTCGGTCTGGCCATAATCGTCGGCGCGCTTGGAGCGTGGCCAGGGGCGGCGTGGGGCGCAATTGTCACCAACAGCGCCACGATCGACGGCGTGACGAGCACTTCGTCGCCGCCGGGGAGCGTGATGAACGCCACGGTGACGGCGAGCGTCTCGAACGCCACCTGGCGGGCGACCGCCGTGCAGTTCGGGTCGCAGACATCCGACTGTGTCGACCACGCTAACCAGGGCTCAGGGACGAACCGGCACGTCAGCTTCAAGGTGACCGCGCCAGGTGGGCCGGGCAACTACGACGTTGCGTTCAAGCCGAACGAGGGCGACAGCTGCAATGGAACCGCGGGCAGCACGTTCACGCTGATCGACGGCCTGCGCGTGACGAAGCCGGCGCCGAACCCCAACCTGCCGCCGCGCTGCGGGATCAACGTGATGCTCGTGCTCGACAAGTCGGGCTCGATCGCGTCGTCGGGCCAGACCGAGACAGTCAAGAGCGCAACCAGAGCGTTCCTCGACGCGCTCTCCGGAACGGGTGCGAAGGTCTCGATCGTCGACTTCAGCTCGACCGCGGCCCGCCCGGTCGGCTACACGACGGTGACCCCTGAAACGATCGCAAGTACCTTCGATCCTTACCTTGCGAATGGCTACAAACCGAGCGGCTACACCAACTGGGAGGCCGCCTTCCAGAAGGTGCGTGAGGCCAATACGCAAGGCACGCTCGCGGACCTGGTCGTCTTCATCACCGACGGCGACCCAACCGCACGCAACACTGCGACTGGCGTCCAGACCGGACTGACCGAGGGCGACGTGACGGCGATGCGCCCGGCGGCTGAGCAGGCCGACCTCGTGAAAAGCCAGGGGTCGCACGTGTTCGCACTCGGCGTCGGCGCGGCTGTGACCAAGCCCGCCAGCGCGCACCGGCTTACGGCCATCTCCGGCTTCAACCAACTTCCGCCGTTCGGTTTGTCGAAGGCCGACTACACACTCGTTCAAGACTTCGATGACCTGGCGGCGGCACTGCGCGAGATCGCCAATGCGCTCTGCGCGGCCTCGGTGACGGTGACGAAGCTCGTAGACGAGGGCGACGGGCAATACAAGCCCGACCCCGGCTGGACGTTCACCGCGACGGTCTCCACCGACCCGGGCGACTACGACTGGCTCCAACCCGCGCCGCCGCCGTCAAGCGGCCCGCGCTCGGAAACGACAAATGAGAGCGGCGTGGCCACCTTCCAGTGGCAACCGTCGAGCTCCACGGCCACCAGCACCGTCAGCCTCGACGAGGACGTGAAGCCCGGTTTCCGCTTCGTGGACGCCACCTGCACCAGGAACTCGCCCACCCGCAAGCGCCGGCGTCCGATCACGCGCACCTCCGAGCCGGTGACGCAGCTCACGCTCAAGCCGAACGAGTACTACAAGTGCACCGTGCGGAACCAGATCCTGCCTGGAACGATCGAAATCGAGAAGCGGGCAACGCCAACGGGCTCGACGCAGTTCCCGTTCACCGGCACGTTGGGTCCCTTCACGCTCGTCGATGACGGATCGGGCACGTCGTCGAAGATCTTCACCGGCCTCGTTCCCGGCACCTACACCGTCAGCGAGCTCGTCCCGCAGGACTGGGAACTGACCGGCGTCACATGCACCCCCGCAGCAGCGGGCGCGATCACGGGCGCTGACGTCACGATCACTCTCGCCCCAAACGCGTCCGTGGTCTGCACCTACAGCGACCTGAGAACCGATCCCCCGGTGCCGCCCGAGCCGCCGAACCCGCCCGTGCCGCCGGGTCCGCCCACGCCGCCCCCTTCCCCGCCGCCCGCCCAGATCGTCGTGCGGAAGACGGCACCTCGCGTTGCCCACGTCGGCCAGCGGGTCCCGTTCAAGCTGACGGTGGTCAACACCGGAGCGGTCGCCGCGACCAACGTGCAACTCGCCGACGTGCCATCGGCAGCCATGACGCTGGCCGGGCTGAGCACCAATCGTCCGCTGCGCCGTGTCCGCGGGAACGCCGTCTGGCGGTTTGGGACGCTCGCGCCGGGAGCGAGAGCCACCGTCCGTGGAAGTGTGCAGATCAAGGCCGGCAGCCCGGGGCTGAAACGCAATCTGGTCCTGGCCACCGCGGTCAACGCCAAACTGGCTGCCGGTCACGCCGACACGCGCATCGTTCGCGCCAGGCTGGCTCCGAGGCGGACGCTACCCAGGTTCACCGGATAGGCGCGGACGCGACGCGTTCGATCTCGTAGTGGAGCGTGAGGAAGCGCTGGCCGGCGAGCTGGAAGCTGTGGTCGGTCTTGAGCTCGCCATCGACGACGTAGACGTGGATCTCCTCGTCGAAAGAGAGGAGCTTCAGCACTGTCAGCGCATCCCTGTCGCTGTCGACTGAGCTCAGATAGTGGCCTGGGAAGTCGAGCTGGGATCGCGAGGTCAGCAACAGGTCGTGCTCCCCGACGTTGCGGGGCTCCAGGGTGGCAGTGAAGTTGGCGCTCGGGATCGGGAAGCCGACGCTCACGTAGCCGCGGTCCTCGTGCCGGAAGCTCGTGTAGATGCCGACGTAGATCGGCTTCCCGGAGTCGGCGAAGGTGCGGATCCAGCCGCGGATGTCGATCTCCTCGTCGCCTTCGAGATCGATGGTGTCGATCGTGCTGACCATCCCCCGCTGCGCCTCTTCGATGTTCGAGGGAATCGTGGCCTGGCCGAGCGGCTCGGCGACCACCCGCTTGAACAGTGCGTACCCGGGCTTCATCCACTCGCGCCACTCGGGGACGATCGAGAGCTTGAACCGGCTCGTGTGCTCGTAGAACTCGCGGATCAGCGGATGCACGCGGGCCGCGTCGAAGCTCGGACCGTCCAGGTTGTCGAGCGACGCGAGGATGCCGACGTCGGGCGGGTTGCGGCGGAACGTGCCGCCGCGGAACTTCGCGAGCTGCTCGACGTAGTCCGCGCCGACGTAGCGCGAGCGCGCCTCGAACGGCACGACATAGCGCAGCTCTTCCGCCGGCACCTCCTCGGCCATCACGCGCACCAGCGGTCTGCCGCGGTATGCGGCCGCCGCGATAAGCCGATACGCGATCGTCACCACCGCGGCGACGGGCGCCGGGTCCACGCCCGCATCGAGTGCCTTGAAAAGGCCGCCGACAACCGCGCCGACCAGCAGCCCGAGCGCCAGCTTCAGCGGGCGGAGTCCGAGCAGCCCCAGGAGAGCGCCGCTGAGAATCCCTACCAGGAGCGGGTCGTCCAGGCCGACCACGCCCAGCAGCCAGCCGAACAGCGCCATCAACAAGGCGCTGGCGAAGGTGCGCTGCCAGAGCGGCTTCACCTCGGCGGCCCCCCGGGTCATGGTGGTGAAGACCTCAGTCGACGCGTAGACGACGGCGCCGATCAGCGCGCCGAGACCGGCGCCGACGCCATCAACCGCAGCGCCCAGCACCGCGCCCCCCGCCGCGCCAAGGACGATTCCCCAGACCAGCGCGTCGAGCAGCCGTCCGGACCGGCTGCGTCTGCGTCGGTCCACGCTGGCTTCGGTCGTCACTCGCTGAGTCCGATCGCCTCGATCGCTTCGTGACGCTCGCGATAGCCCTGGAAGTAGGCGATCAGCCCGTCGCGGAAGCGCACCACGACCGCGAGGGGGAAGTTGGCCCGCAGGTCCGTGTGTTTCATCCGGCCCACGAAGCGCTCGATCGCAACCATCGTGTCGGGATCGTCGCCCGTGATCACCTCGTCCAGCTCGATCTGCCACCCCTCGATCACGTCAAAGGTGTCTTCGCGCCATTGACGCAGCCCCGCATGCCCGAAGTACGGGCCGGGCAGCGGCGATCCGCTAAACATGTAGACCTCGACGTCAGGATGGAACAGCTCGAGCGGCGGCTCGCCCGTCTCGTTCAGCAGGTCGTGGTAGCGGCGCAGCGTCTCGATGTTCTCGGCCAGCACCGGTTGACCATAACGCCGCCTTGCCTGACAGCTGCAGCTGGCGTCAGAATCCGTCGGAGAGTGGTTTGAGCGTCGTGGTCCCACCAAGCGTCGAGACTCGTCCATCCCGGCGCCACCGGCTGCTGGAGATCACGCTGTGGCTGGTCGGGCTTGCCCTCTTCTGGCTCGTCTTGCAGCTGCTCGGGGTCAGCGTCAAGGACTGGCTGGACCAGCTCTGGGACCAGGTCAAGGCGATCCCAGCCGGTTACACCGTGGGGGCGCTCGTCTTGCAGACCGGACAGACCTTCTTCGCGGGACTGAGCTACTACGGGATTCTGAAGGCCGCGTACCGCGACGAGGTCAAGCTTTGGCAGGTGGTCGCGGCCTACTCGGTGGGTGTCGCGATGAACGGCTTCCTGCCGGCGAACATCGGCACGTTCGTCACTCTTGTGATGTTCATCGCGATCATCCCGAGCTGCA
Source organism: Thermoleophilaceae bacterium (assembly GCA_036555755.1). Lineage (GTDB taxonomy): Bacteria > Actinomycetota > Thermoleophilia > Solirubrobacterales > Thermoleophilaceae > JAICJR01. The sequence continues at coordinate 8,319 of DATBKS010000263.1, forward strand.
CCCTCGGCGGCGCAGTTGCGGCGTACCTGGTCCAGAAGATCTTCTTCACGCTCGTCGGCGCGTTCGTGTACCTGTACATGTTCCTGAGCGTCCCCGGCGCGCTCGACGCGAACTTCGGGTTTGTGTCGTCGCATCAGGGCCTGATCGTGCTGATCATCGTCGGTGCGGTTCTGCTCCTTGTCGTGCTGGGCAGGATCTTCTGGCCACGCGTGAAGAAGGAGTGGGCGCACGTCAAGAAGGGCGGCGTGATCCTCTCGACCCCGAGGCGCTACTTCTCTCGTGTCTTCCTGCCGTCGTTTCTCAGCTACGTCTGCAAGCTCGGCGTCACCGCGATCTTCCTGGCGGCCTTCGCCCTCCCCGTGACCTTCGAGTCCGTGATGTGGGTGACCGGATCGGGGTCGCTCGCCAACGTGGCGTCGGCCACCCCCGGCTCAGTAGGCGTCACGCAGGCGACCAACGCGCTCGCGCTCAAGACGTGTTGCCACGTCGCCCGCAGCGACGCGGTGGACTACTCGACCGCCCAACAGCTGGTCGTGACCGCCTGGAACCAGGTCGTCGCCCTCGTCCTCGTCGTCTGGGTCTTCGGCTGGACGGGCGGCAAGCTGCTCGTCACCCAGTCCTACGCCAGCGCCAAGAGCGAGGAGCAACGCCGGGCGGCTGAGCGCAAGCGGAAGAAAGCCGAAAGAAAGGCGTCACGCCAAGACGCGGACGACGGGGAACGTCCCGAGTAGGAGCCGCGCGGTCCCGCTCAGATCCTGAGCTTCAGGGACAGCTTCCTGCTCCGCTTGTTCCCGGCGCCGTCGCGCAATGCAAGCGTGATTCGCGCGGTGAGCTTGCGCTTGTGCCTGAGCGCGCCGCGGACCCTGCGGGCGTTCCCCTTCGAAAGCTTCAGGGTGATCTTCTTGGATGCCCCGCCGTTGAGCCGCAGCTTCTTGGTGTGGAACCGAAGCACCCGGGAGTGCGCAGGCACGCTCACCGTCCCGGTGACAGTGCCGGTCGCGTCCTCGTCGGAGGTGACAGAGAAGGAGATCGCTCCCGTGCGTGAGAGCTTGGCGCGCTTCGCCCTGCTCTTGATCTTGGGGGCGGTCTTATCCGTCCCCGGGCCGCTCGGAGCGCCACTCGTGTAGCTGATCACGACACGCGGCGCATCTGTCACGGCCGCCACGCCAACGCTGCCGCCCGCCGGCGCGAGCGACGAGCCGCCGCCTCCTCCGCCTGCGGCGCATCCGTTTGCGCTGCCACCTCCGCCGCCCCCATAGGTGCCTCCGCCCCCGCCGCCGCCACTCTGCGCGCCGCCGTTCGAGTTGGCCGCCCCGCCCTGCCCGCGCTCTCCGCTGTCGCCTCCCCCGGCGGAGTTGTTAGACGATCCGGCTCCGCCGGTCCCACCGCTCACGCTGCCGCCCGCCTTGCCGCCGCTGGCGTTGTCCGAGCAGCCGCTGTTCGTGGCGCCGTCCTGCCCGTCCGTGCCGGCATTCCCGCCGCCGCCGCCCGAGCCCTGGTCCAGCTGACCGACTCCACCGCCGCCCCCACCCCCGCCGGCGACGATCGTGCGGGTACTGAGCGAGTCCGCACCACCCACGCACCCGATCGCGCTGATCGAGCACAGCCGCACATCGCTCGCGCCGCCGCCACCACCGCCGGCACGCCCGAACCCGGGATCTCCCGCGTCTCCACCGCCGTTGAAGCCACCCTCTGTGGCGCCGCTTATCCCACGTTCAGCGCCAACCCCGCCGACCTCCACGTACAGCACCTCCCCGGGAGTGACCGGGAGGTTGCCTGTGACCACCGCTCCGGCGCCAGGGAGGCCACCGAGCGCCGTGGGGGGTGCGCTGTTTCCCGCGCCGCCGTGCGCGCCGATCGCCGTGACGCTAAGTGAGCTGACGCCCGCAGGGACGGTGTAGGTCTGCTCGGCGCCCGTGAAGCCGAACACGGTGTTGGTCACGGTCTGGTCGGCCGCGGCCGGTGATGCCGACGACAGCGCCAGAACGGCCCCCATGGCAAGGAGCACAAAAGGGGCACGAGCCCGTCGTGGTTGCGAGTCCTACGGGTTCACCACAAGCCCACCCTAAGAGCGGACTTATGTTGGGGTCAAGCGCCCCGAGCTACTTAATCGCGTCGTAGACCTTGAACAGAGGCATGTACATCGAGATCACGATGAAGCCGACCATCGCGCCGACGATGATGATCATCAGCGGCTCGAGGATGGACGTCAGCGCCTTGATGGCGGCCGCGACCTCGTCCTCGTAGAAGTCGGCGACCTTGGACAGCATGGTGTCCAGGTTGCCGGTCTCCTCACCGACGGCGATCATCTGGGCGACCATCGGCGGGAAGATCGGGGCGTCCTTGAGCGGCGCCGCGATCGAGCCGCCGGACTTGACCGACTCGATGACCGACTCCATCGCGTCCTCGACGACCGCGTTGCCGGCGGTCTGGCCGGTCACCTCGATCGCCTGGATGATCGGCACGCCCGCGCCGTAGAGCGCCGAGAACGTGCGCGACCAGCGCGCGAGCGCGATCTTCTGGACCGTGTTGCCGATCTTGAACGGGATCCGCAGGCGCAGGCGGTCCCACTGCGGGCGGC
>DATBKS010000264.1:0-9035 GCA_036555755.1 Thermoleophilaceae bacterium
AACCAGCTCGTCCGCAAGGGACGCAAGAAGCCGAAGAAGAAGGTGGCCACGCCGGGCCTCAAGTCCGGGCAGGGCCGCAAGAAGCGCCTGGCCGCTCCTCAGCGCCGCGGCGTTTGCACGCGCGTCTACACAACCACGCCCAAGAAGCCGAACTCGGCGCTGCGCAAGGTCGCGCGCGTGCGGCTCACCAACGGGATGGAGGTCACCTCCTACATCCCGGGCGAGGGTCACAACCTCCAGGAGCACTCGGTCGTCCTCGTGCGAGGCGGCCGCGTGAAGGATCTTCCGGGCGTCCGCTACAAGGTCGTCCGCGGCACCCTAGACGCCGCAGGTGTGAGCGACCGCAAGAAGGCCCGCTCCCAGTACGGCGTCAAGGCCAAGTAACGAGATGCCGCGCCGCGCAGCAGCAGGAATCCGCCCGATCGAGGCCGACCCGGTCTACAACTCCCGGCTCGTCCAGCAGATCATCAACAAGGTGATGGTCGCGGGCAAGAAGTCGCTGTCGGAGCAGATCGTCTACGACGCGCTGGACCTTCTCTCGAAGCGCTCGAACAAGGAGCCGGTGGAGTCGCTCGAGCAGTCGATCGCCGCGCTCACCCCAAACCTCGAGGTGCGCTCCCGCCGCGTCGGCGGCGCCACCTACCAGGTGCCGGTGGAGGTCCCGGCCCGTCGCGCCCGCACCCTCGCGGTGCGCTGGCTGGTCGAGTTCTCCCGCGCCCGTCGTGAGAAGACCATGGCGGAGCGCCTCGCCGGCGAGCTCCTCGACGCCCAGTCCGAGCAGGGCGGCGCCTACAAGCGCAAAGAGGACATCTACCGCATGGCGCAGGCCAACAAGGCCTTCGCCCACTACCGCTGGTAGTCACCGTAGCTCGCGCTTGACCTAAGAACCCTCTCAGGGTTAACTCCTGTGGCGGGAGGGAGCTTGACGTCGCAGACCCCCGCTGGTCAGGAATCGCATGTCGACGCTGTGCGTCGGGTGTTCGAGACCGCCTCCGCCTACATCCGGGGCGAGCGCGGGGCGTTCGAGGCGGCCCTCGACGAGCTCTGTGCCGACGACCTCGTGGTTGTGCCGTCGTCGGCCCTCGCGTCCGGCGACTCAGGCCCGTTCCGCGGGAAGGAGCACCTGCTGCGCCAGCAGGAGGCGGTGGGGAGGGAGTGGCCTGACTTCGACATGATCGTCGACGACTACGTCGATGTGCCGCCGAACACGGTCGTGCTCCTAGGCAGGGTCGCCGCGCGCAGGGGAGACGGCTCGGGCTACGCGGTCGAGGTCGGGATCGTGTCCCGCTTCGAGGATGGGCAGATCGTCTCGATCTACTCCTACGAGAGCAAGCGCCGCGCGCTCGAAGAGGCCGGCGCCGCCGACCTACTTCCGGACTCTGACGAGCAGCCGTAAGGCGCCCGCCGCCACGACTAACGCTCCGCCGATGAGCTCGAGCCAGTAGCCGGTGCCCGGATTGGCCTCCGCCTGGGAGAACTGGGCGCCGACGATGCCGGTCTTGTGGATGTCGGGCCGGTCGACGAGCAGCGCGATCGCCAGTGCCGCGATGCCGAGCACGAGCAGCGCGATCCCGGCCGGGCGGCTGGCTCCGACCGCCGCTCCGTAGGCCATCACGAGCGCGATCACGCCGAGGATCGCGAGCGCGTACCCGTGGTGCCCGCCTCCCGTCGTGCTGCACGCATCCCGCAGGTTGGGGGAGGCCAGATCGCTGCAGCTCGCCGTGACCACGTCCACGTGGTAGAGCGTCATGAAGTCGCTCACGATGAGCAGCACGCCGCCCACTCCGCCGAGCCCGAGAATTGCCAGGCGGGGAGCGCCCAAACGCCGCAAGGCAGCCGAAATCCCTCTGCTAGCATTCTCCCCCGCTCGCGGCATGACCGTCCGGCTGCCGTGAGACTCAGTCACGGGAGGAGGCTGAGGTTCGGTTCATGCACATGGAGACCCCTGCCACATAGACGACTGCCCCGGGCAAGAACGCGCTGTAGCGATTGGGCCCGGAAGGGTCTTTTTTCTGCCCTAGATCCCATTTTCGAAGAAGCCAAGAAGCCACCCACATGCCACGAGAGATTTCACTAGACCACACCCGCAACATCGGGATCATGGCGCACATCGACGCCGGTAAGACCACTACCACCGAGCGCATCCTCTTTTACACGGGCCGCACGCACAAGATGGGCGAGGTCCACGAGGGCGCCGCGGTGATGGACTGGATGGAGCAGGAGCAGGAGCGCGGCATCACGATCACGTCCGCCGCGACCACCGCCCACTGGCGCGACTACCGCATCAACATCATCGACACGCCCGGCCACGTCGACTTCACGGTCGAGGTCGAGCGCTCGCTGCGCGTGCTCGACGGCTCGATCGCCCTGTTCGACTCGGTCGCGGGCGTGGAGCCCCAGTCCGAGACCGTATGGCGGCAGGCGGACAAGTACCGAGTACCGCGCATCGCCTACATCAACAAGATGGACCGCATCGGCGCGAATTTCGACGCCGGCGTCCAGACGATGATCGACCGCCTCGGCGCCCACCCGGTGCCGATCCAGCTTCCGATCGGCGCCGAAGCAGACTTCCGCGGGGTCATCGACCTCGTGCGCGAGAAGGCGATCATCTACAGGGACGATCTCGGCCAGGAGGTCGAGGAGACGGACATTCCCGACGACCACAAGGACGTCGCGCACGACGCGCGCACGCACCTGATCGAGGCGATCGCCGACTACGACGACGAGCTCATGGAGGCCTACCTCTCCGACGAGCCGATCGACGTCGACCGGCTCAAGGCCGCCATCCGCAAGGCCACCCTCGACATCTCGATGACGCCGGTGCTGTGCGGCTCGTCCTTCAAGAACAAGGGCGTGCAGCCGCTGCTCGACGCCGTGATCGACTACCTCCCGAGCCCGCTCGACGTCCCGCCCGTCGAGGGCCTCGAGCCCGGCAAGGAGGAAGAGGACGGTCACCCGATTCCGCGCGAGGCCTCCGACGACGCCCCGTTCGCCGCGCTGGCGTTCAAGGTCATGTCCGACCCGTTCGTCGGCAAGCTCACCTACTTCCGCGTCTACTCCGGCAAGGTCTCCTCCGGCTCGCGCGTGCTCAACGCCAACACGGGCCGGACCGAGCGAGTCGGCCGCATCCTGATGATGCACGCCAACCACCGCGAGGATCAGGAAGAGGTCTACGCCGGCGACATCGCCGCCGCCGTCGGTCTCAAGCAGACCTCGACCGGCGACACCCTCGCCGCTCCCGACGCCCCCGTGCGTCTCGAGACGATGACGTTCCCGGAGCCGGTGGTGCACCTCTCGATCGAGCCGAAGACCAAGGTCGACCAGGAGAAGATGGCCACTGCCCTCGCGCGTCTTGCCGAGGAGGACCCGACCTTCAACGTGCGCACCGACGAGGAGACCGGCCAGACCGTGATCTCCGGCATGGGCGAGCTGCACCTCGAGGTGCTCGTCGACCGCATGAAGCGTGAGTTCAAGGTGGAGGCCGCCGTCGGACGCCCGCAGGTGGCCTACCGCGAGACCGTTCGTGGCGAGGCCAGGAAGGTGGAGGGCAAGTTCATCCGCCAGACCGGCGGCTCGGGCCAGTACGGCGTGGTCTACATCGACCTCGAGCCGGCGCCCGGCGAGGGCTTCGACTTCATCAACAAGATCAAGGGTGGCGCGATCCCGTCCGAGTTCATCCCCGCTGTCGAGAAGGGCATCGAGGAGGCGCTCGAGACCGGAGTCAAGGCCGGTTTCCCGATGGTCGACGTCCGCGCGACGCTCACCGACGGCAAGTACCACGACACCGACTCTTCAGAGGTCGCATTCAAGATCGCCGGTTCGCTGGCGCTCAAGGAGGCGGCCAAGCGAGCAAAGCCTGTGCTGCTCGAGCCCGTGATGGCAGTGGAGGTGGTCACGCCGCAGGAGTTCCTCGGCGACGTGATCGGCGACCTGTCACGCCGGCGCGGGCGAGTAGAGGGCCAGGAGCCGCGCGGCAACGCGCTCGCGGTCAAGGCCAGCGTGCCGCTCGCGGAGATGTTCGGCTATGCCACGGACCTGCGTTCGAACACGCAGGGGCGAGCGAACTACACGATGCAGTTCGATCGCTACGAGGAAGTGCCCAACAACCTCGCGGAGGGGATCGTCGAACACCGCACCGGTGAGCCGGTGGGAGCCAGCGCATAAAGAGTATGTTTCCTGGGTTCGCCTTCTGGCGGCCCGCCTAGAGCTTTTTGAAAGGAGCGACAACCAGTGGCGAAGGAGAAGTTCGAGCGCGATAAGCCGCACGTCAACGTAGGGACGATTGGTCACATCGACCATGGCAAGACCACGCTGACTGCGGCCATCACCCAGGTGCTCGCCGAGAAGATGGGCGGCGAGGCGATGTCGTTCGACCAGATCGACAACGCGCCCGAGGAGAAGCAGCGCGGCATCACCATCGCCACGTCGCACGTCGAGTACCAGACGGAGAACCGTCACTACGCCCACGTCGACTGTCCGGGTCACGCGGACTACGTGAAGAACATGATCACGGGCGCCGCGCAGATGGACGGCGCGATCCTCGTCGTGTCGGCAGCTGACGGCCCCATGCCCCAGACGCGTGAGCACATCCTGCTCGCCCGTCAGGTCGGCGTGCCTTACATCGTCGTGTTCCTCAACAAGGCCGACATGGTCGACGACCCCGAGCTCCTCGAGCTCGTCGAGGTCGAGGTACGCGACCTGCTCTCCGAGTACGACTTCCCGGGCGACGACATCCCGTTCATCACGGGTTCGGCGCTCAAGGCCCTCGAGGGCGACGAGGAGGCGAAGGGCAAGATCATCGAGCTCGCCGCCGCTCTGGACGAGTACATCCCGGAGCCGGAGCGCGACCTCGACAAGCCGTTCCTGATGCCGGTCGAGGACGTCTTCTCGATCACGGGCCGTGGCACCGTCGCCACCGGCCGTATCGAGCAGGGCATCATCCAGACGGGCGACACGGTCGAGATCGTCGGTATTCACGACCAGACCTCGAACACCGTCGTTACCGGCGTCGAGATGTTCCGCAAGATCCTCGACGAGGGCCGCGCAGGCGACAACGTGGGCTGCCTGCTCCGCGGTACCAAGCGCGAGGAGATCGAGCGCGGCCAGGTGCTCTGCAAGCCCGGCTCGATCACGCCTCACACGAAGTTCAAGTCCGAGGTGTACTGCCTGAAGAAGGAGGAGGGCGGCCGCCACACGCCGTTCTTCTCGGGCTACCGCCCGCAGTTCTACTTCCGCACCACCGACGTCACCGGCGTCGCCAACCTGCCCGAGGGCACGGAGATGGTCATGCCGGGTGACAACGTTCAGATGTCGATCGAGCTGATCCAGCCGATCGCCATGGACCAGGGCCTCCGCTTCGCCATCCGGGAGGGCGGGCGCACGGTCGGGTCCGGGGTGGTGACCGAGATCGTCGAGTAGCACTGCTCGTTAGCGATACGAGCATTACGGGGGCGGGCCCCTCAGTACAAAACGGGCCCGCCCTCGGTGCGTCCTAAGGAACCAAGTTGGCAGCGATTACACAGAACAAAATCCGAATCAGGCTGAAGGCCTACGACCACTCGGCGATCGAGACGGCCGCCAAGGAGATCGTGGAAACGGCCGAGCGCACTGGCGCGACCGTGTCCGGTCCGGTACCGCTGCCGACCGAGAAGAACGTCTACTGCGTGATCCGCAGTCCCTTCAAGGACAAGGACTCCCGCGAGCACTTCGAGATCCGTACGCACAAGCGGCTAATCGACATCCACCAGCCCACTCCGAAGACGGTCGACTCGCTCCAGCGGCTCGACCATCTTCCCGCCGGAGTCGACATCCAGATCCAGCTGGTCTGATCCCGTGGCTGCGCTACTCGGGAAAAAGATCGGGATGACTCAGCTGTTCGGAGAGGACGGCAAGGTCGAGCGCGTCACCGTGATCGAGGCCGGCCCGTGTCACGTCACGGCCATCCGCACGCACGAGCGCGACGGCTATGAGGCCGTACAGCTCGCGTTCGGCGGTGTCAAGGAGAAGCGCATCACGAAGGCCGAGCTCGGTCACCTCAAGAAGGCCGACGCCCCGGCGCTCCGCCACGTCTGCGAGTTTCGCGACGAGGCCGGCGAGCTGACGGTGGGCGAGACCGTGACGGTCGAGGCCTTCGAGAAGGGCCAGACGGTCAAGGTGTCGGGCACCTCCAAGGGCAAGGGCTTTCAGGGCACGGTCAAGCGCCACAACTTCTCCCGCGGTCCGGTCACCCACGGCTCGCACAACGTGCGCGCGCCGGGTTCGATCGGCGCCTCGGCCACGCCCTCGCGCGTGTTCAAGGGCATCCGTGGGCCGGGCCAGATGGGTAACAAGCGCGTCACCCAGAAGGGCCTAGAGATCGTCGACGTGATCGCCGACCGCAACCTGCTGCTCGTCCGCGGCTCCGTGCCGGGGCCGAAGGGCGGCACGGTCGAGATCAGGACGGACAGCTGATGGCCGCGCCCAAGGCAGCGATTCTCGGTCAGAAGACCGGCAAGGCCGACCTCGACGCCGGCGTGTTCGGCGAGACCTTCCACATGTCGCTCGTCCACGAGACCGTGCGCGCGGAGCTGAACGCGCGCCGTCGCGGCACCTCGTCCACCAAGACGCGTGGCGAGGTTGCGATGACGGGCGCCAAGGCCTTCCGCCAGAAGGGCACCGGCCGCGCTCGCGCGGGCGCTCTGTCCACGCCGTCCCGCATCGGCGGCGGCATCGCCTTCGGCCCCAAGCCGCGCGGCTTCACGGTCAAGGTCAACCGCAAGGCGCGAAAGCGCGCCCTGCGTGCCGCGCTGTCCCTTCACGCTGAGCGCGGCACGGTCGCCGTTGTCGACCCGGCCAAGTTCGACACGCCGTCAACGAAGAGCGCCGCCGAGGCGCTCGCTTCGTTTGGCGAGGGACGCGCGCTCGTGGTGCTCGGCCGCGAGGGCGAGGAGAACTGCGCGCTGTCCTTCCGCAACATCCGCGGGATCAGCGTCCTGCCGGTCGACGCGGTCGGCGTAGCGGACATCATCGGGGCGGCGCGCCTCGTGCTCTCGCAGAGCGCGATCGACGGGCTCACCGCCCGCGCGTCCGCCGAGGCGAAGGAGAAGGAGGAGGCGTCCTCGTGAATCCTCGCTCGGTGATCATCCGCCCGATCGTGTCGGAGAAGAGCTATGCCCTTCTCGCGGCCAACAAGTACACGTTCCGCGTCCACCCCGACGCGCACAAGACGCAGGTGCGCCAGGCGGTGGAGGAGATCTTTGGCGTGCGCGTCGAGGACGTGCGCACGATGAGCGTCAAGTCCAAGCCCAAGCGCCGCGGCTACACGTCCGGCCGCACGCGGGAGTGGAAGAAGGCGATCGTGCAGCTGCACCCGGACGACACCATCGAACTGTTCGAGGGTCAGGAGCTCGGCTAGTGGCCATCAAGAAACACAAGCCCACGAGCCCCGGCCGGCGGTTCGCCACCTGGTCCGACCGCGCGGAGGTCACGCGCTCGGAGCCTGAGAAGTCGCTCGTTCGCGGCATCACCAAGAGCGGCGGGCGCAACTCGTACGGCCGCATCACCTCGCGCCACCGCGGCGGCGGGGCCAAGCGCAAGTACCGCATCATCGACTTCAAGCGCACGAAGGACGGCGTGCCGGCCAAGGTCGCCTCGATCGAGTACGACCCCAACCGCACCGCCTACATCGCGCTGCTCCACTACGCCGACGGCGAGAAGCGCTACATCCTCGCGCCGGCGCGGCTGCGCGTGGGCGCCACGGTGCTGTCCGGCCCGAACGCCGACATCGTGGTGGGCCACTGCCTGCCGCTGCGCAACATCCCGACGGGTACGGTCGTCCACAACGTCGAGCTCGAGCCCGGGCGCGGCGGCCAGATGGGCCGTTCCGCCGGCGCCGCCATCCAGCTGATGGCGAAGGAGGGCGAGCGCGCGACGCTGCGCCTTCCCTCGGGCGAGATGCGGATGGTCAGCGTGGACTGCCGCGCCACCGTCGGCACGATCGGCAACGTGGAGCACCAGAACATCGACATCGGGAAGGCCGGCCGCAACCGCCACAAGGGCAAGCGGCCGCAGACCCGCGGCACCGCGATGAACCCCGTCGACCACCCGCACGGCGGTGGCGAGGGTTCGACCACGCCGGGCCGCCATCCCGTGACCCCGTGGGGCGTGCCGACGCTCGGCTATCCCACGCGTAAGAAGAACAAGCAGTCCGACCGCATGATCGTGCGTCGGCGACGGAAGAAGAGGTAACAGGACTTGTCTCGTTCATCAAAGAAGGGCCCGTTCGTCGAGGAGCGCCTCATCGACCGCATCGAGGCCATGAACTCCTCGGGCCAGAAGCAGATGATCAAGACCTGGTCGCGGACCTCCACGATCTTCCCGGAGATGGTGGGCCACACCATCGCCGTTCATGACGGCCGCAAGCACGTGCCGGTGTTCGTGTCCGAGTCGATGGTCGGGCACAAGCTCGGCGAGTTCGCTCCCACGCGGCTGTTCCGCGGCCACGCAGGCGGCGACAAGGCGAAGATGCGATGACTGAAGAAGAGAAGCAGCAGAAGCCTCGGCGGAGTCGCCGCAAGAAGGAGGAAGCGCCTGAAGTCGAGGCGCAGGCCGTCGACGCCGCCGAGGAGTCCACGGTCGACAGTCCGCAGTCCGCAGATCCTGAGTCCGAGACGGAGCCGGTTGAGGTTGACGAGCCGGTTGCCGAGGAGCCCGAGGCTGAGGGCGATGAGGGCGATGAGGAGGCCGAGGAGAAGCCCAAACGTGGGCGCCGGCGCTCGTCCGAGACGTCTGCTCCCGCCAAGGCGCCCGTGCACAAGAAGTCGCCGGCGCCGCGTACCGCCGACGGCACCGTCGTCGTGCGCGCCCAGGCCAAGTACGTCCGCCACGCTCCGCGCAAGGCGCGGCTCGTGGTCGACCACATCCGCGGCAAGTCGATCGACGAAGCGCGTGCCATCCTTACGCACACGCCTCGAGCGGCGGCCGTCGATGTGCTCAAGCTTCTCGAGTCGGCCGTGGCCAACGCGGAGAACAACCACGAGCTCGTCGCCGACGACCTC
>DATBKS010000265.1:0-16305 GCA_036555755.1 Thermoleophilaceae bacterium
CCTGGCCGGCAACGCGATCGCCGGCGCGTGGTGGCTCGACCCGGTCGTCGGCCTGCTGATCGCCGGGGTCGCGGTGAAGGAGGGCGCCGAGGCGTGGCGCGGCGACGGCTGCTGCGTGGGCTCCCCGCTCGACGGCTACGCGATCGTCTGCGAAGACGACTGCTGCCGCTGAGCCGAGACGCCCCGGTGGCGGCCTAGGCGGCGACGAGCAGCTTCTCGCCGTACTCGGCGGGCAGGCCGGCGGCGGCGACCTCACGGGCGACGGCGGCGGCGTCGTACTCGACGCGCTCGATCCGCGCGCCGTCGGGATCGAGGACGGCGAACGCGGCGCGCGGATCGCCGTCCTTGGGCTTGCCGACCGAGCCGCAGTTGACGAACACGACGCCGCCGTACTCGCGGATCCACGGCTTGTGGGTGTGGCCGAATACGAGCGTGTGCGCGTCCTCGGCGGCGGCCAGTCGCTCGTAGAGGCGGGCCGGCTTGTCCTCGAACAGGTACTCGTTGACCTTGCGCGGCGATCCGTGCACCAGATGGACCGGCACCTCGCCGACCTGGAAATGAAGGTCGAACGACAGCTCGCGCATGAAGTCCTTCGAGCGCTGGTTGGTGTTGACGAGCGTCCACTCGACCGACTCCTGACCTAGTTCGCGGTCGTGCTGGTCGATGTAGGCGCAGCCGCAGTCGTGCTCGTCGCGCGCGATGGCGTAGTCGTAATTGCCGTAGATCGTCGAGATCAACTGGTCCTCGATCAGCGCGCAGACCTCGTTCGGTTGCGGTCCATAGCCGACCAGGTCGCCTCCGCAATAGATGCGCTCGATCCCCAGCTCGTCGATGCGGTCGAGCGACGCCCGCAGGGCCGGCAAGTTGCCGTGGATATCGGCGATGACTGCAACCGCCTCTGTCATCGTCGCAAGGGTATCTATTGACAACTGCCAATTCAATAGATATAAGTAGATCGATGGCTGTCGATTTGGAACTCGCTCCCAAGCAGAAGCGGCGAGCGGGCGAGCCCTGTTGCGAGCCGGTCGTCTACCCGGACGTGGAACGCGAGCAAGCCCTCCGCATGGCGGAGGTCGCTAAGGCGCTCGGCGATCCGATCCGGCTCCAGCTCGTGGACGTGTTGCGCAAGCACGCCGGCAAGGTGTGCGTCTGCGAGCTCGTGCCGCTTTTCGACATCTCGCAGCCGACGCTCAGCCATCACCTCAAGAAGCTTCGCGACGCTGGCATCGTCGATTCGGAGCGCCAGGGCCTCTGGGCCTACTACTACGTGATCCCCGACGCCCTCAAGGAGCTATCCGGATGGCTGACCTGACCGACTACATCCGCGAGAACGTGCGCGAAAAGTACGCCGCCGCGGCCAAGCGCGCGACCGAGCAGAGCGAGGGTGGCTGTTGCGACGGTAGCGCGGCGTGCAGCCCAGCCGACGAAACCGAGTGGTTCGGCTCGAGCCTGTATGACGAGGGCACCGCAGAGGGCGTCCCCTCGGCCGCCGTGAATGCCTCGCTCGGCTGTGGCGTTCCCACCGCGGTGGCCGACCTGCACGAGGGCGAGACCGTGCTCGACCTCGGTTCGGGCGCCGGCGCCGATGTCTTCATTTCCGCCCGCCGTGTCGGCCCAACCGGCAAGGCGATCGGACTCGACATGACCGACGAAATGCTCGAACTCGCTCGCGCGAATGCCGCCGAGGCGGGCGTCGAGAACGTCGAGTTCCTCAAGGGCTACCTCGAGCACATGCCGCTCCCAGACGAGAGCGTCGACGTCGTCATCTCGAACTGCGTCATAAACCTGTCGGGCGACAAGCCGCAGGTGCTCCGCGAAACCGCCCGTGTCCTGCGGCCCGGCGGCCGTTTCGCGGTCTCAGACGTGATCCGCGACCCGGACATGGACGACGCCACCCGCGCCGACATGGAGCAGTGGACGGGCTGCATTGCCGGCGCGCTCACTCGTGAGGAGTTCGAGACCGCATTGCAGAGCGCCGGTCTGACGGACATCGAGATCATCGAGACCCACCGCGTCCACGAACACGCCGGCTCGGCGATCATCCGCGCCCGCAAGCCGTAAGCCGCGGGCGCATCCCACAAAAGACGTAGCCGGTGAACGCGCTACTTCTGGCCCGCTAGCCTGTTTTAACCAGGGAACGGCCGTTCTTTTTGATGGAAGCTTCTGCAATTCGCCACACCCCGGCGCTTGCCGCGCGTTCGCCGCTTCTTCGCCTGCAGAGCGATGAGAAGCTCGTCGCGCTGATCCGTCGCGGCAACCACGGCGCCTTTGAGGCGCTCGTCGACCGCTACAACTCGCGCCTCCTCGCCTTCTGCCGCCACATGCTCGGCTCCACCGAGGACGCCGAGGACGTGCTCCAGGAGGTCTTCACCGCAGCCTTCAACGCGATCTGCGCGGATGACCGCCCGATCAACGCGCGCCCGTGGCTGTACCGCATCGCGCGCAACCGCTGCCTGAACCACCTGCGCCGGCCGCAGCACGCCGGGCAGGACTCGATGGACGTCTTCGAGCGCGACGGCGGCGCCACGACCGCCGACACCGTTCACACGCGCGAGGAGTTCCGCCAGATCGTGGCCGACGTCCAGGAGCTGCCCGAGACGCAGCGCACCGCGCTCCTCCTCCGCGAGATCGACGCGCTCTCCTACGAGCAGATCGCCGAGGCGATGGACACGACCGTGCCAAGCGTCAAGTCGCTGCTCGTGCGCGCGCGAGTGTCGCTCGCCGAGGCCGCCGAGGCGCGCCTGCTCACCTGCGAGGAAGTGCGGCTCGAGCTCGGCCAGGTGGCCGAGGGCATCACCCGCACCTCGGCCCCCGTCCGGCGCCACCTGCGCACGTGCGAGCGCTGCAAGGTCTTCCGCCGCGAGCTGCGCAACACGGGTCGCGCGCTTGCCGCCGTCTACCCGATCGGCTTCCTGGCCGTGATGAAGAAGTTCGTGTTCGCCAAGCTCGTCACCTCGGGTGGCGGCGCGGCCGCGAGCAGTGCCGCCGCGGGCGGCGCCGCAGCCGGTGGCGGTGCTGCAGCGAGTGGCGCCGTGGCAGGTGCCGGCGCAGTGGCCGGTGGCGCGACGGCCAGCGGCGTGATCTCAGCGGGCGTCGGCGCTGTGGCCACCAAGGCGGCGGCCGGTCTCGCCGCGGCGGCGATCGTCACGGCCGGCGCTGTCGAGGTCAAGCACGCCTCGCACCCGGCCCACCGCGCGGTCGCCAAGACCCAGGTGGCGCAGGTTGCCCCGCCTGAGCCGCAGGTGGTCGCGGCGCAGCCGCAGACGGTGGTGACCACGCACAAGGCCCACCACGCGTCCAAGCCCAAGCACCACGTCGCAGCGCAGAAGACCCCGGCCCAGGCCCCGGCGACTCCCACCACCCCGGCCGAGCCCACCACGCCGCCGACCGAGACCGACCAGGGCGGCTCCACCGTCACGCTGCCGCAGCAGGGGACGACCGGCCCGACCGGTACAGCCGGCGACCCCACAGCAACGGGCGGCGCCCCGCAGCAGACGAGCAGCCAGCCCACCCCGACGACCCCGGCCGAACCCACCACTCCGACACCGACCACGCCGGCGCCTCCGCCGCCCACCACGACGCAGCCGCAGCCGACTCCGCCGCCGCCCACGGGCGACCCCGGCACCACGCAGCCGCAGCCCACTCCGGGCCCGCCGCCCTCCCAGTAGCCCGGGCCGGTTACGCTCCCGGCCGTCATGGCCACGTTTGAGGAGTTCATGCAGATCGACATGCGCGTCGGGCGCGTGCTCTCGGTCAAGGAGTTCCCGGAGGCTCGCAACCCAGCCTGGAAGCTCGAGATCGACTTCGGGCCCGAGGTCGGCGTCAAGCGCTCGTCCGCGCAGATCACCCACTACTCGCGCGAGGAGCTCGAGGGGCGGCTCGTGATCGGCGTCGTAAATTTCCCGCCGCGGCGAATCGCCACGTTCGACTCCGAGGTGCTCGTGATGGGCGCGATCGATCCGGAGAAGGGCGTCGTGCTGCTGCGACCCGACGAGGACGTCGAGCTCGGCGACCGGATCGGCTAGCTCCTAGCCGGCGCTGGCGCGCACTGGGAACTCGCGGACGAGCTCCACGAGCTGGCCGTGCGCATCGCGCAGCGACTGCTCGTCCGTGGAGATGTCGTCGAACTCCATGCGCGCGAAGCCGACCGACTCGATGTAGCCGCCGATGGTGCACCTGTGCGGCGTGATCGTGACGCCGATGGACAGGCAGTCCTCTTCGGTGTCGAGTGTGGCCACTCCCTTGCCCCGCGCCAGGATGCGCCCGAGGTCGTCGCGGAAGTAGGCGAGCTCGTCCGCCATGAACATGACGGGCACCGAGCAGCGGAACGCGCCGGTGGCGCTCAGCTCCACGCGAACGCCGCCCTTCAGCCAGTTGGCTTCGGCACCGTGAGGATCGTCGTGGAACTCGTAGCGAACCACGCCGAACGTAAAACGGCAGCCGTCACCCGAGAATGTGACCTCCCGCGTCACATGTTGAAGGTACCACGACCGGGTTACCGCCTTTAGGCGACAGGGGCTAACCCAATGACCTTCATGCGTCGCCCGAGGGCCTTCATCGCGAACTCGCGCGTCTCCTCGAGACTCACCCCGAACAGCTCCATGCCGTCCTCGTACCAGGGCGGCGTGAGCACGCCGTCGGCCGCGGGAGCGGACTCGATGAGCGTGCGCTGGATCGCCTCCGCGTACTTCGTGTCGGCCTGAGCCATCTCGCGCAGGAAGCGCGCGCCGAAGGCCACGTGGCGGTGCTCGTCGCGGGCGACGTTGTTGAAGCCCTCGACGAAGCCGGGCAGCGTCCCGTTCTCCTCGTTGTAGGTGATGATGAAGTGCTGGCCGGTGAGGGCGAGCATCCCCTCGATCACCATGTGGTAGAGCGTGACGGCTTCGACGAGCGTCTCGAGATCGCTCGGGTCACGCGCCAGCTTGTCCACGCGCGACTTGAGCATGTCGTCGAAGAGATCGTGGAACTTCGGGTTGAGGTGCGCGCTCGTCTCCTCGAGCCGGTCCTGGAGGGTGGTGGACTTGAGCACGCCCACCTCCGAGTAGAAGCGGTTGAAGAACGCGACGTGCCGCGCCTCGTCGGCGATCTGGGTGCAGAGGAAGATCCGCATCTCCTCGGTGGGCGCCGCGCGCATCATCGGCCCGAGCTCCTCGGCCACCTTCTGCTCGCCGATGAAGAACGAGGACAGGCCGTACATGCGCTGGAACTTCTCCTCATCGGGGAAGTTCTCCCAGTCCTCGCGGTCCTGGCTGAAGTCGATGTCCTGCGTGCGCCACTGCTGACGCTCCCACAGCTCGTAGAGCTGCTGGTAGCTGAGAAGGTTCGCGTCTCCGCGGTCGGCGGACTCGAGCAGCGCCGGATCGCTGGTGGCCTGGAAATCCTCGCGCTCGGTGCGGGTGGTAGCGCTGTCGGTCATGCGGCTTCCTCCTGGACTTTGGGCGGCTCCGGCCAAGGGTACCCGACCCTTGGCTGGCTGGCCAACTTACGGTCCAGGCTCTGCGTTCGCCACGATCGCGAGCGTCTCGGGCGCGCCCGCCACGTCCACCGTGTAGCGCTTGCCCGACCTGAGCCCCGAGAGCTTCACCGTGGCACGCGGATGGCTCGAGTCCACGTTCAGCTGGTGGTGGGCCACCTCGATCCCGTAGCTGCCGCCGTCAGCCGAGTGCAGCACCACGTCGACCGCGATGAACGGCGGCACCCTGATCGTGTCCGGCTTGATCGTCCCGTCCTTGCCCTCGAACAGCGCCTGCGTGCCGATCGGCGTCTCGTCGCCGGCGCCGCCCGGCTGATCCTCCGGAGAGGTTGGCGTCGTCGCCGGAGTGGTGTTGGTGGGCGGCGCGACGGTGACCGTGGGCGTCGTGACCGGCGCGCTTGCCGCCACGCTCTGCGGCGGCGAGACCCCGCCGGCGTTCGAGGCGCTGTTCCCGCCCCCGCTGCCGCAACCCGCGAGCGCGAGCAGCGCGGCGCCTATGAGGACGGACCTAAACCGAATGCGACTCACCGGGTTGGAGGATGACCACCTTCGACGACGTCTTCGACTCGACGTCCGACTTGAACGCCTGATCGTCGGTCTCGATCGGGGGGAAGGTGTTGTAGTGGCACGGGATCACCGTGTCGGCGCCTACCCAGTCGGCGGCGGTGACGGCGTCGTGGCGGTCCATCGTGAAGTGCCCGCCGATCGGGATCAGGGCGACGTCGAGGTTGTCGCGCGCCTTCACAAGCTGGAGATCGGAGAAGAGGCCCGTGTCGCCGAGGTGGTAGACCGTCTTGCCGCCGAGGTTGACCACGAGGCCGGCCGGCGTGTTGACCGTGCCCTTGGGCGTCGTCGAGCTGTGCCAGGCCGGCGTCATGCGGACCCAGCCGCCGTCGAACTCCACCGTGCCGCCGATGTTCGGGTTCACGACGTTCTCGACACCCTCCTCCTCGAGCTCGCCCGCGATCTCCACCATCGCCACCACCTGCGCACCGGTGCGCTTGGCGATGCCGACGACGTCGCCGTAATGGTCCCCGTGTCCGTGCGTCAGGAAGATGTGGGTGGGATTGAGGTCATCCGCTTCGGCAGCCGCCTTCGGATTGCCACTCAGGAACGGGTCGATCAGCACCGTGGTATCGCCATCGCTCAGCTCGAAGCAGGCGTGGCCGAGAAAGCGGATGTCCATCGTCAGTCTCCTTCTGTGTTTTCGGACTCGAAACCTTCAAGTTCCCGTGCCAGCTCCCAGCCAACGGCCACGCCGACGAACATGACGGTCTGCGTCTCCTCGGCCATCAGGGTCTTGACGGCGGTGAGGCGCTCCTCGGCGTCAGGTGTGGTGGCGGCCTTGAGCACGGCGGCCTCGTGGGCCTCGTCGAACCAGCCGCCCTCGTGCAGGATCTGCACGATGGTGCGCTGAAGCTCCGGTGCCATTTGGGCTATCCGCGCCTCCCACTTCTGAAACCGCTCGGGCGTCAGCTGCTCGAGCGCGGCGTGCAGCTCCGCCTCCGTGAACTGGGGCTCGGGCACGTCGCGGATAATAGGTAGGTGGAAACGGTCAAGCTCACCGCCCTCTCTCACGGCGCCGGCTGCGCGTGCAAGCTCTCCCCCGCCGAGCTGCACCCGCTGCTCGCCGAGCTGCCGCGTCCGGATGACCCGAATGTGCTGGTCGGATCCGACACGGCCGACGATGCGGCGGCCTACCGCGTGGCCGACGACCTGGCGATCCTCACCACCGTCGACTTCTTCACCCCGATCGTCGACGACCCCTACGACTTCGGCCGCATCGCCGCCACGAACGCGCTGTCGGACATCTATGCGATGGGCGGCGAGCCGCTCACGGCGCTCAACCTGGTGGCCTACTCGCTCGAGGAGCTCGGTGGCGAGGTGCTGCGCGAGATCCTGCGCGGCGGCCAGGACGCGGCGGCGGGCGCGCGCGTGGCGATCGTCGGCGGTCACTCGATCGACGACTCGGAGCCGAAGTACGGCCTGGCGGTCACGGGCCGCGTCCACCCGGACAAGCTGGTGCGCAACTCGACCGCGCGTGCCGACCACGACCTCTACCTGACGAAGCCCGTGGGCGGGGGCGTGGCGTCGACCGCGGCCAAGCGCGGGCTCGCGGAGGACGAGCTCATTCAGAGGAGCATCGACGTGATGACCACGCTGAACCGCGATGCGGCGGCGCAGGCCCTCGAGTCCGAGCTGAGCGCGATGACGGACGTGACGGGCTTCGGGCTGCTCGGCCACCTGCACGAGCTGACGCTGGCGAGCGGCGTAGCGGCCGAGCTGGATGCCTCCGCCGTGCCGGCCATCGACGGCGTGCTCGATCTGCTGCGCGGCGAGGAGCCGCCGATCGCGGGCGGCACGAGGCGCAACCGCGAGTGGGTCGAGCCCTTTATCGATTGGGACGCCTCCGTGCCCGACGAGCTCGCCTGGCTCGTCTGCGACGCCATGACATCTGGCGGCCTGCTTGTTGCCGCCGCGTCGGGGTCGGGCGCCCCGGGCACGCGGATCGGCCGGCTCGTCGAGGGCGAGCCGGGCCGCGTGGCCGTCAGCGCCTGATCGCCGACAACACGACGCCCATCAGGGCGCCCGCGAGGCCGCCGACCACGCCGGCGATGGCGCTCGCCTGGTCGGTCATCACCGGCACGAGCAGCACCACGGCGCCGATCACGATCACGCCGATCAGGTCGTTGCCGCGGTCCTCACCGCGGCGGGCCGCGAGTCTGTCGTCCACGAGCCAGGCGCAGAGCAGACCCAGGGCGGCGCCGTTCGCGCCCATCGCCAGGTGGAGGTCATCGAGCTGGATGGCCACGTACGCGCCGATCGCCCCGCACGCGAGGAACAGGATGATCGGCACCGGCCACCCGAAGCGGCGCTCGAGGTGGGTGCCGAAGATCGCCACCGTGCCGAGCGTGATCAGCTCATAGCCGGCGTTTGCGTGCAGGAACGGGTCCGCGAAGTAGCGCCAGGCCTGGTGGTGCAGTGGCAGCAGCTGGCCCAGGTCGAGGTAGTCGACATGGCCCGTGGCGATGGCCACGTTGGCCGCGATGCACACGGCGATGAGGGCCATCGTGGCGTAGGGCCGAGTGTCGGGCGCGATGCCGGGTATCTCGTCCCGGCGGATGCGCCCGAGCGACGGCATGCGGCGCGTCTTGCGCTGGCGCGGCTCCTCCGGCTCGCCGCGGTCGAGTCTCGGCGCGCGCTTGCGCACCCGCTGACCGCAATAAGGGCACTCCGTGACGTACGGACTGACCTCGGATCCGCAGTTCTTGCAAACGACGAAGAGCCCGGGCTCGCTCACTCGAACGAGGATACCCCGCGGCGCTCAGCCAGTCGTGGCCTCGACTATCTCCCGGGCCACCTCGCGCAGGTCGTGGTTGGCCTCGTAGACCACCACCTGGCGGGCCGCCCCATTGCCCTTGTGCAGCAGGTCCTCGATATGCGCGAGGTCATCGAGGGAGCCGAGTTCCTCCGCGTGCGGCCGGACCCGGTCCAGCACCCGGCGCACCAGCTCGCGTGTCGGCACCCTGACGTCCTCAGGCAGGTCCACCAGCTCGCCCTCCAGCCCGTGCCGGGCAGCTAGCCACTTGTTCTCGTCGAGCATCTCGTATGGGTAGCGCGAGAGGTCCTGGCCCGCGTCGAAGTGCTCGCACAGCTCCTTCACGAGGCATTGGACGAGCGCCGCCAGCCCGATCGTGTGCTCGACGCGCGTCTGGGCGTCCATCACGCGCACCTCCACGGTGCCGAACATCGGGTGCGGGCGGACGTCGTACCAGAGGTAGGTGTAGTCCTCGATCGTCCCCGAGTCGATCATGAACTTGACGCGGCGCGAGTAGTCGTCGAAGTCCTCGTAGCGCGGCGGGATGCCCACGCGCGGGAAGGCGCGGAAGATCGGCGTGCGGGTGGAGAGCAGCCCGGTGGAGTCCGCCCGCCAGAAGGGCGAGTTGGCGGACAGCGCGAGCAGCATCGGCAGGTGCACGCGCATCCCGTTGGCCACGTGGATGGCCTTGTCCGGGTCGTCGACCCCCACGTGCACGTGCACGCCGAAGATCAGCTCCTGGCGGGCGACGAACTTGAGCGCCGCCACGAGATCGCGGTAGCGGGGGCGGGCGACGATCCGCTGGTCCTCCCACATGGCGAACGGGTGGGTGCCCGCGGAGCCGATCTGCAGCCCGCGCTCGCGCGCCAGCCGCGCCACGAGGGCCCGCAGCTCGCGCAGCTCGACGCCGGCCTCCTTGGTGTTGCGACAGGGGTTCGTCGCCACCTCGAGCACGGACTCCATGAGCTCCGGCTTCACCTGCTCGTTTTCCCCCTTGACGGCCTCGAGCATCGTCTCGATGGAGTTCGAGAGCTCGAGGGTCTCGGCGTCGAGGATCATGAGCTCCTCCTCGATGCCGATCGTGTATGGGGGCCCCGTGAATCGGTGCTCCACGCGCGCATCGTATCCGTGACGGTGGCGGGTATAACCTCCCGCCCATAACGACTTAGGAGGCGGTAGCAACCCCCATGACCCCCGGCTATGACGGCAAGCTCTTCATCCTCGCGTTCGACCACCGTGGTTCCTTCCAAAAGAAGTGGTTCGGGATCGAGAGCGACCCCACCGAGGAGGAGACCCACAAGATCTCCGACGCCAAGCACCTTGTGTTCGAAGGACTGCTCCACGCGCTTGACGGCGGCGCCGAGGCCAGCATCACCGGCGCGCTGGTGGACGAGCAGTTCGGCGCCCCCACCGACGTCCCGACCCAGGCGCGCGGCCGCGGCCTGAAGCTCGCGATGCCGGTTGAGAAGAGCGGCCAGAACGAGTTCGACTTCGAGTACGGCGACGCCTTTGGCGACCACATCGAGAAGTTCGACCCGGATTTCTCCAAGGTGCTCGTCCGCTACAACCCGGACGACCCGGACACTGAGATGAACGAGCGCCAGCTCGGGCGTCTCAAGCGGCTCGCCGACTGGCTGCACGAGCACGACCGCCTGTTCCTGTTCGAGCTGCTCGTGCCGGCCACGGACGACCAGCTCGCGTCCGTCGACGGCGACAGCGACCGCTACGACGCCGATCTGCGCCCGGAGCTGATGCGCCGCGCGATCGAGGACATCCAGAACTACGGCATCGAGGTGGACATCTGGAAGATCGAGGGCGTGGACGAGCGCTCCGACGCCGAGATGCTCGCCCAGCAGACCCGTGCGGGCGGGCGCGACGGCGTTGTATGCGTGCTGCTGGGCCGTGGCGCCAGCGACGAGAAGGTGGACCACTGGCTCAGGGAGGCTGCTCCGGTGGACGGTTTCGTCGGATTCGCCATCGGCCGCTCGATTTGGGGTGACGCGCTCAAGGGCTTCATCGATGGCTCTCTAGAGCGGGAAGACGCCGCCCGGCAGATCGGCGAGAACTATCTGCGCTTCGTACGGGTGTACGAAGAGGCAGAAGCCACCGCCGCTGCCCGATAAACCGTGTAGCCTTCCCCGCCGTGGCAATGCGCATGCGACAGTCCCTGGCCGAATTCGAGGCTGCCTTCCACGAGGAGACATCCGAGGAGCGGCTGCGCAGGGACCGCCTCCGCAAGGAGGCCGCCGAGCGTTCACGCGTGCGCCGTGCCCAGGCGGTTCAGAAGCGCGGAAACGTCAACTTCACCGTGCTGGTGATGGTGATCGTGGCCACCACCGTCGTGGTGACGGTTGCGATGTTCGAGACGCTTTCGCTGCTGATCGGCAGCTAACGCCGCCGGGACGGAGTTACTGCTTCTTTGACTTGAGGCGCTCGAGCGCCTCGGTGACCTGCTCGCGCTCGCTCTCGTCGGAGCGCTCGAGCTGGATCTCGAGATACACCTCTTTGCGGAAGACGGGCACCTTGCGCGGTGCCTCGATGCCGATCCGAACCTTCTCGCCCATGATCGCTAAGACGGACACCTCGATGTCGTCTCCGATCATGATGCTCTGGTTGGACTTCCTAGTCAGAACCAGCATCGATTGCCTCCCTGCCCGGGTTTGCGGCCCAACTGCATGAGCGCCTCCGTGGCTCAGTGTATAGATCCCCGCCCCCAGACTGGCGCAATACTTGCCCTGCCTGGCGATCGGGACTGTCGCTTGGTGACATGCGAAGTCTAAGCAAGATCCCAGCGGATTTGGGTTGGTAGTCTCCCCGCCTCTTGGCACGCAGATCGCTCAAATCGCAACTCAACCAGATTCGGAGCTGGGTCCGGCAGGGGCGCACCGATGCATGGATTGCGCACCAGCTGGATGTAAGCGTTAAGGACATCGACTCCTTCAAGCGGGAGCATGAGCTTGCGCCGCCCGATGGGGACGGAGATTTCGGCCCCGGGCTTGACGACGAGCTGGACCTGCGCGCCGAGGACGACGCCCTGGTGGCCGCCGAGCTCGAGGCTGAGCCCGACGAGGACGACGACGAGAACGGCGACGACGACGAGCGCGAGGACAAGCCTCGGCGCAGGCGCGGCCGTCGCGGTGGCCGTGGTCGGCGCGGGGGCCGTGGCCGCGGGAAGGACCTAGAGGGCACCTTCGACCATGGCGATGAGGGCTTCGGGCTCTGGCTCGACCCCGCGATCCAGGACAACCCGGTCTACGCCGAGCACTGGGCGGGCCACCGCCCCGTGACCATCGCCGTCGAGCCCGACCGCATCATCATTCGCCGCGCCGGTGAGGACGCCGGCGATGACGACAACGGCAACGACAACGACAACGGCGACTCAGACGACGACTAGCTAGCGGTCGGCGCGGCCGATGATCTCTCGTGCGCGGCCACCGGCGTAGTTCGTGGCCTCACGGGCGTAGCGGCTGAAGGCAGCGTCGACGACCCAAGACGAGTCGGTGCCGGCCGTCGAGCGCTGCGCGATGTCGAATGCCCAGTCGATGTCGCCCGCGTAGAACGCCGCGAGCTCCTCGACGCTGAAGGCGGATCCGAGGCGCCGGCGCAGCTCGTCGAGGACGACCGCCACGGCGTTCTCGAGCTGCCCGCGGGCAGGCTCCGAGGTCGCCCTGAGATGGCGCTCGCCGTCCTCCCATTGGAACAGCGCGTTTTCGACCGCGTACGACACGGCCCCCGACGTTAGCGGCCCGGCAGGTTTTGGACCACGTACTCGCGCTCGCCTCGGCGGACCATGCCGAGCTTGCGCGCCTCGGCTTCGAGGGCGCTGGGGTCGTGGAGGAGCTTGATGTGGGCGCGAAGGTCCTTGTTCTGCTTCTGGAGCATCTGGTGCTCCTGCGTCTGCTGGCTCGCCAGGTTGCGCTGCGTGAGCCAGCGGTGAAGCGGCGAGATGTACAGCAGGAGGACCACGCCGAGCGTCCCGAGCAGCGCCGCGCGGGCCACCCGGTCCCAGCGGATGCCTGAGCGCCCTGTCGGGCGCTTGGTGCGAGTCCCTGCGGCCCTCTGCTTGCGCCGCGCGGCGGCTCGTTGGGCGCTGGCTGAGGCTGCTTGGGCCATCTGACAGCGCCCTTCGCCCTGCGCGCTGGGTGTCCTCCCCGCCGCCTGGCCAGCTCGACAAAGATCTTGCACGGCTCCCGGCGAACTGTCGGCGGCTTTCTGCGGAACTTGCTCGGGAACAAGCGGTGGGTCAACCGCTGGCGGGTCACGCAGTCAGGCCGTGGCGTGATTCTCGAGCTGGCGGCCGAGGTGGCCACCGATCAGATCGAGGTGGCCCCCAAGGCCGAGCTGGAGTCATCCCACGAGCTGAGCGTGCTCACGATGCTGTGCCTGTTTGTGGTCTTGCTGGATGACTCGGGCACGAGGGAGACCGCAGTCATCGCGCCTTCGAGCAGCGGGGCCTACGGCTAGTCAGACGGGCTCTAGCGGCGCGTGAGGTTCGGCGGGCAGCTCCGCGACGATCGGGTCGCCTGGGCGGACCTCGCCGCCTGCGTGGACGATTGCCATCACGCCGGCCTTGCGGACCAGGCCGCCGTCGGCGTCGCGCTCGATGGTGGCGGCCATCAGGCCGTCCTTGATCCCGTTCAGCTGCGTGCAGGGGTTGCGGAGGCCGGTGATCTCGATCTCGGCCTCGTCGCCGATCCTGAGCCGGGTACCGGTTGGCATGGCGAGGAGGTCAATCCCGCGGGTGGTCACGTTCTCGCCCATCTGGCCGCCGGCCACCTCGAATCCCTTCTCCCGCAGCTCGTCGTGAAGCTCCGAGTGGATGAGATGGACCTGGCGGAGGTTGGGTTGGCTCGGGTCACGCCTGACGCGGGAGCGGTGCTGGACCGTCTCCCCCATGTGCGCGTCGCCCTCGACACCCAACCCGGCGAGCAGGCGGATGCTGTCGCGGCCCGCCTTCGACACCACGTGCTGCGGGTTCGAGTTGACGGCTACGACGACGCCGTTCAGCGGAACACCGACCTCCCGGGGTAAGAGGCGTCAGCGCCGAGGGCCTCTTCGATCCGCAGGAGCTGGTTGTACTTCGCCACGCGGTCGGTCCGTGACGGCGCGCCGGTCTTGATCTGGCCGCAGGCGGTTGCCACGGCGAGGTCGGCGATGGTCACGTCCTCGGTCTCGCCTGAGCGGTGCGACATGACCGCCGTGTAGCCGGCCTCGCGGGCCGTGTTGATCGCGTCGAGCGTCTCGGTGAGCGTGCCGATCTGGTTGACCTTCACGAGGATCGAGTTGGCCACGCCAAGGTCGATGCCTCTCCGCAGGCGCTCCGAGTTCGTGACGAACAGGTCGTCGCCGACGAGCTGGATCTTGTCGCCGATGCGGTCGGTGAGCAGCTTCCAGCCGTCCCAGTCCTCCTCGTCCATGCCGTCCTCGATCGAGACGATCGGGTAGCGGGCCGAGAGGTCGGCCCAGTAGTCGGCGAGCTCGGCGGAGGAGAGCTTGCGGCCCTCGTGCTCGAGGTCGTACGCATCGGACTTGTAGAGCTCGCTGGTGGCGGGGTCGAGCGCGATGGCCACATCGTCGCCGGGCTTGTAGCCGGCGGCCGAGATGCCCTCCACGAGGAACTCGAGCGCCTGCTCGTTCGAATCGAGGTCGGGAGCAAAGCCGCCCTCGTCGCCGACGGTCGTGCCGAGGCCGCGCTCGTGGAGTGTCCCCTTCAGAGCGTGGAACACCTCGGCGCCGGCCTGGAGCGCCCGCGAGTAGGTGTCGAAGCCGACCGGCACGACCATGAACTCCTGGAAATCGACCTTGTTGTCCGCATGCGCGCCACCGTTAAGCACGTTCATCATCGGGACGGGCAGCACGCCGGTGGAGTCGCCGCCAAGGTAGCGCCACAGCGGCAGGCCGTGCTCCTCGGCCGTGGCCTTTGCTGCGGCGAGCGACACGCCAAGTAGGGCATTGGCCCCGAGGCGTCCCTTGTTGTCGGTGCCGTCGAGCTCGATCATCGTGCGGTCGAGGCCGGCCTGGTCGTCGGCGTCGAGGCCGGTAACCGCGGATGCGATCTCGCCGCGCACGTTCTCCACCGCGCGGGTGACGCCCTTGCCGCCGAAGGCGTCACCGCCGTCACGCAGTTCGACGGCCTCGAACTCGCCGGTGGACGCGCCCGAGGGAACGATCGCGCGGCCGCTCCCGGCGGAGGCGAGCTTGACCTCTACCTCCACAGTGGGATTGCCGCGGCTGTCGAGCACCTGCCGTGCGTGTACCTGGGTGATCTCGCTCATGTGTCGTCTATCGCCTTCCTGAATCTGTCAGCGGCGGCGCGCAGCGCGAGCTCGGGGTCCACCCCGGCGTCGCGCGCCAGCGCCACGCAGTCGAAGAGAAGGTCTCCAAGCGCCTCGAAGCTGTCCGCGTCGACCCGTTCCCGGAGACGGCGGCGCAGACTATCTGGGTCTGGGTGCTCGAAGTCGCTACGCGATGCGGCGCGCCGCAGGACCTTGCGCGCGTAGAGCAGCGACGGCAGGTTCTCGGGGATGTCATGGAACACCTCGTCGCTCTCGCGACCGGGCTCGGTCTGCTTGATCTGGTCCCAGTTGCGGAGCACGGTGGCGGCGTCGGCCGCCTCCGTGTCCCCGAAGACGTGAGGGTGGCGGCGGATCAGCTTCTGGCGGCAGTGCTCGGCCACGGCGGCGAGGTCGCCCTTGCCGCGCTCCTCGAGCAGCAGCGACAGGAAATAGACCTGGAAGAGGACGTCGCCCAGCTCGTCGAGCATTTTGGCGTCGTCGCCCAAATGCGCGGCGTCCGCCAGCTCGTACGCCTCCTCGACCGTATGCGGGACTATCGAGCGCTCGTCCTGCTCACGATCCCAGGGGCAGTCACGCCGCAGCCGGCGCGTTATCTCGTCGAGCGCGACCAGGGAGCGGGCCGGCTCCCCGTCCACTTACTTGCCTGTGGTGCCCGACGGTGCGGCGGGCGTCGTCGTCGGCGCGGCCGGCGTCTGCTGCGGCGCGGCGCCGGAGACGGGTGCCGTTCCGGTCTTCGTCTTCGGAGCGTTCTTGCAGCTGTCGATGACGTAGTCCTTCGCGCACTTCGTCTTGTCCTTGTACCGCTTCTGGTAGTCCTTGACGAAAGCGTTGATCGCGTTCTGCTCCTGCTGCGAGCGCAGGAGGCTGACGATCGTGTCGTGCGCCTGCTGCTCCGTCTGCTGCGAAGCCGGCGTGACCTTGGTGACCTTGAAGACGTAGTAGCCGAACTGCGTCTTCACGGGGCCCTGGACCTTGGCCTTCGGAGCGCTGAAGATGGCCGTGTCGAAGCCCTTCTCCTGCTGGCCCTGCGTGACGTTCGGCAGCTTGCCGCCCTGCGCCTTCGAGGCGTCGTCGGTCGAGTACTTCTTGGCCACCGACTTCCACGACTGGCCGCCCTTGATCGCCTTGAGCGCCGCCGCAGCCTTCGCCTTCTTCGGGTTGAGCACAACCAGCAGGTCGCGCGTCTCCGGCTGCGCGAAGCGCTTCTTGTTCTTGTT
>DATBKS010000266.1:0-1652 GCA_036555755.1 Thermoleophilaceae bacterium
AGCCGAGGTGCGCGCGGATGCCCACAGCGGCGTCGCGCACCTCTTGCGGCGGCGGCTGCTGATCCTCGTAGCCCCAACCCCAGTGCTTGCGTCGTCTCGTGGCCAGCGTCATTGCAGGGTGAACAATGTCACGGGAATAAACGGCGCCCGCGGCACGTCTTGCTTAGCCAACACCCCAAAGCCCCCAGGAGCGCTTCTGGCCCAGCGCTCCGCCCCGGGTCCTCACCGCCCGGGACAACCTAGGAGGTCTCTCCGATCATGAGAGCGCGTTTTCCGCGGCGAGCGGTCGCTTTGACCATCGCCACGGCGGTCCTCGCCCTGACGATCGCCGCCTCAGCACTCGCAGCATTTGGCTCGCTGCCTGCGGACGGTTCGCAGGTGAACAACGATGCGGCAGCGGGAATCGATCCGTCCCAGAGCGTCAGCGGGGAGGATCCGACCAACGCCGACGTGGTCGGCGGCGCACTCACCGCGGGCGGCAAGGCCGTGCCGTGGTCGATCTTCCGCCAGCAGGAAGCGGGCGGCAACAAGGACCAAGTGTTCGTCCGCGCGTTCAAGAACGGCGCGTGGGTGACACAGGGGAACGGCACGGTCGGAGGCGTCTCGAGCGCGTCGTCGCAATTCCCCGGTTCCCTGAACTTCAACAAGGGCGAGGACGGCGAAGCCCCCGCGATCGACTTCGCGGGAGCCGGCCGCACCGTGCCCTGGGCGACCTGGTACGAGGACACCGCCGGCACCGGCTTCGGGGCGAACAACATCTTCGCCAGCCGCTTCGACCAGACTCAGAACAAATGGATCTTCGCCGGGCAGAGCCGCGGCACCGGCGGCGGCACCGTCGCCATCCCATCGCTCAACATCCACACGAACAAGGAAGCGGAGAACCCGTCGGTGGCCGGCGGCTCCACCGCCGATTCGACCAAGCCGGGTCCGTGGATCACGTGGCAGGAGGAGGGCGTGGCCCCCACCACCGATCAGATCTTCGTCGTGAAGCCGGTTGGCCCGGCCTCGACGAACTGCAACGGCGTGAAGCCGGCGGCGGCCAACCCGGCCGACGCACCGGATGGCGGGTTCTGCTGGCAGCAGGTGGGCACGGAGCGCGAGTCCAGCGACCCGAGCCTGAACGTCGATCGCACGCGTGAGGGCATCGAGCCCGACATCGCCTTCACCGGACCGAGCGACTCGGTGCCGTGGGTGGTCTGGTACGAGACCGGCGCCTCCGGCGACAGCCTGCTCGGCAACGACATGGTGTTCGCCGCGAAGGGCATCAGCGACGGCACCGCCGACGGCGGCTTCCACTGGCTGGCGGTCGGCAACGCCGGACAGGGCGTGCTCGACAACTCCACGCACGGCGGCCCCTGCGGCGCGAGTACGGACGCCGAGAAGGCGTGCTCGCTCAACAAGAACCCGGTGAACGCCGCGGAGGACCCGCGCGTGGCCGCCGGCACGATGAACCCCGCCAACCTCACGGTCCCGTGGGTCGCGTGGGACGAGGAGCTGAGCGGAACCAATCAGATCTTCGTGTCGCGTCTCGTTGGCAGCGGCGCCACGGCGCACTTCGAGCTGGTGAACAACGGCCAGCCGATCTCGTTCGACTCGAACCCGTCCACCCGTCCGGACATCACGTTCTCGGGCAACACGCCGTACGTCTCATG
>DATBKS010000267.1:0-2747 GCA_036555755.1 Thermoleophilaceae bacterium
CTCCGGGCGCAGCCAAGCTCCGCGCCGTGCTCCTCGGTGACACCAAGGTCCTCCTCAGCAAGCTCGAGAAGCGCTTCATCGAACGGCTCGACGAGGCGTGGCTGCCGATCCCGGAAACGAACCGCCCCGCGGGCGGCCGCAGAGTCGACTGCCGCTGGCCGGATCACAAGCTCACAGTCGAGCTCGACAGCTACACGTACCACGGCTCGCGTCACGCCTGGGAGCAGGACCGCCGGCGCGAGCGCGAGGCCCACGCGAGAGGCGACGAGTTCCGCCGCTACACCTGGGGCGACGTGTTCGAGCAGCCCGCCCAGATGATGCGAGAGCTAAGGCAGCTGTTGCCACTTCGGTAGCTTCCAGAACATGGCCCCAGCGATCGAGACTCAAGGACTTTGCAAGCAATACGGCGACGTTCAGGCGCTCGATAGCGTCGATCTGATCGCGGAGAAGGGAACGGTGCTCGGCCTCCTGGGGCCGAACGGCGCGGGCAAGACCACCGTCGTCCGGATCCTCACCACGCTGCTCACGCCCGACGGCGGAACGGCGTATGTCGACGGCCTCGACGTGGTCAAGGACGCCGCCCAGCTCCGCACCCAGATCGGGCTGGCGGGCCAGTACGCGGCGGTCGACGAGAGCCTCACCGGCCGCGAGAACCTCGAGCTCTTCGGCCGCCTCTACCGGATGCGCGCCCGCGAGGCGCGCGAGCGCGCGGACGATCTGCTCGAGCGCTTCGATCTTTCAGCCGCCGGCAACCGGCTCGTGAACACCTACTCGGGCGGCATGCGCCGCCGACTCGACCTCGCCGGCGCGCTGGTGGCCCGGCCGCCGATGCTCTTCCTCGACGAGCCCACCACCGGGCTCGACCCACGCAGCCGCCTCGGTCTCTGGGAGACGATCACCGAGCTCGTGGTCGGGGGCAGCACGGTGCTGCTCACCACGCAGTACCTGGACGAAGCCGACCGCCTCGCGGACCAGATCGCGGTGATGGACCACGGCCGCGTGATCGCCGAGGGCACCGCCGCTGAGCTGAAGGACCGCGTGGGCGGCGACCGTCTCGAGGTGCGGCTCGAGGATTCGACACAAGCCGAATCGGCGAGCGAGGCGCTCGCCTCCGTGGTGGACGAAGCGCCAGAGCTACACGACGGTGTCCTTATTGCTGCAGTTTCACGAAGAGACGGCACCGTCGCGAACGCCCTGAGACGGCTCGACGAAGCAGGCATCGAGGTGAGTGACCTTGCTCTGCGGCGCCCGACGCTCGACGACGTCTTCCTCGGGCTCACCGGACACGCGGCCGAACACGAGGAGCGCGAGGAGGTGGCCGCCAAGTGACCTACGCGATACGCGACGCCCTGCTGCTCGCCGGCCGCAACCTGCGCCGGCTGCCGCGCAACCCGGACCTGCTCGTCGGCGTGACCTTCCAGCCGATCATGTTCGTCGTCCTGTTCACGTACGTGTTCGGCGGCGCGATCCAGACGCCGGGCTTCGACTACATCGACTTCTTCCTGCCCGGCATCGTGATCCAGATGATCGCCTTCACGGGCTACGCCACCTCGCTCGGGATCTCGGACGACCTGCGCAAGGGCTTGATCGACCGCTTCCGCTCTCTGCCAATCGCGCGCTCGGCCGTGATCGCGGGCCGGACCTTCAGCGACATCGCGATGAACGTGATCGCGCTCGTGACGATGACCGCCGTGGGCTTCATCGTCGGTTTCAGCTTCAACGCGAACGCCGCCGAGATCGCCGCCGGCTTCGGCCTCGTACTGCTGTTCGGTTACGCGATGTCGTGGGTCTACGCGTTCATCGGGCTGATCTCGTCCACGCCCGAGTCGGCCTCCGCGCTGATCACGATCATCATCTTCCCGCTGACGTTCGTGTCGTCGGTCTACGTGCCGACGGCGTCGATGCCCAAGGTGCTCGAGGCGATCGCCAACGCCAACCCGATCACCACGATCGTCGATGCGCTGCGCGCGCTCTGGCTGGGCACTCCGGCCGGCACGGACATCTGGGTCGGCCTGCTGTGGTGCATCGGGATCATCGCCGTGTTCTCGGTGCTCG
This sequence comes from Thermoleophilaceae bacterium, assembly GCA_036555755.1. Lineage (GTDB taxonomy): Bacteria > Actinomycetota > Thermoleophilia > Solirubrobacterales > Thermoleophilaceae > JAICJR01. The sequence goes on from DATBKS010000267.1 coordinate 2,056, forward strand.
CCACCGAGCGCTACCGGCGCACCGTCGCGCGCTAGGTACTGCTAGCGCTCGACGCGGGTGCCCTCGGCCACCGCGATCATCTCCGGCACCCGCACCAGCTTGACGCGCGGGCGCCCGTGCGGCTCGCCGAGTCCCTGCTCGTGCACGTCGATCGCCTGCCAGCCCTCCCAGGTCACGAGGCCCGGCACGTTGTCCATCAGCCACTCCTCGCACTCGGCGGGGTCGGGCGATGTCGGCTCGTTCAGGCGGTCCGCCTCGGCGTCCTCCACCACGCGGGCGACGGTGTCGGCGGCGTCCTTCTTGTTCGTGCCGATCACCCCGCTCGGCCCGCGCTTGATCCAGCCCACGGCGTACTCGCCGGCCAGCGGCTCGCCATCCTCGGTGGTCACGCGGCCGCCCTTGTTGGCGATCAGCCCGCGCTTCTCGTCGAACGGCACGCCCGCGAGCGGGTTGCCGCGGTAGCCGATCGAGCGCAGCACGAGGCCGCACTGGATGACCTCTTCCTCGCCGGTCGACACCGCACGCAGAGCACCCGACGCATCAGGCTCGATGCGGTTGCGCACCACCTTGAGTCCGGAAACGCATCCGGTGTCGTCCTCGCCGAGCACCTCCAAGGGCGAGCGCAGAAAGCGCAGCTCGATGCGGTGGCTCTTCTCGCCCGGCGGCAGCTCCGCATAGCCGCGCAGGATGTC
>DATBKS010000268.1:0-1606 GCA_036555755.1 Thermoleophilaceae bacterium
GGCGGAGCACTTCGGCGCCGAGCTCGTGCTGCTGCGCGGAGTGGTCGGCAGCGACATGACCCACGACGGCAAGCCCAAGCTCTTCATCAGCGGGGGCTACGAGGTGACGGCCCACGTGGCCATCGCCTCGCCGGGCATGGACTGGCGGCGGCTGAACGTCGACGGCGTTCACGACCTGCTCGACCGCGGCGTCTACTACGGCGCCGGCCGCAGCGAGGCCGCGCGTTGCCGCGGCGACAGCGTCGTGGTGGTCGGCGCCGGCAACTCCGCCGGCCAGGCCGTGATGAACCTCGCGAATGCGAAAGCGCACGTGACGATGGTCGTCCGCGGCGACAGCCTCGGCAAGACGATGTCCGGCTACCTGGTCGACCGCATCGAGGCGCACCCGGGGATCGACGTCCGCCTCCACACGCAAGTGACCGACGTCGAGCCGGAGGACGACCACCTCGGCGAGGTCACGCTCACCGACGGCGGTGGCAGGTCCGAGCGCCATCAAGCACGCGCGCTGTTCCTCTGCATCGGCGGCGAGCCGCGCACCACCTGGGCCGAGGCCGCCGGCGTCCGCACCAACGAGCAGGGCTTCATCCTCACCGGCCCCGACCTGCTCGAGGACGGCCACCGGCCGGACAGCTGGCCGCTCGACCGCGATCCACTCGCGCTCGAGACGAGCGTGCCCGGACTGTTCGCGGCGGGCGATGTGCGCAGCGGCTCCACCAAGCGCGTCGGCGCCGCGGTGGGCGAGGGCGCGATGGCCACCGCGCTCGTGCACCGCCGGCTCGAGGAGCTCGTGGGCGGCGGCTGAGTGTCGTAGGCGTAGGCTGCGGGTACGGAGTCCGCCAGCCCAGGAGAAGGGAGACCCCATGCCCAAGTTCCGCATCCAGCCGCATGTGCGACTTCAGGAGTGGGTCGCCGAGGACCTCGGACTGTTCGCGGACGAGGGGCTCGACTACGAGTTCGAGCCGCAGGGCTTCGCGGGAGCCTCGCGTCCCGCCGCGCCGGTCGGCAGCGCGGACTCCGCGCCGATCGACATTCGCAGCGGCGCCTTCGAGGACATGTCCGAGGGACGCTCGTGCGAGGTGTCCGCCGCCTGCCACTGGGCGGTCAACGCCGCCGCCTCATCGAGCCACGGGAAGATGTGGGGCAAGGCCTACTCGGTGTGCGAGTCGGGGATCTTCGTCGCGCCGGATGCGCTGTACAAACGGCCGGAGGATCTGGCGAACGTCGCGGTCGGCGTGGGCTACCACTCCGGCAGCCACTACTCCGCGATCCAGGCGCTCGAGCCGTTCCTCGAGCGCTCCCAGATCGAGCTCGGCTTCATCGGCCTGCCGTTCGATCGCGTGCGCCAGCTGCGCTCGGGCGAGGTCGAGGCGGTGAACGTGTTCGGCGCCCAGTACTACATCCTCGAGCAGCTCGGCTTTTGCAAGCTCGTGGACAGCACCTTCATCATGGGCTTCCTGGTCGCCGAGGACGCCGACGCCGACGACCTCGAGCGCTACTTCCGCGCGATCCGCCGGGCGCAGCGCGAGATCGACCTCGAGCCCGAGCGCTTCAAGCACTACTGGGAGCGCGAGATGCCGGACGACATGCGCGAGCTCGTGGACGTGCG
>DATBKS010000269.1:0-4200 GCA_036555755.1 Thermoleophilaceae bacterium
TGACCGTGGCCGTGCGCGGGATCCGCTCGAGCAGCCCGATCTCGCCGAAGTAGGTCCCGGGCTCCATCACGCGGATGTGCTCCTCCACCCCGGTCTCGCCGCGTGACTTCACATCCACGCGCCCCGACACGATCACGTACAGCGCGTCGGCTTCTTCGCCCTCGGTGATGATCGCCTCGCCCGGGGCAACGCGAACCGGCACGCACGCCGCCGCGAGGCGCTCGAGCACCGGGCGGCTGGCCGAGGCGAAGATCCCGAGCTGCTCGAGCAGCGCGATGCGCGGCACCAACTCGTCGAAGCGCGCGGCGGCAGCGCGGTCGATCCGAACAAGCGACGGGTACCCCAGCAGCCCGATCCCGAGCGGCACGAAGCTCATCACGTAGAGCGCCGTGTGCAGCCCCGGCCCGTTGACGATCGGCGGCGTGACGATCGTGCCCAGCGAGATCGCACCGAGCACCAGCGCGAAGAACACACCGAACACGCGCGCGATCACCTCGTCGGACACCGCGCGCTGGAGCGCGGTGATCGCCAGCACGTCCACCACCAGCGTCCCGCCGCCGCGGATGATCTCGAGCGCGAACGCCACCCCGGGCGAGTGCACCACGACGAGCAGCGCGGTCGGCAGGCAGTACACCGCCATGCCCGCTGTGATGATCAGCGCGAGCCGGCGCGAGCTCGCGAGCTTGTCGACCACGAAGGCCATGAGGATCCCGCCCACGCCGAGACCCGCGAGCAGATAGCCGAATCCCTCCGGCCCCGTGCCGAGCTGCGCATCTGACACTCCGACGAGCAACACGGTGTCCGTGCCGTAGACGAAGCTCGCCAGCACGCTGAACATGACGAGCACCCGCGCCGCCTCGGACGCGAAGATCGCCTTCACCCCCACGCTCATCTGCTTGAGCACGCCCGCCGTCGAACCCTCGGTCACGTCCACCGGCCGGCTGCGCGCCTTCATCTGCGCAACGAGCAAAGCCGACACCCCGAACGTGGCCGCGTTGATCCCGAAGGCCAGCGACGCCGACCCCAACGCGAGCAACCCCGCGCCTACCGCGGGCCCCGCAACAACCACCAGGTTGTCGATCGTCCCGTTCAGCGCGTTCGCCGCCACGAGGTCGTCCTCCCCCGCCAGCTCCGGCAGCATCGCCGCCACCGCAGGGCTGTAGACGACGTTGCCCACCGCCGTCAAAGCAGCCAGGAAGATCGCCACCCACGCGGGCGCGGTGAGGGCGGCGGCCACGCACAGCCCGACCTGGAACACGAGGCAGACCAGGTCGGACGTGACCATCACCCGAACCCGCTCGAAGCGCTCGGCGATCACTCCCCCGTAGGTGCTGAACACGAGCGCCGGGACGAACCGCCCGAGCCCCGCAGCTCCCACCCAACTGAGCGAGTGCGTTCGGTCGAAAACGTAGGCAAGCAGCGCAACGTTGTACGCCCACGACCCGCTCGCGGAGATCACGAGCCCGCCGAACAGCAGACGAAGGTCGCGGTGGCGCAGCGCCGCCCGCATCCCCTCCGTGTAGCGCGCCAGCCGCTTCACGCGGTGGCCGCCGGCACCCGGCTCAGTAACTCACTGGCGCGGGCGAGCAGCGGCGCCGCGCGCAGAGGCGTCAGCCTTGCCACCGCGTCCGTCAGAAGCTGCGTCGCCTCGGGGTGCCGGCCCTGCCCGATCAGCCACTCCGCAAGGTCGGTCTCAGCGCGGGCCAGTTGATACGGGTAATCGAGCTCTCGCAGACCGTCGATCGCCGCCCGCAGCTCGGACTCGACATCCTCGCCCACCCCCTTCGCCGCAGCCACCAGCCCACGCCCATGGTGAAGCTCGGCCCGCAGGTATGGCGAGACCAGTCCGCGCGGCACGGATTCGAGCAGCGCGAGAAGCTCGTCCGCCAGCTCGAGCTCGTCGGTGGCGATTGCCGCCTGGAGCGTGTCGGGCCACTGGATCCTGAATGCCTCGTGCAGCGGACCGAGTGAGTCGACCCCCTCCCGCACCGGGGCGATCCCGTCCGCGACCAGCACCTCGTAACGTCCCTCCGACAGGGCAAGCGCGTTTGAGGCGGCCCGGGCGATGAAGCGGCGCTCGATGTCGAAGCTCTCCGCCCAGGACGCAATCGCCTCGATGTGCTCGGCGGCCGGCTCGCCTCGCCAAGCCTTCAGGCACGTGGTGCGGATGTGCGCGTCCTCCTGATTCTCGGGTGGGCCGTCGAAGATCTCCTTCCCGAGCCGCTCCACGTCGTCCCACTTGCCGGAGAAGAGGTAAGCCAGCATGAGGTTGCCGGTGCTGACGGCCTGCCCGTAGCTGTCGCCGACCCGCCGCGAGAGCACGATCGCCTCCTTGATCCGCTCCTCGGTGTCGGGCAGGTCCCTCGCGAGCATGACGTTGGCGATGTTGGACTGAGCTACCGACTGCAGGGCGGTGAGGCCGTGGCGCTCCGCGATGTCCACGGCCACGCTCCAGACGCCTAGCGCCTCGTCGAAGCGCGACTGCTGCATGTACGAGACCCCTCGGGCGTTCAGCGCCTGACACAGCGGGATCGGCAGGTCGAGCGCCTGCGCCGCGATCAACGCGCGGTCGAGGTACACGCCCACCTCCTCGTCGTGCCCGGCAAAGCTGAGCGCCATTCCGAGCACCGAGCTCACTGACGCGGTGTCCGGATTGAGCTGATCGTGTTCGAGCACGGCGAGGGCTGCTCGCGTCCGCTCGATCGCCTCCTGAGGACGGCCGGAGCGCTGGAGCGCGATCCCGATCGGAGCCGCGAGCGCGGCGGCCTCCTCCTCCCGCCCCGCGGCCGAGTATGCCGCCGCCACCTCCTCGAGCAGCTCGATCGCGGCGTCGTAGCGGCCGGACAGCATCGCCATCTCGCCCGCGCTCTTCGTCAGCTCCCTGCGCTCGTCGTCCGAGGTCGCAAGGTCGCGCGCGAGCAGATACATGCGCTCGGCCGCCTCGGGGGCACCCACCGAGAGCGTGCGCTGGGCGGCCCTCCCCAGGGCCTCCAGCGCGAGCGCGCGGAGCTCGTCCTCATCCGGATCGCCCGAGGCTGCGCGGTACGCGTCGAGGAGATGTGAGGCGATCACCTCCGCCATTTCCTCGCCGTCGTTCGGGAACGTCGCGCGCAGGTGGGCGGCGGCGGCCAGGTGGCGCGGACGACGCTCGTGCTTGGAGAGCATGTCGTAGGCGACCGTCCGCAGCAGCGTCTGCGCGAACGCGTACTGGCCGCGATCGGGCGACAGCGGGTCGGCTCGAACCGCGAGCACCTGCTTGCGCACGAGCGACGCGAGCGCCTCGTCGAGGCTCTGCTCCGGCAGCTCGGTGAGCGCCGCCGCCGCACTGCGGGGGAAGCTGCCTCCGAACACCGCCATCGCCTTGACGAGCTCGCGCTCGTCCGGACCGAGGCCGTCGAGGCGCGCGGCAAGGAGCGAGCTAAGCGTGGCGGGCACGTCGAGATCGCCGAGCTCGCCCGAGGGACGCAGGCCGCCGTCGTCGCCGGCGACGAGCACGCCGCGATCCGCGAGCGCGCGCACGGTCTCGAGCGCGTACAGCGGCACGCCCTCGGCCTGGCTGACGATGCGCTGCCTGGCCTCGCCGGGCAACCCACTCACGAGGCCGTCGAGGAGCTGCCCCACGGCCGCGTCGCTCAGCGGCTCGAGGTAGAGCGGCGTGGCGCCGCGGCGGCCGGCGGGCCAGCCCGCGCGGCGCTCGGTGAGCTCGGGACGCGCCAGCCCGAGGATGAAGATGGGACGCTCGGCAGACCACTCGAGCAGGTGGTCGATGAAGTCGAGCAGGCCGTCGTCGGCCCAGTGAAGATCCTCGAACGACAGCACCACCGGCAGGTGCTCCGACAACCGCTCGAAGAACAGCCGCCAGCCGGCGAACAGCTCCGGGCGATCGAGCCCGGGTTGCGACACCCCAATGAGCGCACCAAGGCGCGGCTCGAGGAACTCGCGCTCCGCCGCGTCCGGAATCCAGCGCTCGAGCCCGACGTCGAGCTTGCGCGTGGCGTCGTCGAGCGCTTCCTCCTCGGGGATGCCGAGGCGCTGACGCACCATCTCCGCCAGGGCGAAGTACGCCACGCCCTCGCCGTAGGACAGGCAGCGCCCGGAATGCCAGAGCGTGGTGTCCATCAGGCCGTCGACGTAGTTCTCGAACTCCCGCCGCAGGCGCGTCTTGCCGACGCCCGGCGCGCCCGTAACGACCACCAGACG
>DATBKS010000270.1:0-4403 GCA_036555755.1 Thermoleophilaceae bacterium
TTCTCGAGGCGGTCGAAGCTGCCGAGCTTGCCGCCCAGGTTGTCGACCATGTGGACGAGCGTTGCCTCGCGGGTGCACGGAACCACCGGGCTGCCGTGCTCGAGCTGGCCGTGGTGCGACAGGATGATGTGCAGCAGCCCCTCGGCACAGGGAGCAGGGAAGCCCTCGATCTCCTCGATCTCGCGCCGCACCAGGTAGTAGCCGAGCGCGATCTCGCCCTGGAGCTTGCCGGCGTCGGTGAGCTCGATCGCGCCGTTCTCCACCGAGTACGCCTCGATCTTCCCGATGTCGTGGAGCAGCGCGCCGGCGACCGCCAGCTCGCGGTCCATCTCGGGGAACGTGCCGCACAGCGAGTGCACGCCCTGGGCAACCGACAGGCAGTGCTCGAGCAGACCATGGCGGTAGGCCTGGTGGTAGCGCTTGGCGGCCGGCGCCTCGCGCCAGCGCGTCCAGATCGCCGAGCCCTCGGCGAAGAAGCGCTCGAGCAGCTCGCGCAAGTACGGGTTCTGGGTCATGCCCACGAGCTCGCGCAGCCCGGCCTCCATCTGCTCGACGGAGTGGACCGGTCCCTCCTCGAGGTCGCACGCCTCGTACTCGCCCGCCTCGGCGGGGCGCAGCGCCCGCACCGTGAGCGAGTTGCCGTACTTCGGGTCGACGGAGAAGTTGCCAAGAACGCGCACCGCGCCGCCGGGCGAGCAGTGCTCGAAGAGCTCGTCGACGCGGTCCCAGAGCACGCCCTCGACGATGCCCGTGACGTCACCGAGCTGGAGCTTGAGGAACGACTCGCCGTTCTTCTTCTGGCGCCGCGTGCGCTCGCGCACGACGAAGACACTGTCGACCGGCTGGCCGTCAGAGAGGTCGCGAACGAACACCTTCGAGACGCTTAGCGCTTGCTGCTCCATTGGGTTCCACCGTAGAGCCGGACTCGGACGGCACAGGCTCGTTACGCTGGGGCGCAATGGCGAGTGAGAAACCAGCCGTCCTGGTCGCCGGAGGCACCGGTGCGCTTGGCGCCGCGGTGCTCGGAGCGCTGCTCGACAAGGGCCATCCCGTGACCACCACGTGGGTCGTCGAAGAGGAGCGCGAGCGCGTCGAGAAGGACTTCGAGGGGCGCTCGGGACTGATGCTCGTGCAGGCTGACCTGATGGATCCGGAGGCGGTGGACGAGGCTGTCGGCGGCGTGGACAACCTCGGCGCGGTGGTCAACCTCGTCGGCGGCTTCAGCATGCCGGGGAAGGTGCACGAGTCGGACATCGAGGACTTCGAGAAGCAGCTCCGCCTCAACCTGCGCCCCGGCTTCCTCCTCGCGCGCGCGGCTATTCCGCGCATCATCTCGAACGGGGGAGGAGCGTTCGTCGGCGTCTCCGCGCGGCCTGCGCTCAAGCCCTTCGCAGGCGCTGCCGGCTACATCACCGCAAAGGCCGGCGTGCTCGCCTTCATCCAGGCGCTCGACGCCGAGTACCGCAACGACGGCGTGCGCTGCAACGCGATCCTCCCGAGCGTGATCGACACGCCCGCCAACCGCCGCGCGCAGCCCGACGCCGACTACTCGAAGTGGGTGCCGCCGCAGCAGATCGCCAAGGTCGTCTGCTTCCTAGTCTCCGACGACTCCACTCCCACCAGCGGCGGCGCGATCCCGGTCTACGGCCGCGCGTAACGGCCGCAGCCGCAGCGGCCCGCCGATGTAGAGCGCGGCCACCACAAGGCCCACCACCGCCAGCCCGGCGTCGAGCAGGAAGCCCGCGTGCATGCCCGCGGCGAACGCGTCGGCCGCCAGCTCCTTGATGTGCGTCGCCTGGCCGGGCAGTCGCGCGAGCAGCGCCTGGGCTCCGTCGGTGCCCACCAGCACCCCGTTCACGGCGTGCTCCTGGAGCTGGTTGAGCGAGTCGGCGATCGCGTCGTTGTGCACGTGCTGCTGCGCCGCCGCGGTGAACACCGCGGTCGTGAGCCCGAGGCCGAGCGAGCCGCCCGCGGTCTGGAACATGAACACCACGCCGCTCGCCAGGCTCGCGTGCTCCTCGTCCACGGTCGTCACCGCCGCTGTGGTGAGACTCGAGACGACGAGGCCCATGCCGATGCCCGCGACCGCCATCCCGGGCACGAGGTCGAGATAGCCCGACGAGGCGTCAGGCCTCGACAGCAGGTAGGCGGCCACGATGTAACACACCCCGCCCGCGCAGACGATCTTCTTCGGCCCGATGCGGTTGTAGAGCGGCCCGGACGCGAACGACACACCGCTGAACAGGATCATGAGCGGCAGGAGCGCGACGCCCGCCTCGAACGGCCCGTAGCCGAGCAGCTTCACCATGAACTGCGGCAGGTACAGAAGCATCGAGTAGAAGGTGGCCGCGAGCAGGATCGTGACCGTGCAGGCGGCGGCGAACTCCCTGTTGGCGATGATGTTCGGCGGGATCAGCGCGTTCTTTCCCTCCCGCCGCTCGATGTGGACGAACGCGACAAGCAGCGCGACTGTGCAGGCGAGCAGCAGGATCACCCGCCAGTCGGCAAAGCCCCAGTCCGAGCTCTGGTCGAGCGCGATCAGGAGGGCCGCGAGGCCGGCCGAGATCGTCACCATCCCCGCGTAGTCGAGGCGGCCGTGCTCGTCGGGGCTCGGCTGGTGGATCTTCCACCAGGTCATCGCGCACGCGAGGGCGGCGATCGGCACATTCAGGAAGAACAGCCAGCGCCAGCTCGCCTGCTCGGTGAGGAGGCCGCCGATCATCGGGCCGAGCGCGTTGCCTAGTCCGGCCACGCCGAGGATGAAGCCGCCCGCGAGGCCGGCCTTCGCCTTCGGGAGCGCGGCGAACGTCATCCCGATCGTGGCCGGCCACATCAGCGCGCCGCCGATCGCCATCAGCGCGCGTGCGGTGATCAGCCAGGGCACGCTCTGCGCGGCGCCGGCGAGCGCGGAGAAGCCAGCGAAGATCGCCGCGCCGATGAAGAACATCCGCCGCCGCCCGAACATGTCGGCGAGCCGCCCGCCCGTGACGATCAGGATGCCGAACAGCAGCGAGTAGGCGTTGATGACCCATTGCACCGAGCCGATGTCGGCGTTGAAGTCGTGCTCGATCGTGGGTAGCGCGACCGCAGGCGCGGTGAAGTCGTTGGTAACGACGAACACGGCCGCAGCCATCGCGGCGAGCGCCATCCCGGTGCCCGGCGCGAGGCGATCAGGGTCGCTCGCTTCCGTGCGGTCCATGAGAACGGACGCACAGCTTAATGCGGGTTCTAGCTGAGCCGCTCGCCCAGGCCGATGACGATGCCCTCAGGGCCGCGCAGGAAGCAGAGCCTGTAGATGTCCTCGTACTGCGCGATTTCGCCGACGAGTTCGGCACCGTGGTTGTTGCACAGGCGGGCCACGACGTCATCGATGTCCTCGACGGCGAACATGATGCGGCGTATGCCCAGCGCGTTCGACGGCGCGCTTTCCGACCCGACTCTGACCGCCGGCGGGGTGTGGAACTTGGACAGCTCTACCCGGCCGTGTCCGTCCGGGGCCCGCATCATGGCGATGTCCGCACGGACCCCGGTGAGCCCGACGGTGGCGTCCGCCCAAGGCCCCTCGACCGTCGTCTCGCCCTCCAGCTCCATACCGAGCTCGGCGAAGAACGCTTTGGCAGCCTCAAGGTCCTCTACGACGATGAGGACGTTGTCCATCCGCTGAAGCGTCATGGCCGCGACGATAACGAACGCGCTAGTGCCGCTCGTGCGAGGCGAGCGAGAGCTTGATGAAGCGCAGGAGCTCGGGCTTGAGGCTGGTGAGCGGTGCGGGCTTGTCCGCCAGCACGTGGGAGATCACCACGCGGTTGACGCCGCCCACCACCGCGGCGATCACGGTGTCCGACACCGGCACGATCTGCGGGTCCTCCTTGCGGGCGAGCTTGTGCAGCTGCTTCAGGAGCCCGCCCGTGCGGTCGCGCCGCGCCATCCAGCGCTCGCGCGCGGCCTCGCCCGCCGCCCAGAACTCGATCATGTACGCGCGCGTGAAGGCGAGGTCGGCGTCGAGGAATTCGAGCCAGGTGGTGAACACGACGTCGAGGATCTCCTGCCAGTCCCTGAGCCCCTCGGCGGCCTGGGTCATCGCCTGGTGGGTCGCGTCGGCGCCGGCATCGTAAGCGGCGAGGAAGCACTCCTCCTTGTCGCTGAAGTGCTCGTAGAAGGTCTTTCGCGACACGCCGGCGAGGCTGATCACGTTCTCGACGCTCGTGGCGGCGTAGCCTTTCGCGGCCACCGAGTCCGCGATGGCGCAGATCAGGCGGCCGCGCTGCGAGGCGCGCAGCTCCTCCCGGACGTCCGTGTGGAGCGGCCGCGGCAGGACTTCGATCCTCCGAGACATTTCTGTATCGTAAGGGAACAAGGCTGTTTATCGGAGATAGGAGAGGTCGAATGGGCTCGAAGCGCAA